>NZ_JBHZBG010000003.1:117980-480210 GCF_042754695.1 Nocardia sp. NPDC059195 | reverse complement strand
GCCCCTTTCTTTTTTTTAATCCCCCCGGGGGCCCGCGGGGGCACCCCGGGCCCCCCGGCCGGGGGCGCCGGGGCCCCCCCCGTTTGGGCTTTTGGGGGGGGGGGGGGGGGGGGGGGGCCCCCCCCCCCCCCGCGGCCGACGGCACGGCAGCCCTGTTCGCGGTGCCGCCATGACAAACGTCATGGCATCCGTGTGACCGCGTCATGGTCAAATCATGATGCCGTGCACTGTTTTTCGTCATGCTCCAACGGTCAAGCTTGTCAGCGTGAAGGTACGAGCGCACACTCTGACGAGGAGAACGACATGACCATCTCCGATCGGCACTCGCACAAGCCCGAACAGGCCGACCCGACCCCGGGCCCTACTCGACAACTTCGGTGGCACGAAGGGCATGATCTACACGGTGGTGCCGATCGTCGTGTTCGTAGTCGCTAATGCCCTTGTCGCACTGCCCATCGCGATCGGAACGGCCGTTGTCGTCGCGCTGGTTCTGACCGCATTGCGTGCGATCAACGGCGAGCCGATCGCACAGGCAAGCGGCGGACTCGCGGGCGTCCTGGCCGCGTGCACCCAGACCCCGCTGACGATTTCGATCGCGGGCGATCCGACCACTCCCTACGCGGGTGGCATCAGCCTGGCGAAGACCCTCGGCGGCAGGATGCTGACAGGCGAGGGCGAACGGCACACCATCGCCTCGGTAGGAACCAGCAAGTGTGTCGACGATATCGTCGCGGCGTACCTCATCGACCTCGAAACCTCACCGGCACAGGCGCGCTGCGCATTGTGACCGACGAAATCGGGCGAGACGTGTACGAGGATATTCTGGCTCACGATTCAGCCCCTCGAATCCGCTGTTCGTGCTGAATCGCACCGCATCGTAAATTATGTGCGGGTGGTGATGCTAATTCTCGCTCCCGTATGAACGAATTTGCGCGGCGGTCGTCGGGTATTTCTCCCCGAGGGTTCGCTGACGGCAACTGCTGGTGTGCGCGATGATGTTGTGGTGAGTACCGAGAGTATGCCGACCAACGCTCGCCCGAAGCGCCGCAACGGGCCGCGGCTGCCGCCGGATGAGCGGAGAACCCAACTGCTCGACGCCGCGCTTCGTGTCGTCGGTGATGCGGGGCTCGCGAACTTGACGATGCAGGCAGTCGCCAAGGAGGCGGGAGTCGCCAAGCCGGTGCTGTACGCGATGTATCCCTCGGCGCCGGAGTTGGTGGCGCATCTGCTGCACCGCGAACATTCACGGGGAATGGGGCAGGTCTTCGCGGCCATGCCGCGTGACCTGCAGGAATCCGATCCCGACCGGGAGTATGTCGCGGCGGTGATGGCTTTTCTCGAATCCGTCGCCGCGGCGCCTACCCGCTGGCGCCTGATTCTGTTGCACAGCGATGGCGCGCCGACCGATTATCGCGAGCTACTCGGTGCAGCTCGCGACAAGCTGCTCGATCAGTGTGTCGAGCTGTTGACGGCGGGTTTCGCCGTGCGCGGTGGCCCACGCGAGGCCGACGTCGAACTGATCGCGCACGTGATGCTCGGGTTCACCGAAGTGCTGGGCCGGATGGTTCTGTCGGATCCGCAACGCTTTCCGCCCGAAAGATTGCGTGCCACTGTGCGATCCATGGCCCGCACCTTGCCCAACGACCCCGACGCCGCCACTGTTCGAGAGAGCGACCGCGGTGCTCGATCTGATTGAGCGGCACGTCGAAAACTATCGGTGAATCCGCTCACCGCGCACGCGGTGAGCGGATTCGTTCCGGTCGACTATCGTAGGTCGATATCGGCGATGATCAGCACCGGCCAGGCGATTACCTCGCCGATGAGGGAGAACACCCGGTCGAGTCCGTGTAAGTCGCCCAAATGGCTGTCGTGCGTGATCAACCAGATCACACCGATCGTAAAATAGGGGACGCCCCCGGCGATTGCCAGAAACATCATCTGACGGATACTGATCTGTCGTTCCATGAGTTTCGTCAACACTGTTGCTCTCTTTTCCCTGTTCAGGCGATGTCGCCGAGGATCGGCTGTGACTCGATGAGCCCCTCATCGGAGGGTGGTAGGCCCTCGCCGAGCACGCGATTGCGCTGTTTCGCACGAAGTGCGTGGTGGGCTTGCGACGGGATGTCGTATCCGTAGGTTTTCTGCGCCTGTCGGGGTGTCATCGTCACCGGATTCTTCGGCACTACCCCGAGCAGCATCGGTGCCGCCACCGGCACGGTCGTGGGGGAGATCAATTGCAGCAGTAACAATTGCAGCCGGGTGTTCACACTGACCACTGTCATCGCCGCGCTCAGCCAGGGGACAACGAGGAGGTCCAGCACCCGTCCGCTCGGCAACCCGGCCATCTCCCGCATCCAGCGTGGCATCGTGGCCAATGTTCCACGCCGGAGGAATGCCGCGACGATCTTGAACAGTGGTCGCAGCACGAGCGGCATCGGCGGCAGCATCACCTCGGCGTCGAGGAGATGATTCATCGCCTTCTTGGCGATATCGGATCCGATGAGTTCTGGCCGCATGCGTTCGAAGTACTGTGCGACACCCTCGCGAGTGCGGGGAATATCTGCTGTATCGCAGGTTTGGAGTTCGGCGGCACGCGCGCATTCGTGCCAGTACTGGGATTCGTCGTCCGCGCTGAGCCGCCCCGGACCGAATTTCTCGTAGGCGACCAGCAGTGAATGCCACGCGGTGAGGTGAATCCACAGCTGTGATTGCGGATCATTCGCGTCGTAGTACCGACCTGTCACCGGATCGATTCCCACTGCCTTGGAATGGATCTTGACCAAGACATCGGCGGCGGCGGCCGTTGACCGACTGTCGGCGAACATCACCATGGCGAAGTAGCGCAATGTCCGGTCATAGCGGGTGCGGGGGCGGCTATAGATCGCACTGGTCTTGTCGACCGCTGCGATCAGTGCGGGGTCGAGTTCCTCGATGACGACCGCTCGCTGAAAGCCGATGGTCAATCCGGTCGGGTAACTCCATACCCGCCACGCGACGGAATCGGGTCCGAAGAAGCCGTAGTCCTCGGCCGGTTCCACCGCCGGTAGCGACAACCAGGTTCGTAATGTTGCCATGCGATTCTCCCCAAAATTCTTGCTGTCGATCGCGAGTCGGTCGAATCAATTACTACTCGCGTGTAACTTTCAAGTAAGACAATATCAGTGCATGCTGCGGGCCGCTACGGGTCGCGCGGCATTTTTCGGCCGGAATTCGAACGAGAAGGCCGGAAGGGCAACCCATTTCACGACCGGGAGACCATTGTGGTGCACCGGAGCTCCTGTCGATCAGTGCGACAGTGTCGGGGTGCTGACTTCGCTGACCAGCCAACGGTCGGCGTCTTTGCGCAGCGACATGCTCACCGAGAGCTGGCCGGGCGCGGGCGCGCCCTTGGTGCCGAGGCTGGTGATGGTCTGATCGATGACGGCCACCGCTGTCGCGGAGGTCTCGTCGGCGGACTCGATGGCGCAGGTGACCTTGCCGACCGTGGAGACCACTTGTCCCTGAGTGAGCACATCGCGCAGATCCCTGCTGGTGGCGTCGAATTCGGTCTTCCAGCTGCCGGTGGCGCCCGCCAGCACCGCGGCGAAATAGGTGTCGAGATCTTTGGCGTCGTAGCGAGCCAGCGTCGGGGCGTAGGTGCAGGCCGCCTGCAGCGCGGACTCGCGCGCCTGTTCGCGGGCGCGGATCCGGTGGTTGTCCACGGCGAGTAAGGACGCGACGGCGACGGCGGCGGTCGTGATCACCGCGGCCGCCGGGATCATGAAGCGGCGGACGGTATTTCGCCGAGATCGCGCAGTCGGTTCGGTGGTTTCGGAGGTCGAGTCGGCGGTGGTCGGTGGCTGGATATCGGTGGTCATCGGTACGTCCTCGATAGGTGGGAATCAGTTGGCGGGCAAGGGGACCGAGAGCTCGTCGCCGGTGATGCCGGGCGGTGGGCCCGAACCGTTGTCGGGTCCGGCGGGGCGCGGTGCGTTGGCCGATCCGCGGACCTGCAGCTCGGGATGGCTGGTGACGCAGTAGTTGTAGAGCCGCCCGCGACCGTCGGAGACCTCGGCCGGGGAGACCGGGATGGTCTCGTACTCGCAGGTGGGACGCGGCCAGATGTCTGCCATGGTGTGGAAGGCATTGTCGTGGGCCGGAACTCCGAGGGCGACTACACCGGCTCGTAAGGCGGGAAACAGTGCCGACATGGCTGGGGTTCGCAAGCGAGCCGCTCGGGTGATGGCGACGAAGTTGGTCACCAGGCTGGTGAGGGGGTCGCTGGTTTCGGTGAGCACGCCGCCGAGTGTGGTGAGCCTGCCCGGACCCTCGTCGAGGAGTTCGCGCACCTCGTGGTCGGCGGCGTTCATCTGGTCGAACAGCGCGCTCGACCCGCGCACCAGGGTGGCGAGGTCGGGCTGGGCGTGTGCGGTGGTGTCGGCGATGACCCGCAGATTGCGAAGCAGTTCGGTGGTCTGCGGGAGCAACCCGGTGAGGCCGGTCATCGCCTGGCTCAGACCGCTGATCACAGTGCGCAGGACATCGGGGCCGCCCTGCAGCGCGCGATCGAGTTCGTCGACGATCACGGTGAGCCGATCCGGGTTCATTCCGGCGATGAGGGCTCCGGTGTTGTCCAGGAACGAGTCGATCGTGACCGGAGTGCTCACCTGGTCGGCGGCCACAGTCGCACCGTCGGCGAGGTAGGGCGCCTCGCCGGTGGTCGGCCGGAAGTCGAGGTACTGTTCGCCCGCGGCCGAACGACGCCCGATCGCTACCGGTGAACCAACGGGAATCGCTGTGGCGCTGTCGATCTCGGCCTCGGCGAGAATGCCCGGACCGTCGAGTGCGATGGCGCGTACCGCGCCGACCCGCACCCCGCGCACGGTGACATTGCTGTGGGGGAGCCGGCCGCCGGAGCTGTCGAGCTGGACCCGCACGGTGTAGGTCGTGCGCAGTGGCCGCACGCCGACGACATCGATGGCGATGTAGCCGGAACCGATGACGAGCAACCCGATCATGCCGAGCATGGCCCCGGCTGTCTTGTGGCGCTCGGCCCAGCGTGCCAGCGCGACGACCAGGGTAGCGGCGCGCGCGATCATCGATGACCTCCCTGCAGCCGGCCGAGCACCCGGGCCAACACCTGGGAGAGACTGCCGATGAACGCGGTGACGTCGGTGCCGTCGGGCAGCCTGCTGCCCTCGGTGTCGGTGAGCGCGCCGATGTCCAGATACGAGATCCGTGCCGCGACAGCCAGACTCGACCCTCGCATCGACGCCCGGGCCACCGGGCCCAGTGTGTTGAGCCTGTCCAGCGTGGTGCCCAAGTTGTCCCCCATCCGGGTGAATCCGGTCATCAATCCCTGCACGCTGTCGAACAGACTGAGGAATTCGGGGCCGGTGGTCGAGGTGAAATCGCCGAGCGCGGCGGTGACCGTGGACACCTTCGTCGTGAGATCGGTGATGGCGCGATTGTTCTCGGCGATCACGGCGATCAGATCGGGGAAGGTATCGGCTGCCTGACCGAGTTCGGCCTTGCGGGCGCGCAACGTGGAGGTGAGCCCGTCGAGTCCGTGCAAGACCGAATCGATCTGCCCGGTGCGCTGATTCAACGCGCTCAGCGTCGCGGTGAGTTCGGTGAGCAGGTGCGACAGCTGGGGTCCGCGTCCGCCGACGATCGCGTTCAGTTCCGAGGTGATGCGGGCGACCTGGTTCATCGCGCCACCGTCGAGCAGCATCGACATCGCCATCATCAACTCCTCGACCGAGGCGCCCGCCGAGGTGTGCTCGCGGTCGATGACATCGCCGTCGGCGAGCAACGGAGTGCCGGGGCGGTGCGCTGGCAGCACGATGGCGACGTGGATGTCGCCCAGTGGAGTCGGCTGCCGCAATTCGGTGCGGGTGCCCTGCGGCAGTGCGATATCGCGGCGCACCTCGAGCTCGACATCGGCCAGGAAGTTCGTCGTATCGATCCTGGTGACGACTCCGACGTCGGTGCCACCGATCTTGACCCTGGCCCGTTCGGGCAGGTTGAGCGCGTTGTCGAACACCGCGTGCAAGCGGTAGGAGGGCCCGTCGACACCGGGGCGTGGCAGCGGGACGTTGTCGACGGTGACCGTGCACGAGCACAGGCTGATCGCGGCCAGCGCGGTGACGGTGAGGCGCGTGGTTCTGTTCATTCGGAGAGTCCCAGCAGTGCGGCAGTCAGACCGAAGTCCGGACCGAAGTCCATGAGTTTGCCCGTCCGGCAGCCATCGGCGCGCAAGGCGACCCGCTCACACAGCAGCGACAGAGTTTCGTTGTCCAGCAACGATTTGTCGGTGAGCAGATGTAGCCGCAGCGCCTGCTGGTCGGTGCTGACCGCGCGGGCGAAGTTGTCGGCCATCAGCGGCGTCACATCGACGATCTCGGTGAGCCCGCGTGCGTTGTCGCGCATTTGGCCGGTAATGGTGACCAGGCGGTTCACCGCGTCGGTGAGTGGTACCCGATTCTCGGCCAGCACCGTGGAGGTGTTGGCGATGAAGTCGTTCACCTGGGTGAGGACCGCGGCCAAGCCCGGTGCCTGCTCGGCGAGCAGGGCGACGAGTTCGGTCAGCCGGCCGCTGAAGTCCCGGACGGTCTGGTCGTTTCCGGCGATCATGGTGGTGAGCTCGTTGAGTTCGACGATGGTGCGTGAGATCTGGTCCTTATTGGCCAGCGACACCTCGAATGTCGTGGAGAGGACGTCGAGTGTCTCGCGGATGCGATCCCCGTTGCCGTCGAGCATCGGGAACAGCACCCGGCTGGCCATCGGGCCATTGGCGTTGTCGCCCTTCAACGCTTCGCCGAGTTGTTCGAAGTTGCGCAGGATGCGGTCGAGTTCGACCGGAGTCTTGGTGCGCGCCAGCGGTATGTGGGCGCCGTCGGCGAGAGTGGGCCCTTCGCCGATGTAGGCGGGAGTCAATTCCACGTGCCGGTTGGTGATGAGCTGGGGGGAGACCAGGGCGGCCATGGCGTCCGCAGGCAGCTCGACGCCTGGCTCGATCGTCATCCGCACTTCGACGAAGGCGCCCTTGGGCACGATCGCGTCGACTCGCCCGATCGGGACGCCGAGGACCGAGACGTCATTGCCGACGAACAGGCCGGCGGCGCCTTCGAAGTCCGCGGTGAGGTGGATGGCGTCGGGGCGCAGCGACACTGGGATCGAGGAACAGCCCGCACCGATGCCGGTGACGATCACCAGCGCGAGGCATTGGAGCACTCTGCGCATCATTTGCACCCTTCTACCGCGTCGGCCAGACACAGCCAGTTGTCCGGGAAAATCCACGGCAGGTAGATGTCGCCGTAGGGTCCCTGCGCGAACGAGTTGTTGAATTGGCGGACCGCCACCGGCATCACCTGATACAGCGCGTCGAGGTGTTCGCGGTTCTTTTCCAGCCCTTGCGACATCGTGTTCAGACTGTGGATGAGCGGGCCGAGCCTGCCGCCGTCGTCGACGCCCATGTCCTGCAGGATCTTCGAGGCGGCCGCGATGTTGTCGAGTAGCGCTCTGATCAGATCGCGGCGCTGGATGACGGAGTCGCCGATCGCCTGGCCGTTGGTCAGCAGCACCAGCACGCTGTTCTGGTTGTCGGCGATCAGGCCGGAAACCTGATCCATGCTGCCCAGCAGCTGGTCCACTTCGTCACGCCGGGAGGCGATCACCTTGGCCAGCGCGCCGACACTGTCGAGCGCCTGGGCGGTGAGCTGCGGTGAATCGCCCAGCTGCGTGCTCACCGCGTCCAGGCTCGCGCGCAGCGCGTTCGGATCGAGTCGTTCGAGATGCTCGAAGGAATTGCGATACTTCGGATCGTTCACGACCTTGGCCAGGTTGTAGGGAACGGTGGTGGCCGACAACGGGATACGTGAAGCTGGTAGTGGCCCCTCGGTCCCCGGATCGAGCTCGACGTGCATCTTGCCGAGAATGGTCGACATCTTGATCGCCGCTTTCGCGTCGTGCCCCACGCCGAGGTCGGGCCGCACACTCATCGTGACCAGCACGCGGTCGCGTTCGAGCCGCACGGCGGTGACCGTGCCGACTTCGATTCCGGCCACATCGACGCTGTTGCCGGTCCGCAGGCCCGCGGCCTGGGCGAATTCCGCGTGGACGGTGTCCTCGCCGAGGTGTGCGCGGGAGAGGATCCCGGATCCGAGGACGAGCACGATCACCGTGACCCCGGCCGCGATGCCGAGGGTGAAGTTCCGGCTGCGGAACGCATCGCGCAAGGTCGTGAGGACAAGGGAGAACAGGAATTTGATCATCGGCAGACTTCCGAGTGTTCGTTGCCGCCGACCTGGGAGAACATTCCGTGGGGAAACAGCACGCCCCACAGCGAGACATCCAGGCTGCAGACATAGGTATTGACGTAGGTGCCGTTGCCGCTGATCCGGGCGAGCCCGGCAAGGATCAGCGGGAGTTCGATTGCCGACTGATCGAGGCGCGCACGTTGGACAGCAGCAGGTCGACGCCCTCGCTGGCCTGTCGCTGTGCCTGCGCCATCCCCGGTGCGACCCTGGTGATGAGGTCGGTGAGTTTCGTCGTCGACTCGGCGATGCCGGTGACCGAGCCTTTGAGCACCTCGCCTTGTTCGTACAGCCCGCTGACCAGGGCACGGGACTGGGTGATCAGGGTCTCCAGCTCGCCGCTGCGGTTGGCCAGGCTGGTGATGACATCGCTGAGGTTGGTGATCACCGCGCCGAGGATCTCGTCGCGTTCGGAGAAGGTCGTTGCCAGCGCGGCGGCCTGGGTGATCAAGGCCGACAACGACACTCCGTCACCCTGCAGCGCCTGCACCAGGGTTTCCGACAGTGAGTTCACCTCGTCGGGTTGCAGCAGGCTGAACAGTGGTTCGAAGCCCGACAGCATGGTGGAGACGTCGAACGATGATTCCGTGCGCGCCAAGGGAATCGAGCCGCCCGCGGGTAATGGTTCACCCGCCGATTCGCCCACGGCCAGCGCGACGTAGCGCTGGCCGATCAGATTCTGGTAGCGGATCAGCGCTTTCGTGGTGGTGCTCAGGTGCTGGCGGGACTGTACGGACAGGGTCACCTCGGCATTGCGGCGGTCGACCAGGTCGATCGCGTCGACCCGGCCGACGCGCACGCCGGCGATCCGCACGTCGTCGCCGGTGCGCAAGCCGAGCACGTCGGTGAAGGTGGCGCTGTAACGATGGGTGTCCCCGGGCACCGAACGCTGCAAGGTCGACCAGATCGTGTAGGTCGCGATCATGGACAGTGCGACGAAGGCGGCGAGACCGAAATGGATAGTACGGGTGCGCATCTCAGTGATCTCCTGATGATGGTGGTGCGACCGTCACGGTCGCCCCGGTGAGGACGGCGCCGAGCAGCAGCTGCTGGGTGGTGTTCGGGCGCTCGCCGAGGAACGCGGCTACCGCGGCGGGGCCGGTGAGCGCGACCGGTCCGGCTCGGTGGCCGGGTTGCGGAGCCGAACTCGCCGGTGCGGTGATGCCGGGGATCACCAAACCGGGTAGCGAGAGTCCGGGGATGATCGGCAGCGCCGGAAGATTCGGCAGGGTGGGCAGGGCCGGCATGGTGGGAATCGGCGCAGGCCCTGCGGAAGCCAGCCAGCCGGGAATCAACTGGGCCGGATAAGACTGTGGTGCAGCCGAATCCGGGATGCTGCCGGTATCGCACCGTGGTCCGGCCTGGCTGCCATAACGCGGGCAGTCGGCCGCCGTGTACTGGCGGAACGGCGTGAACGAGACCGTGACGTCCCACTGCATCTGCTTGCTCGGCCCCCAATGGAAGACGGTGGCGAGGCGACTCAGGGAATCGCCGAGCGCGGTGACGGTGTCGGTCAACGCCGACGGATCCGCCGCGAGCGCGCCGAATGTCTCGTCCAGTCCGACGACGAGCTCCTTGCCCGCGTCCGGGTTCCGGGCGAACAAAGCCTGGGTCGCGTCGGTGGCCGCGCCTGCCGAGGTGAGCAGATCGATCACCTGATTGCGGCGAACGGTGATCGTGTGTGCCGTCTGCACCGATTTGCCGAGGGCATCGGCGAGTTCGGGTGCCGACTGATTCACTGCCGCGGTGGCCGCGCCGAGGTCGCCCAGCAGATCGCCGATCCCGGGCATCGCGCGGACCTCGGTGATCCACCGGTCGAGGCGCTCGATCGTGGAGCCGGGCAGCCGGGCGTCACCGTCGAGTGCCTCGGCCAGGGTGGCCAGCACCCGGGCGAGTTTGGCGGGCTGGATGCGATCGAGGACGTCACGCAACGTGGTGAGCGTGGTCTGGAGGGCCACGGTGGCGCGGCTGGTGTCCTGCTCCACGACAGCACCCGCGCGCAATGGCGTCGCGGCCGGGCCGTTGTCCACGAGTTCGATCGAGGTGACGCCGAAAATGTTGGCAGGCACGACACGAGCCGTCACCGAGGCCGGGATGGCCGAGGCAGCGGCAGGTTCGAGGTCGAGTTCCACCCGCTGGCTCAGCCCCTTCTCCGCGATCTGCACCTGCGACACCGCGCCGACCAGCAGTCCGCGGAAACGCACGTCGGCGCGGGCAGGTAGCCCGTCGCCGGTGCTGGTCATCCGTGCCGTCACCGCGACGGTCTCCTCGAAATGGCCTGCGTAGCGCAGACCGAGCAGCGCGACAACACCGGAAAGGCTCAGCGTCATCGCTACACCGGCCACACTGAGCCGCCCGCGCGACCAGCCGCGTCCACTGGGATCCGGATACATAGCAGTCCCCCTATCCGGAGATCCGGATACCGGAGTCGACGCCCCAGATCGCGAGTGTGAGAAGCAGATTGAGGAAAACGACGACGATGATCGTCATCTTGATCGCGCGCCCGGCCGCGACCCCGACGCCTTCCGGTCCGCCCGCGGCGATGTAGCCGAAGTGGCATTGGATGAACGTGGCGACGAGCACGAACGCGACCGCTTTGAGGACCGAGTAGACGATGTCGCCCGGGTCGAGGAACTGGTGGAAGTAGTGGTCATAGGTGCCGATGCCGTTGCCCCCCAGGAAGAACGCGGTGATCTTGGTGGTGAGGTAGGCGGTGGCCATGCCGACGCTGTAGAGCGGCAGGATCGCGACCGCGGCAGCCAGCATGCGGGTGGTGATCAGGTAGGGGAGCGGGCGAATCGCCATCGACTCGAGCGCGTCGATCTCCTCGGCGATCCGCATCGAGCCGATCTGGGCGGTGAACCGGCAGCCGGCCTGGGCGGCGAAGGCGATGGTGGCCAGCAGGGGCGCCAGTTCGCGGGTGGTGGCGAAACCGGAGATCGCGCCGGTGAGCGGGCTCATCGTCAGCAGATCCAAGGCGGAATGCGATTCCATTCCCACGGTGATACCGCCGAAGCCGCACAGGATCAGGATCACGCCGACCGTGCCGCCACCGACCACCAGCGCGCCGTTTCCCCAGGTGACGTCGACGATCAGCCGAACAACCTCTTTGCGGTAGTGCCGAAGGACGAACGGGATCGCCAGCAACGTTTCCACGAAGACGACGCCCTGATGTCCCAGTCTCGCGTTGGCCTCGGTGATCGGGTCGGTCGCGGCCTTGACCGCGCGGAGCGGACGCAGCAGGGGCGGTAGGTAGTTCGTCATGTCACAGCACCTTGGCGGGGAACAGGGTGTTGTAGATCTGGGTGAGCGCGATATTGGCGGCGAACAGCACGATCGCCGAGCTGACCACCGCGGAGTTGACCGCGTTCGCGACACCTCCCGGTCCACCCTTGGTGTTCAGGCCGCAATCGCAGGCGATGATCGCGGTGAGTGCGCCGAATACCGCTGCCTTCACCAGCGCGACCAGCAGATCGCTCGCGACGGCGAACGAGGCGAAGGTGCTGATGTAGGAACCGGGTGTGCCGTCCTGGATGTAGATGTTGAACAGATAGCCGGTGGCGAAGCCGATGAACACCACGAACCCACACAGCAGCACGCTCACCAGCACCGCGGCGAGCAGTCGCGGCGCGACCAGCCTGCGGACCGGATCGACGCCCATCACCCGCATGGCATCGATCTCCTCGCGGATGGTGCGGGAACCGAGATCGGCGCAGATCGACGAGCCGACCGCGCCCGCGATCATCAGGGAGGTGACCAGCGGCGCGCCCTGGCGGATGATGCCGAGGCCATTGACCGCGCCGATGAAGGTCGTCGCGCCGACCTGGCTGACCAGCGAACCGATCTGGATCGAAACGATGGCCGCGATCGGGATGGCGACCAGCAGAGTCGGAGTGGCTGAGACACCTGCCATGAATGAGCTCTGACGGAGGAATTCTGCCATCGGAAAGCGCCGGTGAACCAGTGCCCGGACTAGCTCTGCGGTAGCTTGCCACGCCATGGTGACCTGTCGGCCCGCGGTCTCGGCCGACTGCCGCGGGTGATCGCGCCACCAGTCGAGACAGAACCTGACGATGAGTTCGAAATCCGTTGTAGCAGCTACTTTGTTGTCTATCGATACCATGTCGATCACCCCGTGTTCAATGCGGTCGCACGCTGTTCGACCGAATCTGACCGCTGATCTACACGGATGTTTACAAAATATCTACGCATCCGTAGTCAGCTGTCTGGGACTGTATCAAGCGGGTGCCACCACAGGTGACGAAACGACGCCGTTGAGTACTCGAGGCGCGAGATCCCACCCGACTATGCTGTATGTCAGGGTGGATAGTTTTGTGCCCTCGACGTGGAGGAAAACGTGGCGGCACGGAGCGGGACCAAGCAGAAGATGCTCTACGGCGCGGTAGAACTCCTGCGGGAACGGGGAGCCGCGGGAGTCACCGTCGATGCCGTCCTGACCCGTAGCCAGACTCCCCGCGGCTCGGTGTATCACCACTTCTCCGGTGGCCGGAATCAGATCATCGCCGAGGCAGTCGAACTCGCGGGCAACGCCATCACGGCGATCATCGACGAATCGGTGCGCGAGGGTTCGGTCGGCGCCCTACGACGATTCGGCGCATTCTGGACCCAGATCCTGCATGAGAGCGACTATGCGGCGGGATGTCCGGTGGTGTCGGTGACGGTCGGCGGATCGGAAGACGATCAGCAGCTGATCGCGGCTGTCGCCGACATCTTCCGGCGGTGGCAGGACGCGGTGATCCGCTCATTGACAGCGGAGGGCGTGGAGCAGGCTCGCGCCGCCCGGCTGGCCACGATGGCCATCGCCGCGATCGAAGGCGCGGTCATCCTGTGCCGGGCCTCGCGCTCGACCGTTCCGCTCGACGACGTCGTCAGCGAACTCGAGGTGATGCTCGCGAATTCCATCCGCCCGCGGAAAGTGTGAACGTGCAGATCGGTGTCATGATCGGGCCGCGACTTCCGGTGCGGCCGATTTCGCTCTCGCGGCCGGCGTCTCGTCGCCGTGTGAACACCGGTGGCGCAGGACCTCGAACAGCTCGCGAGTCTCGGTAGGTCGAGCGCGGTCGGCGCGTAGATTCGACATCGCTGCTGATCGTGAGTGCTTCCTCAACGAAGGGATCGCCGTCATGAGCGTGTCGCCCCTGCATCGCGGAAACCGCAGAGCATGTGCGGTGCTCGCGGTCGTGCTAGCTATCGCCACGGGCGGCTGCACTGCGCAGGAGAAGTCAGCCGACTCCCCGTCCTCGCAGGTCGAGAGTGCCGAAGCGTCGAAGATCACCGACATCGTCCGCGCCGAGATGGCCGAACTCGACCTCAGTTCCGCGGTCTACGGCGCCTGGCGGGGTGCCGAGCAGCTCGCGCTCGGCGCGCTGGGCGGATCACCGCTCGGTGTGCCCGCGACAGCGGATATGCGGTTGCGGGTCGGCCAGCCCATGGAACCCATGCTGTCCACCGTCCTGTGGCGACTCGACGGACAGGGCGTGCTGAAACTCGACGAACCCATCGCTCGCTGGCTGCCCGACTTCCCGCGCGCCGACAAGATCACCCCGCGGATGCTCGCCGACAGCACCTCGGGGATCTCCGACTATGTGACCGAACCGGAGTTCCTGAAGATCTTCGGCGAGAACCCGATCCGCGAATGGACCGCACAGCAGCTGCTCGACCGCGCCAACGCCCGCCCACCCCTGTTCGAGCCGGGCACCAACTTCGGCTACGCCCACAGCGATCTGGTCGTCCTCGGCGAAGTCCTGCACAAGGCCGCAGGCAAGCCACTGGGCGAGCTGATCGCCGAACACATCACCGACCCACTGGGCATGCACGACAGCAAAGTCGTACTCGACCCACAGATCGACGAACCGATCCTGCACGGCTACACGAACGAACGAAACGTCTTCGAAGACTCCACCTTCTGGAACCCCACCGCCTTCCTGCACAGCGGCAACATGAACTCCACCGTCGCCGACGTCGGCCGCTGGGTCCGCGCCCTCGGCACGGGTGAACGTCTCACCCCGGAGCAGTTCCAGCAGATGATGGGTCCGTCGACCGCGGGCCTCGGCCCCTTCACCACCGAGAAATACTTCGCCTTCGGCGTGGTCCACCTCGCCGACTGGCTGTTCATGAACCCGTCCTACGGCGGCTACGACGGCGTTGCCTTCTACGACACGAAAACCGAGACAACCGTGGTCGTCTACGCCACCCTCGGCCCGACCTCCGATTCCAACAAGAACAACGCCGTCGGCATCGGCACGGCGATCGCCGCCCTTCTCGTTCCCGACCGCCCACCGATGGTTCCCGAGTAGCCGCGACGCGGCGATGTTTCCTCGAATTCGGCTGGGAATCGCCGCGCTTCGCGTGGTGTAAAAGTCCGGTTCGGTAGTGCATTCTGGCTGGTTTGCACTGTCCAGTGGTTGCACCGAACGGAGTCATCAGCTTTGACCTGCGGTTACATCACATTCTTGGTGTCGAATGCGTTAACCCGGTGTTGTGGTGAGATCGGGTCGTATAGTTCCACATTGAACGAACAGCATCGAGTCGGCGCTCGAGTCGCAGCGCCACAATGGGTTCGACAGCGAAATGTGTGCACCGGTGGATCTCGGCGAATCACAGGGGAATTGATGAATTCCACGTCAGCGGAACCCGCTTTTCGGCGTCGGGGATTCCACTTCGGTGGGGCGGTGGGGGCATTGGTGTTGGTCTGGTTGTCGCTGACGCCGTCGCTGTTGCCCCGAGGACCGCTGTTTCAGGGAATCGTCACCGGTGCCGCGGCGGCCTTCGGATACGGCCTCGGCCTCGCGGTGGCCGCGCTGCTGCGGTGGATGCTGCAACGACAGCCAAGGCCGACGCCGTCGGTGTTGCGGTGGGGGTTGGGCGTCGTGGCCTGCCTCGGATCGGTCGCGGTGCTGGCCTGGTATGCCGATTGGCAACGTGATCTGCGTTCGCTCATGGGGGTGAGCGGCCTGCCGTGGCACGCCTATCCGATCATCGTGGCGATCGCCGCCGTGGTGTTCGCGGTATTGATCGCGGTGTCGCGGCTGTGCTGGGCGTTGTCGCGATGGGTCGGTGGGCTGTTGGGGCGGGTGATGCCCACGCGCGTCGCGGCGGTGCTCGGCGGGGTGGTGGTGGCCGCCGTAGCTGTGGCCGCGGTCAACGGGGTGGTGGCCGACGTGGGGATGTCGATGCTCAACGAGACATTCAAGGCCGTCAACCAGGAGAGCTCGCCCGAGACCGAGGAACCCGTCGTCGCGGAGCGTTCCGGTGGCCCCGGGTCGCTGGTGAGCTGGGACTCGCTGGGCAGGCAGGGCCGAATCTTCGTGTCCAACGGTCCGACCGCGCTGGAATTGACGGCATTCAGCGGACGGCCTGCGCGCGAGCCGATTCGCGTCTACACCGGCCTCGACTCGGCGGAGACGATCAGAGCCGAAGCGGATCTCGCGGTTGCCGAGCTGCGGCGGGCCGGGGGATTCGAACGAGCGGTCCTCGGGATCGCGACCACCACCGGTACCGGGTGGATCAACGAGTCGACCGCCTCGGCATTGGAGTATCTGGCCGGCGGTGACAGTGCGCTGGTGAGTATGCAGTACTCGTACCTGCCGAGTTGGCTGTCCTTTGTCGTCGACCAGGAACGCGCTCGACAGGCCGGTCAAGCATTGTTCGAGGCGGTGCACGCCGAGTGGGACCTGTTGCCGGTCGACCGTCGGCCGAAGCTGGTGGTTTTCGGGGAGAGCCTCGGATCCTTCGGTGGTGAGGCGGCGTTCTCCGGCATCCAGGACATGGCGGCCCGCACCGACGGCGTCCTGTTCGTCGGCCCCACCGCGACCAATCCGGTGTGGCGCGATGCCACCGCACGCCGCGACCCGGGTTCTCCGCAGTGGTTGCCGATCTACCGTGACGGGCACACTGTCCGATTCGTCGCAGGCGCACCGGATCTCGCCCGCCCCGACACCGCGTGGGCCACCCCCAAAGTGGTCTATCTCCAGCACGCCTCCGACCCGATCACCTGGTGGACGCCGCGGCTGCTGTTCCAGAAACCGGACTGGCTGAGCGAAGAACGCGGTCGCGATGTCCTGCCGAGCACCCGCTGGATCCCGGTGGTGACATTTCTTCAGGTGTCGGCGGACATGGCCGTCTCGGTCGATGTGCCGGACGGGCACGGCCACACCTTCCAGGCCGATATCGCCGATGCGTGGGCGGCGATCCTGTCGCCCGCCGATTGGACTATCGCCGACACCGAGCGTTTGCGAGAGATCCTGCGTGGCGCCGAATGAACGCCACCCGTCGAAAGGAGGACTCTGATGAACGATGCCGCCGGTAAGCGGTCCCTGCTGAGTCGCGTCTCACCAACCCAATGGCTCGCCATCGGGTTGAGCATCGTCGCCATCGTTTTCGTGGTGGAGAACAGAGGAAAGGTATCTATCGAATTCCTGTTGATCTCGGTTCGATCCCCGATGTGGTTGATCCTGTTGGCGATGTTCCTCGTCGGCTGGGTCACCGGAGTTCTCACTACCCGTCGTTCGCACAAATGACAGGCTCGGCTAGCAGAAGTGAGGGATCGCTGTGTCCACACCGACATCCGACGCAAAGGTCGAGCAGGCCGTCACCGCGTTGTTTCCGGACCTGTATTCCGAGTTGATCCGGTTGGTCCGGATTCCGTCGATCGCCACCGAGGGATATCCACCGGAGCCGTTGTTCCAGGCACATGATCTGGTCGTCGAATTGTTGCGAGACAGCGGCGTCGAGCAGATCGAGGATCTGCGGATCGAAGGCAAGACCGCGCCGGTCATCATGGCGACGATCCCGGGACCGCCCGGCGCACCGACTGTGCTGATGTACACCCACTACGACGTCGTCCCCGCTGAGGACCTCGAGCTGTGGGACACCCCACCGTTCGACCCGGTGGAACGCGACGGTGCCATCTACGGGCGCGGCACCGCGGACTCCAAGGCCAACATCATCAGCATCATCGGGGCCCTGCGCGCCTTCGGCGGCACACCGCCGGTCACCGTCAAGCTCGTGCTGGAAGGACAGGAGGAATTCGGTAGTCCCTTCGACTTCTATCCTGTCGAGAATCCCGGCCCGTTCCTGGCCGACGCGATGGTCATCGCCGATGTCGGCAGTGTCCGGCCGGGCGTACCGACCTTGACGGTGGCATTGCGTGGGTCGGCGCAGGTCACGGTAGCAGCGCGAACTCTGGACGCGGACAAGCACAGTGGTCTCTACGGTGGTGCCGCCCCGGATGCGCGGTTGGCGTTGATCCGGGCCCTGTCCTCGCTCCACGACGATGCGGGCGACGTCGCGGTAGACGGGCTTCGCCGCGAGGCGTGGACCGGCAACTCCTACACCGATGACGAGTTCCGTGAACTGGCCGAAGTGGTGGACGGAACGCCGTTGCTGGGTACCGGCGGGATCGGTGAACGGATCTGGTCGGGCCCGGCGATCACGGTGATCGGATTCGACGCGCCGGCACCCGATGCCTCGGTCAACGCTGTCGCCGGATCGGCACGCGCGGTCCTGAATGTGCGGGTGCATCCGGAGCAGGATGCCGCCCAAGCGCAAGCCGCGGTGATCGACCACCTCAGGGCGCTGCGTCCGTTCGGGATCGAACTCTCCGTCACCGCGGGCGAAGTCGGCAACGGTTTTGCCGCGCCGACAGGCGGTCCTGCCTTCGACGCGGCCGTGTCCGCGCTGGGGCAGGCGTGGGGCGCCGAAGCCGGACAGATGGCAGGCGGCGGCTCGATCCCGTTGGTCATGGCGCTCCACACCGCGGTCCCCGGGGCCGAGAAGCTGCTGTTCGGCGCGACCGACGGCTACGCCAACATCCACGGACCCAACGAGCGTGTGCTGCTCGACGAGGTGGCCAAAGCGACGCTGGCCAAGGCGTTGTTCCTGCGTGAGTACGGCGAGAACTTCGCCGCGGCGCGAAACGGAGCAGGTCGATGAGTGCCGGCACCACCGCTGAACCGACACCGGAGGTTCAGCCACGCAAGAAATTCGAGTTCCCCGGCGCCGTCACCGTGTTGGCGATCGTCATGGTGCTGGTCTGGATCGCGGCCCTGTTCATTCCGGCAGGCAGATTCGGTACCGACGCCGACGGTGCGCCGATCCCGGGAACATTCGAGGAGGTCTCCGCGCCGCTGTCCTGGTGGGAACGGATCCAGCAACTGATCCTCGCTCCGGTCAACGGCCTGTACGGAGTCCAGGACCTGACAACAGGTTTCGTCGACCCTGACAACCTGGGTCGGCTGTTCGGCTCGGTCGGTGTCGTGTTGTTCATCATGGCGCTCGGCGCGTTCATCTCCGTCAGTTTCGCCACCCGCAGCCTCGAGGTCGCTGTGGGGCGGCTGGGTGCGCGACTGCGTGACAAGGCATGGCTGCTGATCGCGGTCATCATGGTGCTGTTCTCGGTGCTCGGCACGACCATGGGTTTCTCGGTGGAGACCTTCGGCTTCTACGCCTTGGTGATTCCCCTGATGCTGGCCCTTGGCTACGACCGGATGGTCGCCGCGGCGACCATCATCGTCGGCGCGCTCGTCGGCAATATGGCCTCGACGGTCAACCCGTTCTCGATCGGTGTCGCCTCCGGTGAGGCGGGCGTCTCGATCGGTGACGGCATCGTGCTGCGGTTCATCCTGTGGATTGTGCTGACCGCGGTCGCGGTCGCGTTCGTGCTGCGCTACGCCGCGCGGGTGCGACGAGACCCGGCCGCCTCGATCGTCGGATTCGGCGAGGAGCCAGATCCCGAGGACGAAGCCGACAGCGCCCTGGACGAGCGGCTCAGCACCACCCAGAAATGGGTGCTGGCCATCACCGGGTTCACCTTCGCGCTGATGATCTTCTCCGTTATCCCGTGGTCGGCGATCTTCGGGGCAACCACCGGTCCCGCCGAATACGACCAGTATCACGAAACCCTCACCGAGCCTTACTGGTTCGAGCTCAACTGGTGGTTCCCGCAGTTGGCGATGCTGTTCATCATCGCCGCGATCGTCGTCGGCGTGGTCGCCAGGATGGGGGAGAAGCAGACCGTCTCGCTCATCACTCGCGGCGCAGGCGACATGGTCGGGCCCGCGATCGTCATCCTGCTGGCGCGCGGCGTCTCGGTCATCATGACCAACACCCAAACCCTCGACACCGTGCTCAACGCCATGGAGCAACTCGTCGACGGCGCCGCGGCCGGGGTGTTCGCGATCCTGGTGATGCTCGTCAATATCCCACTGGCGGTACTGATCCCGTCGTCGTCGGGGCATGCCACGCTGGCGATGCCGCTGCTGGCGCCGCTGGGCGACTTCGCCGGCGTCAGCCGAGCACTGGTGATCACGGCGTTTCAGATGGGCCACGGACTCACCATGCTCATCGCACCGACCAATGTGGTCGTCGTGGGCGGGTTGGCGATGGCGAAAGTCGGCTATGACAAGTATCTGCGTTTCATCTGGCCGCTGATCGCCGTCAACTTCGTCATCGTCTGCGTGGTTCTCGCGGTTGCCGCTGTCGTCGACTGACGTGCCCTTTCCTGCCAGAAGGAGAGCTCGAATGGACCTCGATGTGGGGAATATCGAACAAGCGGTCTCCACATACATTCCCCGCCTGCGCACCCTGAAATTCGGTTTGCTAATCCTGGCCGGACTCAGTGCCCTCGCCATCGTGCCCGCGAGCCACCTGCCCAACTACCGCCTAGCCGAAATCCCTGACCCGCCCCGCACCACCACACTCGACTCGACAGCAGCCCACCGATAGGCGACAACCGTTCACTCGATCCGCAACCACTCACACGGAGGCAAGATGCTGCACACCGACCTACCGACCCGCCGTGAAATCAGCACTCTCGCATCGACTCTCGTCTCGGCGTGTGTATCGATTTACACCCCGACCGAAGGAGCTCCGGCAAATCCCGACGCCCACCGCGTCGCCTTTTCCAACCAGGTCCGCGAAGCCTTGACCGCGGTGACCGCCTCCGATGCGCGTGCAGCATTGAGCGAGGCGTTCGACGACCTGATCAATGACGACGAATTCTGGCGCTACCAGTCGCGCACCCTGGTCGTGCTGGCCACCCCGACCAGGGCTCGGATCTACCGACTCCCCAATCGGCTCACCGAATCCACCACTGTCGGTGACCGATTCCAGCTCACGCCACTACTACGCTCGCTGACCTTCCCGCAGACCGCGTTCATCCTCGCCCTGTCCGACGGCGCTGCGCGCCTGGTGGAAGCAGATGCCGACCGACCGGCCGCCGATATCACTCCGAAGAGCATGCCGACCAGCGCGGCGGCTCATGCCGGCAAATCGTCGTTGGGTGATCGTGCGCCGAAAGGTCGTGTCCAGGGCAGCGAAGGCCGCAAAATGCGAGTACGCCAATATGCCCGCGCGGTGGACCAAGAGCTGCGCCCGATCCTCGCGGGTCGAGATACTCCGCTGATTCTGGCCGCGACCGAGCCGACCGCGGCACTGTTCCGTTCAGTCAACAGCCACACCGACCTGCTCGATGAAACCCTGCCCGGCAACCCTGAGCATCTCAGTGACGAGGAACTCGCCGCACGTGCCCGCGAGATCCTGGACCGCCACTACCACGCTGAACTCACCACACTGGCCGAACTGTTCGACACCCGACGCGGAGAGGGCCGAGCCTTGACCGACCTGGCCGATATCGCCCGCGCCGCGACGTACGGCGTGATCGACACACTCGTTGTCGACATCGATACCACCGTCACGGGTACCATCGCCGCCGAGGACGGTGCTGTGAACTTCGGGGAATCGGCCGAGAACGGTCCGGACATCCTCGACGAGATTGCCCGGCGCGCACTGCTGACAGACGGCCGCGTTCTGGCGGTACGCGGTGCCGAGGTCCCTGGCGATGGCCCCGCGGCCGCAATTCTTCGATACCAGATGTAGGAGCGGACGGCGGCTGGCAACGATCAATCAGCGGCGCACTCGGCCCTGTCGAACTCGATCTCACCGGAGCCGCGCAAACGCAATTCCCCGTCGAGTCGGCACGAACGTGCTAATGACCATGGCACTGGAATCGCAGGGTCTATCACGATCCGGCGACGATACCGCCTACTGGTACCCAACCCTCGCGGCTTCCAATGCTCCGCATTAACATTCAGCTTGCTCCAACCCGTCACATCCAACAGGTTGACCCGGGGGTTGCAGATGACGAAGACCGAAGAAACCTCGACGAAAACGATGCCGCTGCTGACTTTGTCGGCGATGGTCGTCGGGTCGATGGTGGGAGCGGGAGTCTTCTCGCTGCCCCGCAATTTCGGACAGGCCACCGGCGGTTTCGGTGCACTGATCGCGTGGACCATCGCTGGAACCGGCATGCTGATGCTGGCGTTCGTATTCCAGACCTTGGCTGTCCGCAAACCTGAACTCGATGCCGGTGTTTACGCCTACGCCAAGGCCGGGTTCGGACAATATCTGGGCTTCTTCTCGGCGTTCGGATATTGGGCGAGCGCGTGTGTCGGCAACGTTTCCTACTGGGTGCTCATCAAATCGACGCTCGGGCAAGTTCTCCCGGTCTTCGGTGAGGGCAACACCGTTCCGGCGGTCTTGTTGTCCACGGTGTTCATCTGGGCGTTCCACTTCATGGTGCTACGCGGGGTTCAGGAGGCGGCGGCGATCAACAAGATCGTCACGATCGCCAAGCTCGTGCCGATCCTGGTCTTCATCATCGTGTTGCTGTTCTATTTCGACGCAGGCGTTTTCGCCGATAACTTCTGGGGCGGGGACGAGTATTCGGAATCGCTGTTCGAGCAGATCCGCTCGACCATGCTGGTGACGGTGTTCGTCTTTCTCGGCATCGAAGGCGCGAGCGTCTACTCCCGATACGCACGAAAGCGCTCCGATATCGGCCGCGCCACCGTGCTGGGGTTTCTCAGCGTCCTAGCGATCTTCGCGACGGTGACCATGGTGTCGTTCGGCATCATGCCGCGCGAGCAACTGGCCACCGTCCAGCAGCCCTCGATGTCACCGGTGTTCGAGTCTGCGGTCGGCACCTGGGGTGCCTGGTTCATCAGCATCGGCCTGATCATCTCGGTCCTCGGCGCCTACCTGGCGTGGACGCTGATGGCCGCCGAGGTTCTCTACGTCGCCGCGGCCGACAATGATATGCCTTCCTTCCTGGGGCGAGTGAACAACCACAAGGTTCCTGTCGTCGCATTGACCTTCACCTCGGTCCTGATCCAGCTGGTCCTGCTGACCACGCTTTTCTCCGACGACGCGTTCACGTTCACGCTCAAGCTGTGCAGCTCGCTGTCGCTGGTGCCTTATCTGCTGGCCGCTGCCTATGCGCTGAAGCTGGCCATCACCCGCGAGACCTACACCGACCTGCACCCAGAAGACCGTCGCAAAGAACTCGTCATCGCCGCGGTCGCCACCTTCTACACGACATTCATGATCTTCGCCGCCGGCCTCGAGTTCCTGCTGCTGTCGTTCATCATCTACGCCCCCGGCACCATCCTGTTCATGCTGGCACGACGTGAGCAGAGAAAGAAATACTTCCAAGGCTGGGAGATAGTCCTGCTCGTCGTCTCGATCGTCGGCGCGATCGCCGGAATAATCGGCCTGGCCACCGGTTTGATCTCCATCTAGACGCCGCAATCACCAACGCTCAGGAGGGAAGAAACATGACCGGAACGCAACCTTCCGCCGCCTACGGGGTGCACTCCGAGGTCGGAACGCTGCGCAAGGTTCTCGTCTGCGCGCCGGGGCTGGCCCATGAACGTCTCACCCCCACCAACTGCGACGACCTGCTCTTCGACGACGTGCTGTGGGTGCAGAACGCCAAACGTGACCACTTCGACTTCATGACCAAGCTGCGCGACCGCGGAGTCGATGTCGTCGAGCTGCACAACCTGCTGGCCGAAACCCTCGCAGTCCCCGGGGCCAGAGACTGGATCCTGGACCGCACCGTGATCGGAAACCAGGTCGGCCTCGGACTCATCGAGCACACCCGCGGATACCTCGAATCGCTCGACGAACGCACGCTGGCCATACATCTTATCGGCGGACTCGCCGTCGCAGACGTACCCGACTGTGGCCGCGGTTATCGCGCCATGGCCGACGGGCAGGCCGGAGTACGCGAGTACTTGCTGCCGCCGTTGCCCAACACCCTCTACACCCGCGACACCACCTGCTGGATTTACGGAGGGGTGACGCTGAACCCGCTGTTCTGGCCCGCGCGTCACGACGAAACCCTGCTGATGAAGGCGATCTACACCTTCCATTCTGATTTCACCGGATCCCAGATCTGGTGGGGTGATCCCGAACGGGATTGGGGCCTGGCCACATTCGAAGGCGGCGACGTCATGCCGGTCGGCAACGGCGTCGTCCTCGTCGGAATGAGCGAGCGCACGTCCCGGCAGGCCATCAGTCAGGTCGCCAAGGCCTTGTTCGATCAGGGCGCGGCCGAACACGTCATCGCCGCCGGCATGCCGAAACTCCGGACGGCGATGCACCTGGACACCGTCTTCACCTTCGCCGACCGAGACCTGGTGACCGTCTTCCCGGACATCGTCTACGGCATCCACGCCTTCTCACTGCGTCCCGGAGACAAGGAACCGGTCGAGGTCGTCGACGAATCCGATACGTTCCTGACCGTTGTCGCCAAGGCGCTCGGTATCGATGCCCTGCGCGTAGTGGAGACCGGCGGCGGCTACTACGCCAACGAACGCCAGCAATGGGACAGCGGAAACAACCTGGTCGCCGTCGAACCCGGCGTCGTGTTCGCCTACGACCGCAATACCCACACCAATACCGAGCTCCGTAAACAAGGCATCGAAGTCATCACCATCGTCGGCTCCGAACTCGGCCGCGGCCGCGGCGGTGGGCACTGCATGACCTGCCCGATCATCCGCGACCCAGTCGAGTTCTGAGGCATCGACTCCGACGACCCGGCTGGCATTTCCACGCACTCCGCCGCTACAAGCCGATCTGTTCTGGGTTGGACCGCAAGTGCACACTGCGATCCGTCACCAGGGAACCCACCCCGCATTGGGCCACAAACGGATAGGCGCCCTATCGTCGTACAGGACAGCACCATCAATCCGCAAAGACCGGACAAACTGATCCACGGCCAGCTGTCGATCGCGTCCGCAGTCGATCTCGAATACCGCCTGCCCTGCGAAGACGATCGCAGCGAGCCCGAACGCCAGGACATCTTACGGAACTACCCGCTGGCTCCTGGCCGGACTGCCGCGGGATCCGGTTCTACACGCACGACAGCGCCCGAATCATAGGCATTTTCTCCTTCACGCTGACCACCGGTGCCCTGATCTGGCTGGCCTACGTGGTGAACAACAACTGGGAGACCTTGCCGACGATCGCCGGACTTATCGTGTTCGGCATCGGCCAGGGAGCACTCGTCACCCTCGTATTCAACGTTCTGGTGACCTCGGCGCCCAAGAACCTCCGAAGTCAACGAAGACGCCCGCCTGCGCACGCTCAAACTCGGGCTGCTCATCCTGGCCGGTATCAGCGCTACCGCGATCGTCCCGGCAGGTCGGCTGCCGAACTACCGGCCAGGCGAGATACCGGATCCCTCGCCGGCCAAGGACTGAAACGCGTTCAGTCCGTGGACTCGAGCCGGCGCTTGAGGTTGCGCAGGGTGCGGTGGATGTTCTTGCGCTGGAATTCCACGAAGGTGTCGCCGCCGGTAGCGATCCGGTCGAAGACCTGAACCACCGCGTTCGGCCAGGACTTGCGATCATCGTGCCAGGTCTCGGTGACCAGGGTGCCACCGTTGTCCGGCTCGAAGCGGTACTCCCAGGTCGCGATACCGGCGCGGATCCATGGTTGGCGCACGCCGATCGCCTCGACGCGGAACGCGAACCGCGTCCCGGGCTCGGCCGCGATCACCACGCAGCGGGTCACCCAGCGAGCGAAGCCCCGCTTGTTGAACCCTTCGAATTCCATTCCCACGTAAGTGGACTCGCGCGGCTGGGTGACCTTCGCGCCGCGGTTCTCCGGACTCCACCGACCCATCAGGGTCGGATCGCTGACCTGCTGATAAACAGACACCGGGTCGGCAGCGATGTGGATGCTGTCGAAGACGGCCGTGGTGCGACTCATGGACAGAACCTATAAGACGATCACCCCGCCACGGCGCGTCGGCCTATCGCCGGTAGTCGCGGAACGTGGCACGCAAGTCGTCGACGATGAGGTCGGGTTCTTCCATGGCCGCGAAGTGGCCGCCTCGATCGAACTCGGTCCAGCGCACGATGTTGTGGTTGCGTTCGGCGATCCGGCGGACAGGAATGCCGAGATCCTGTGGCATGACCGCTACCGCGACCGGCACATCGGTCTCCGGTTCGGGTCGGCCCCAGGTGGCGGCGCCCTCGTAGTAGTAGCGGGCCGACGAACCGGCGGTGGCGTTGAGCCAATAGACCATGACGTTGGTCAGCATCGCGTCACGGTCGACGGCGTCCTCCGGCACGTCGGTCGAGTCGGTCCAGTCCTTGAAACGTTCGACGATCCACGCCAATTGGCCCACCGGGGAATCGGCGAGCGCGTACGACAGCGTCTGCGGGCGGGTGGCTTGCAACAGCGCGTACGCGCCGAGTTCGTACTGGGCCCGTTGTGCCAGCTGCAGTGCCCGCTTCTCGGCGGGATTGTCGAGGTCGGCCGTTTCGGCAGTGACGGTGGCGGAGGCGATCATCGTCAGGTGCAACGCCACGACATGGTCGGGGTCGATCACCGCCAGTTCTCGCGAGATGGCCGCGCCGGTGTCTTCGCCGTGTGCGACGTAGCGCTCATAGCCGAGCCGGTGCATCAGTTCGGCCCAGGCCCGCGCGGCCCGGCTCGTCGACCAGCCGACCGCGGGGCCGGAGAACCCGAATCCGGGAATCGTCGGCACGACGACGTCGAACGCGTCCTCGGCCCGGCCGCCGTGCGCGACCGGATCTGTCAGCGGTCCGATCACCTCGAGGAACTCCACGATCGATCCGGGCCACCCGTGGGTGAGGATCAGCGGCATGGCACCGGGTTCGGCCGACCGGACGTGGATGAAATGCACATCGTGGCCGTCGATCTCGGTGCGGAACTGCGGGAACGCGTTCAGTCGCGCCTCCTGCGCCCGCCAGTCGTAGCCGGTGCGCCAGTACCGCACCAACTCCTGGGTGTAGTCGAGCGGGATACCTTGCGCCCAGCCGACTCCGGCGACGCCGTCGGTCCAGCGGGTGGCGTCCAGGCGCCGATGCAGGTCGTCGAGCTGGGACTGCGGGACGTCGATGCGGAAGGGAGTGATTGCTTCGCTCATGAGAACCACACTATGAGGCGGCTAGGACAGTTCCTGCCCTAGCTGTAGTGGAGAATGCGAAGTGTGTTGGAAACTTCGGCTCGCCTCCTCGAACTCCTGTCACTGCTGCAGACACCCCGGGTGTGGACCGGCCCCGACCTGGCCGAGCGCCTCGCGGTCGACGCTCGCACGGTCCGCCGCGACATCGACAAGCTGCGCACTCTCGGCTACCCGGTGCACGCGATCGCCGGCACGGCCGGATACCGGCTGGGCGCGGGCGCCAAGCTGCCACCGCTGTTGTTGAGCGATGACGAGGCGGTCGCCGTCGTGCTCGGGCTGCGCACGGCCGCGGGCGGATCGGTCACCGGGATCGAGGAGAGTTCGCTGCGGGCGCTGGCGAAACTGGAGCAGATCCTGCCGTCCCGACTGCGACATCGCGTCTCGGCCTTGCAGGCCGCGACCGTCACCATGCCCGCCGGAGCCGCGACGGTGGCCCCGGACGTGCTGACCGCGATCGCCGCCGCGATCCGTGACCACGAACAGCTCCGTTTCGACTACCGCACCCACGACGGCACCGAGATCCGGCGAGCAGCGCAACCTCATCGACTCGTGCACACAGGACGGCGCTGGTATCTGGTCGGCTGGGACATAGAGAAGCAGGATTGGCGCACCTACCGCGTGGACCGCCTCCAGCCGCGCATCCCCAACGGGCCACGCTTCACCCCGCGCGAGGCGCCCGAGGTCGACCTGGCCGGCTGGGTGTCCCGCGGTGTCAGCACCGCCGCCTACCGCTATCAGGCCCGCATCACGCTCGAGGTATCGGCGGCCGTGGCGGCCGATCGCATCCCGCCGACTGTCGGGGTCATCGAAGCGATCGACGAAGGACATTGTCTGCTGCACACCGGATCGAACTCGCTCGACGAAATAGCCGTCTACACGGGGCTTTTCGGCTTCGGCTTCCGGGTAAACGAGCCACCCGAACTCATCGACCACCTCCGCGCGCTGGCGGACCGAGTCGGCGCGGCCATCGCGCCCAGTGATGACGCGCCTGATGCGGCTCACCGCGCACCGGGCTGACCTGACCGACCGGCGCCGCCGGGGCCAGTTTCCTGAGCTGCGACTGTCGCGATGTCGAACTCTGACTGCTCCGGGACGACGGGGGAGACGGTGTCGTCTGTTTTCCGCCGGATCCGTGGTCGCGGGATTCTTAACGTCGGTGCCATGGAAAACAAACGGGTTCCGGAGATTTCGAGCGCGGTGTTGCGGGCGCCGATCGTGTGGTTCATGGCGCTGGCGGCCGCGCTCGCGACCGCCAGTGTCTACCTGCTGCATCCGGCCGTCGCCGAGGTCGCCGGATCGCTGGACACCTCGGCGGCGGTGGTCGGCACCGCGTTGGCATTCGGGCCGATCGGCTATCTGGTGGGGCTGGTGTTGCTGGTGCCGCTGGTGGACCGGTTCGCGCCGCGGACCGTGGTGGCGGCGCACTTCGCGGCACTGGCGGTCGCTTCGGCGGCCGGGGCGATGGCGGGTTCGGTGTGGGTGCTGGGAGCCGCCGTCGGCGTGGTCGGGGCGGGATCGGCCGTCGGCGCTCAATTGAGTTCGGTGGCAGGGCGTTTCGCGGGGCCGCGCCGCCAGGCCACCGTGTTGGGGATCGTCACCGCGGGTATCTCGGCCGGAATCCTCGCGGGTCGCATCGTCGGCGGTTGGCTCACCGAGGTGATCGGCTGGCGCGCGACGCTTGTGGTGTTCGCGGTGCCCTGTGTGGCGGTGGCGGCGATCGCGTTTTCCATCCTGCCTGCGATCCGCGGTCGCACGCGTGCCGGATATCTGGATACGGTGCGGGGGATACCCGGGCTCTTCGCGCGCTTCGCGGCACTGCGTTGGGCGGCGGCGCGGGGTGCGCTGTGGTTCTTCGCGTTCTGTGCGGTCTGGGCGGGTCTCGCGGTGGCGTTGTCGCAGCCTCCATACTCGTATTCGCCCGAACGGATCGGTCTCTACGCCGGAGCCGGGCTGGCCGGTGTCGTCGCGACGCGGATCGCCGGCAGCTGGACCGATCGAGTCGGTCCGAGGAAGGTGATCCTGGTCGGGCTCGCGGTCGCCTTCGCCTCGGCAGTTGTTCTGGCGGTCGCGCTCTCGAACACCGTGGTGACGCTGATGTGTCTCGGTCTCTTCGATGCCGGCCTGTTCGCGGCGCAAGTCGCCAATCAGAGCACGGTACTGGCCATCGATTCCTCGGCACCGGCCCGCTTCAACAGCGCGTATATGTCGGTCTATTTCGTCGGGGGCAGTCTCGGCACGGCGTTCGGGGCCGCCGCGGTCGGCTGGTTCGGCTGGTCGGGTCTGGCCGCTGCCGCCGCGGCGGCCACGGCTGCGGCGGGCGTGGTCGCCCTGGCCGACCGGACACGCATCGACTCCGGTTCGGTCGGCGAACATGATGGTTGCGCGACCGTTGCCGCTGCCCGCGTCGAGCGGTAGTCGGCGAAGGGCGGCGCGATTGTTCCGCGCCGCCCTTCGGGTCAAGCGATCTCGTGCACGGGTTCGCCCACCCGAGGCGGCCGCGTTGCCGCCGCTTCCAGCGCCGCGCGGATGACCGTGGCTCCGTGTTCGACGGACTCGGCGATCGACGCGGCGAGCGGTTCGGGAAGAACGTCGGTGTGCCAGATGAACCGTGTCTTGTCCTCGGCCTCCGGGAGGGCCTGCATCCACGCATGGTGATGGGAGGGGTGCAGACTTCCCCCGACCACCGTGTAGGCGACACGCCTGCTCACGGGGTCGAGGTCGACGAGCCGCTCGGCGACGATGGTGCCGTCGGAGAAGGTGACTGTGCGCGTGTCGGCGTCGAGTCGGGTATCGGTGACGAAGCCGGGAGCGAGGCGCTCGTGTACAGCGCCGAAGTCGCGCAAGACATCCCAGACCTGGTCCGGTGTCGCGTCGACGAGAAATTCTTTGTGAACAGATGCCATGGTGTACTCCTGGTCAGGCTGCGGTGATACAGAACAGGTGGGTCCTCGGCGAAGACCGTGAGTTCTGCGGGGCGGTCGATGTCCGGTGTGCGTTGCTGCCCACTCAGCATTCAGTCCGGACCAGCCCCCGGTCTTGAAGATCCTTGCGGGGTCGAGGTGTCATAGCCCCGGCGTACGGTCAGCCCATGCTGTGCGCCGTTCCCCTTGCCGCCCGGCCGGACTTCACCGTGACCACCGTGACCTGCCACGCCGACCACACCCGATGGTCGGCGCCGGAGGCGTGCGGTGATCACCGCCTTGTTCTCGTGCGGCGCGGCAGGTTCCGGCGTCGAGCCGACGGGATCGACGCCGACTTGGACCCCACCCTCGGCTACCTGGGCGCACCCGGAGAGGAAGAACGGTTCGCGCATCCCGCCGGTGGCGACGTGTGCACCTCGGTGAGCATCGGGCCCGAGTTCTGGGAAGGGCCGGCGGCCGCGCGATCGGTATACATCGACGCGCGCGTCGAGCTGGCCCACCACCGGCTGCTCGGGGCCGCCGCCGTCGGCGATATCGACTACGCGCTGACCGAGGAACTGCTCCGGCTCGTCGCTGTGGCCACCGGCCGCTCGACCCCGCGTCCCCGTCCGGCCGACCAGGCGATGGTCACCGCGGCGCGCCAAGCGATCCTCGCCGGTGCGACGGAAGCCGCCGGGTTGCGGTCGCTGGCCGGACTGCTGAGGGTCTCGCCGTACCGGCTGAGCCGGGTGTTCTCGCAACACATGGGCGTCTCGCTGACCCACTACCGCAACCGGGTACGCGTCGGCTACGCCATCGATCGGCTCACCGACGGCGAAACCGGCCTCGCCGATCTCGCCGCCGACCTCGGTTTCGCCGACCAGCCCCACCTGACCCGGACCGTGCGCGAGCACCTCGGCCACACGCCGGTCGCGCTGCGCCGACTACTCACCCAGCGAACGGACGACGCCCCCGTCCTGCGTGCGAGCTGACCCGTCGTGCTCGGCGGCCAGGAGCGGCACCCACCGACTATTTGCAGGTTCTGAAATATTGCAGTTTGTGCTAATTTATCGGGTGTGACTCAGGAACCGGTCAAGCAGGCCACGCTCGGTCTGCGCGAACAGAAAAAGCAACGGACCCTGCTCGATCTCTGCCTCGCCGCACGGCGGCTGGCGGTCGAGCGGGGGCTCGACGCGACGAATGTCGACGACATCGCCAAAGCGGTCGGCGTCTCGTCGCGCACCTTCTTCAACTACTACGACACCAAACTCGACGCGATAGTCGGTCCGATCGGTGAGATCGGCACGCCCGAGGCCAGACAGCAGTTCGTCGCAGGCGGTCCGACCGGTGTACTCATCGAGGACCTCACCTGGCTGCACGCCGCCGGCTACCAGCCGGAAAGCGAAGTGCGCGAGGGTATCGCGCTGGTCACCAAGATCATCATGGCCGAGCCGAGGGTGCTTGCCGCGTTCATCGCCTCCGGTGTTCGGATGGAGGCCGCCACCGCCGAGCTCCTCTCGGCCCGGCTCGGTGCCGATGTCACCCCCGAATTCGCCTCGCTCACCGCGGGAATCATGACGACCATCACGACGCGGGCAGCAATGTCGCTGGCCGCCGACCCGAACGGGTCGCTGGCAGCAGCGCTGCACGAGCACTGCGCCATGGCCGCCCGGCTGTTCGATCAGCTGGACGACGATACAAGGGAGACGCTCCGATGACCACGACGGCTGACTCGCCGCCCACCCCGATCGTCCTGACGCAGAAGCGGATCTGGCTGATCTTCTCCGCGCTGATCGCGGGCATGTTCCTGGCCAGCCTCGATCAGATGATCGTCGGCACCGCGATGCCGACCATCGTCGGCGAACTCGGCGGGGTCTCGCACATGGCCTGGACCGCCACCTCGTATCTGCTCGCCACCACCATCGTGATGCCGATCTACGGAAAACTCGGCGACATGTTCGGCAGGCGCTGGCTGTTCCTGTTCGCGATCACCGTGTTCACCGCCGCATCCATCGGCGCCGCCGCGTCGACCGGGTTCTGGGAGTTCATCGCCTTCCGCGGCCTGCAGGGTGTGGGTGGCGGTGGTCTGATGATCCTGGCGCAGGCCATCATCGCCGACGTGGTGCCCGCCAAGGACCGCGGCAAGTACATGGCGCCGATGGGTGCCGTCTTCGGTATCACCTCGGTCGCCGGACCGCTGCTCGGCGGTCTGTTCGCCGACCATCTCGACTGGCGCTGGTGCTTCTGGATCAATGTGCCGATCGGTATCGCCGCGCTGTTCATCGCCTTCCGCTACCTGGACATCCCCAGCCACCGGCCCAAGTTCCGGCCCGACTACCTCGGCATCGTGCTGATGTCGAGCGCGACCACGTTGCTGATCCTGATCACCGACTGGGGCGGCAAGCAGTACGAGTGGGGCTCGACGGTGATGGTGTCGATGATCGCCGCGTTCGTCGTGGTCGTCGCGGCCTTCGTGTTCGTCGAGTCGCGGGCCGCGGAACCGATGCTGCCGCTGTGGCTGTTCCGCAATCGCACCTTCGTGCTCACCTCGCTGATCGGATTCCTCGTCGGCCTGGTGATGTTCGCGGCGATCGGCTTCATCCCGACCTATCTGCAGATGGCCAGCGGAACCTCGGCCTCGGTGTCGGGCCTGCTGCTGATCCCGATGATGGTCGGCATGATGCTCACGCTGATCACCTCGATGAACATGGTCACCAAAACCGGTCGCTACCGGGTGTATCCGCCGATCGGCGCCGCACTCATCGGCATCGACATGCTGTGGCTGACCCGCCTGGACGCCAACACCTCGATGTGGCTGGTCTCGGCCATGCTGTTCGTCATGGGCGCGGGCCTCGGCCTGATCATGCAGATCATCGTGCTCGTGGTGCAGAACGCGGTGGCGCCCGACCAGATCGGCACGGCGACCAGCGCGAACAACTACTTCCGTGAAATGGGTGGCGCGCTGGGCATCGCGATCTTCGGTTCCATCTTCACCAGCAGGCTGACCGAGAATCTCACCGGCGCGTTCCAGGCCAACTGGCAGGAAGCGATGGCGGCGAAAATCGACCCGAGCGCGCTGATCCCCTCGGTGGTCAAGAACCTGCCGGACAAGCTGCACGACGCGATCGTCGGCGCCTACGTCGACGCGCTGGTCCCCGGATTCTGGTACCTGATTCCCGGTGCGGTGCTGGCGTTCGGGCTCGCGTTGTTCATCCCGCACCTGAAGCTCTCCGACGAAGCGGGCATGGTCGCGCGCGGTGAAGCAGTGATGGCCGAGGAGACGCCGGAACTGGTCAAGGAGGCCTGAGCGGGCGGTCTCGGCGGCGAGCCACCTTCCGGTGGAACGCCGCCGAGACCCCTACCAGGGCTACTGGCCCTAGCGATCGTGTGGTCAGGAATCCTGATGTGCGGCATCGAGCAGCGGCTGCCCGATCACACCCATCGCGTGCGATGCGCCACCGAGCACCCACCCGCCATCCGCCGGCAGTACAACTCCGGAGACGAAGTCCGCGAGCGGAGACGCGAGGAATCGGCAGACATTGGCGACGTCACGGGGAGTGCCGTAGCGGCGCAGCGGCACGCTGCCGGTGACCAGGGCGCGATCCTGCTCGGTCGGCGCCAGCCGGGCCATTCCCTCGGTGCCATCGATCGGGCCCGGAATCACGCCGTTGACGCGAACCCCGTGCGGACCCCATTCCATCGCCAGGACCTTGGTGAGCATGTCGACGCCTGCCTTGGCGGCACAGACGTGCGCCTGGGTGATGGTCGGCAACTCCGACTGCGGCGCCGAGATATTGATGACCGAGGCGCCCGGCTTGCGGAGGAACTGGTAACTCGCGCGCAGGACGTTGAACGTGCCGAGCAGATCGATGTCGACCACCGATTTGAACCCGTTGGCGGACATGCCGAGCGCGGCGGCGGGGAAGTTGCCCGCCGCACCGGAGATCATCACATCGAAGTCGCCGAACTCCTGATGCACCGATTCCAGGACCGCCTCGGTCGCGCTGTAGTCGCGCACGTCGGCGCTACCGCCGAGCGCTTGGGCACCGAGCGCGCGTAGCCGTTCGACGGCCGCGTCGACCTTGTCGGCGGAGCGACTGAGAACCGCGACCCGAGCACCTGCCCGCGCGAAGTCCTCGGCCACACCGAGATTGATGCCGCTGGTACCGCCCGCGACGACGACGACCTTGTCGGTCAGGTCGATCTTCTGGATGAATTCTGACTCCATGTCGGGCAGACTATCAGTAGTACGAACTATTTCTTGTCGTGATGATCGGTGACTGCGGTTGTCGATGGAGGGTGTGGTGCCGACTACTATCGGTCTGCTGTCCAGTCCAGAAATCGAGGTTTCCACCAGTGACCGAACCGTTGACCCCGGATATGGTCGCCGACCACATCACCTGCCTGCTGATAAAGCTCGGGCAGGTGACGTTCCGCGTGAGCGAGGATCGCCTCGCCACCCTGGGTCTGCGGACGAGGCACTTCATGATCTTGAAGGTGCTGGCAGGCGACAAGGCCAGTTCTCAGCTCGAACTCGGAACGCGGTTGCGGATCGACTCGACCACGATGGTTGCCGCGATCGACCACCTGGAGGCAGCGGGTCTTGCCGCCAGGATTCGCGATCACCGCGACCGTCGGCGGTTTCTCGTCGAGATCACCGAGCAGGGGATGCGCACAGTCGAGCAGGCCGACGAGCTGGTCCGCACGCTGAACGACGACCTACTCGACGGCCTCGACCCGGATGAGCGCACAAACCTGCATCAAGCGCTGCTGGCGCTCAATTCCGGCGAAGCGTTGCCACTGGCCTACGATGCTGTCCGGCAACGCTGATGGTGAGCTGGCCACTAGCCATTCCCGCCGAGCGACTCGTCGACGGCGAGGTGTCTTTGCGCAGCTACGAATCCGCCGACGCAACAGGACTATTCGCCGCGATCGGCGACGCGCGGGTGTGGGAGCACATCCCGCGGCTGATCCCGCGCGATGCCAGTGAACTCGATGCCACCATGGCGCCAGGACTCGGTGCCGCGCAACGTCTGGCCTTCACAGTGTTTCGAGAATCCACGATCGTTGGAACGACCTCGATCTTCTTCGAGTCGGCCACGCCCGACGGGGTCGAGATCGGTGCGACCCTGTTCGCTCCGTCGGTCTGGGGCACCGGCATCAACGCGCGGGTGAAGTCCATACTGGTCCGGGAGGTGTTCGAGATAGGGGCACAGTGGATTTCGCTGCGTACCGATGAACGCAACTTCCGGTCGGCCGCCGCGATCCGCAAGCTGGGCGCCGTCGATCTCGGCGTGCGCCAGGACACTGTCGTCCGCCGTGACGGCAGCCTTCGCCGGAGTCGGTTCTTCCGCCTCGAGCCGTCCTCGGCGTAGCCGCCGAACGGAGCGGGCCCATGAGCGCCGTCGGCGGCCGGTGGCCCACGCGGCCTGCCCGACCGCATAGTGCCGTTGCTGGGCGTCGCGCAGATCGCCGGTGCTCTGACCGCCACGAAGGCTCGGTTCAACCGTGCCAGCGACGGTAGACCTCGACGGCGCCCGGGTGCAGCGGGACGGTTCCGGTGCCGATCAGGAATCGGCCGTCGAGGAACTGGGTGCCTGCGGCCTCGGCGGGGACGAGGCTGTCGGCGTGCCGGACCAGCAGGTCGACGATGGCGGCCGCGGTCTCGTCGGGCAGGGTCGCCGCGGCCAGTAGCAGGTTGGCGACGCCGATGGTGTGGATCGCCGGGCCCGCAGGATAGGCGTCGGCGGGAATGGCGACTCGGTCGTAGACGGGCCCGTACTGTTCTCGCATCGGTGTGGCGAGGGCGCCGAGGTCGATCAGCCGCATCGGGTCGGGCACGGTGAGGGCGGCGGTCGGCACGCCACCAGCCCACAGCAACGCGTCGATGGTGCCGTCCGTCAGTGCCTGTGCGGCGTCCCTGAGGGGGCGATGCTCGACCACTACATCGGCGGCGGGATCGAGACCGGCCGTCGCCAGCAGCCGCCGACCGGTGACCGCGGCGCCCGAGCCCGCGGCACCGAGATTGACTCGGCGGCCACGCAAGTCGGCGACCTCGTCGATCGGGCTCTCGGCGCGGACCGCCAGCTGCAGGTAGTTCTCGTACACGCGGCCGAGCGCAACCACTCGACCCCCGAAGTCGCTCGCCGAATCCGCCAGCGCGAGTGCCATGCCGACATCGCCGTCGGCGACCATCCGCAGATTCTGTTGCGATCCAGCGGTTTCCACCGGTTCGATGCGCAGGGTGCCGGTTTCGTTCGCGGCCGCGGTGGCCAGGAGTCGAGCGAAGGCGTAGTAGAAGCCGCCGTCCTCGCCCGAGGCCAGGCGCACCGTCACCGAATCGCTTGTGCTGCAACCGAACATGCCCGCCGATGCGAGCGCGGCCAGGGCCAGCATCCGGCGACGTGACATCGGCGAACCGCCCTTCATCGCGCCACCACCGGCACACGGACCGCCACGGCGAGGCCGTGCGGCCGCACCGCCTCGACCGTCAGAGTCCCGCCCCGCGCCTTGGCCAGCGCCTGCGCGATCGACAGTCCCAGGCCCGTTCCGCCGGAGGACGCGGTTGTCCCGCGGAAGAACCGGCGGTGAGTTTGTCGAGTTCGTCCGATGGAACACCGGTCCCGTTATCGGCGACCCCGGACCGTCACCCATTCCGGCTCGATCGTCACACCGACGACCGTGTGCGCGCTGGGTCCCCCGGTTCCTGACCTTCCCTTACAGCGTGTCTGGAAATCTAGATGGTTTTCAGACACCGCCCTTCTCGGGCGTCGTCGGTTCACGCCACGCAAGTGGCGTGAACCTCGGTTCCCGCGTCAACCGGGACGGTTTCACCGACACCCATAAGGTGTCGGTCAGCGCCTTCCCGTCGGCGGACATTGGTAACCCGGCCTCCTGCTCGGGGGTCCGGGGATCGTGAAAAGTCCTTTCGCACCGTCGGCCACAGCGCGAGATTGATCGCCGCGTTATGGTCACGGTCAGCACGAAACCCACACCCGCAGACGAACACTCGATCCCCCAATGACAGCGTCAGGTTGAGTGTGCCGCAGGCCGAGCACCGTTTACTCGACGGATACCAACGATCCGCGACGGTGACCGTGCCACCACGCCACGTCTGTTTGTAGACCAACAGCCGGGCGAAGTCGGCCCATCCGACATCGCTGATCGCGCGCGCCAAGCAACGGTTGCCGAGCATCCCCGCCACGTTCAAGTCTTCGACAATGAGCCGGTCGTGGGTCTTGACCAGCCGGTTGGCGACCTGATGAGCGAAATGACGACGAATATTGGCGACCCTGTGATGGTGGCGGCCCAACCGGGCGACCGCCTTCCGATGGTTGTGGGATCCCTTCTGTTTCCGAGCTATCGACTTCGCCAGGTGTCGTTGCCGATCCAGTCCGGCGGCCAGTGGTTTGGGAGCGGTGTCGATACGGGCAACCTCGCTACCGTCGGCATTCGCGGCGACAACAAACGCGTTCAGCCCGCGGTCGATCCCGACCCAGCCACCGTCATCGCTGTGTTCGCGGGGCCGGTGATGGTGGGCTGTGTGTAGCTCGGATGCTTCGGTGGTCAGGTTGATCCACCAGCGTTGCGCCCGATAGGAGACGGTGGCGTGGAGGATCTTCGCCCGGCCTTTGGTGAGCATCCGCCGCAACCGGCGGGTGTCCTCGCGCACCCGGACTGCACCGATCCCGGGCAACGCCACCGACCGGGCTCTTGCCTGGTCACCGATCCGGATCGCTGCCCGCCCTACTTTGGTGTGTTTGTTGCGGATCCGAAACGCCGGGACGGTTTTATCCCTCTTCTTGAAACGAGGGAACCCAACCCTCTTGCCTGCGCGTTTGCCGGTTCTGGAGTCCGAGAACGCGGCCAGCGCGCGACCGCAGTCGACGGCGGCTTCCTCGAAGACTTGCTGACATACCTCGGCGCGCCACGCCAGCCCGGTCACCTGGATCTCGGCGACCCCGTCCGCGCCGACAGCGATGACCCTTCCTGCGGCTTCGGTCTTCTTCCAGGTGTTGAACGTGTTGATCAGATCGAACCGGGTCCACGGGACCGGACATTCTGGGCGGGTTCTACGTTGGGCGAGAGCGGTTCTCACGAAGTCGAGGCTTTGGTTGAACGCGAACCGGGCCGCTCCGGCATGCCGGGCGAGCGTGACGGACTGCTCGACCGTGGGGTCGAGGCAGTACCGAAAAGTCGTGTGGCGGCTCATCATCGACGAGTGTGACACAAGCCACCGACACAGATAGACGAGCTGCCTGGCGCAGTCGCCTCAGAGCGCATCTGAGAACTCGGTCAGGTACGGGCGAGGCGGCGTGACATGACGGCGATCATGGCGATATAGACGATCGCTTCATGATGATCGGGTCGGGTCTCGTAGTCACGGATGCAGCGGCGGTGGTTGGTGATCCAGCCGAATGTGCGCTCGACCACCCAACGACAGGGCAATACCTTGAATCCGGCAAGATCGTCGGTGCGTTTGGCGATGTGGATCGTCAGTGCCAGGATGGTTTTCGACCAATCCGCCAGTCGCCCGGTGTAACCACCGTCGGCCGACGAGGGTGATCGTGGAGAACTTCGCCCGCATCGCGACCAGCATCCGGATCACGCCGTCGCGGTCCTGGATCGAGGCGACGGTGACGACTACGGCAGCAGCAGGCCGTTGGTGTCCACGGCGATGTGACGTTTGCGTCCGTTGGTCTTCTTGCCGCCGTCATAGCCCGGCTACCGCGCGGCACAGTGTCGGAGCCCTGGACTGATTGGGAGTCGATGATCGCCGCTGTCGGAGTCGGCTTGCGTCCGCCTCGCGCCCGCGACCGGTCGCGCAGTGCGTCATGGATGCGCTGCGATGCGCCTGTGGCGACCCATCGCTGGTAAATGTCGTAGACGGTCTTGGCTGGGGGGAACTCTGACGGCATCGGTTTCCATGTGATGCCGCCGCGCACAACATAGAAGATCGCATCCAGAACAGCACGGCGGCAATGTAATTCAGGTCGACCGCCTCGACCGCCTCGACCGCCTCGACCGCCTCGACCGCCTCGATCGCCTCGTCCGCCCTTGCCAGGATGTCGGCCATGTCGGCCATGTCGGCCATGTCGGCTCGATTCGGTGACGGACTCCTGACGGTGCGCTGTTGCGATCGCCTCTACCGAGGATAACTTCGTCGATTGCCCGAGTCCGGCGGGATCACCCCGTCCGGTATGCCCGGAGAAACGCACGCACGCCTTCGACGATGAGTGGCCGGATTCGAGGGTCCTGCACGGCATTGGCGGACCCGAATCGGCTGATCGCGACTCCGAAGGTCAGCGCGATGAAGTGGTCGGCCGCGCGTCGCGGTCCAGGACCGTGCTGCCGACGCGGGTCAGCTGAGGAGCCGATTTTCCGCTTGCTTACCGCTGTCGCCCCCGAAGTGGTTTCGACATGCGGCAGCCCCGTTGACGTTCGGCCAACCTGGTACTCGGGTATCGAACCGCACTGCGAATCCTCGATGATCCGGACAATTTCCCGCGGATCCGCGCCGTGCGCGCCCCTGTTCGTCCCCTAGGCGGCCCTACCGCGGGGTAAGTTGCCTACTAATGTGGCGAAACTGGCTGCAGCACCGTCGATTACGGCGCTGTGGCCCTTGGTATGGAGGAGATTGTCATGGAACCGATCGTGCTGGATTCGACCGGGGCCGACATCCAAGGTGAGTCGGCCCGCATTCAGCAGCGGGGCCCGGTGGCGCTGGTCGAGCTGCCGGGCGCCGTGCCCGCCTGGTCGGTCACCGATCAGGCTGTGCTCCGGAGCCTGCTCGCCGATCCTCGGGTGTCGAAGGACCCCAGGCAGCACTGGGCGTCGTTCATGAACGGCGAGATCACCGAGGCGTGGCCATTGCTGCCTTGGGTGGCCGTCGACAGCATGTTCACCGCCTACGGTTCCGATCACCGCAGGCTGCGCAGGCTGGTCTCCCCGGCCTTCACTCATCGCCGCACTACCGCGCTGCGTCCGCGGATTGCTGAGATCACCGAGGGCCTGCTCGATGAGCTGGCTGCCGTACCTGTCGGCGAGCCGGTCGATCTGCGCGAGCGCTTCGCCTACCCGGTCCCGATCCGGGTCATCACCGAGCTGGTTGGTGTGCCCGATGAGCTGGGGCCGGCTATGCACAAATGCGTCGACGGCTTTTTCGACGGCTCGTTCACTGCCGAGCAGGCACAGGCCAATTACCTCGAAATGTACCGATTGGTCAGCGAACTCGTCGCCTACCGTCGGAAGCACCCGGGTGATGACGTCACCAGCGTGCTGATCGCCACGCGCGACGAGGCCGACGATACCCAGCTGAGCGAGAAGGAGCTCGTCGACACGTTGATGCTGGTCATCAACGCCGGCCACGAGACGACGGTCAATCTGCTCGACCAGGCGATTGTCGCCATGCTCACCCATCCCCAGCAGCGGTCCGCAGTGGCTGCGGGCCGGGTGTCGTGGTCGGACGTGGTGGAAGAGTCACTGCGCTTCCAGGCGCCGGTGGCGCACCTGCCCCTGCGGTATGCCGTCGAGGACATCGACATAGCGGGCGGGTACCGGATCAGTAAGGGCGAGGCCATCTTGGCCTCCTACGCGGGCGCCAGTCGTGACCCGAAGGTGCACGGCGCCACAACCGCCGAGTTCGACCCCACCCGTGCCACCCGCGAGCAGCACCTCGCCTTCGGCCACGGGGCACACCATTGCCTCGGAGCACCGCTGGCCAGGCTGGAGGCCGCCGTCGCGTTGCCCGCTCTGTTCGACCGATTCCCGCAGATGCGCCTGGCCGCGAGCCCGGCCGCGCTGGCGCCGGTTCCCAGTTTCATCTCCAATGGGCACGCCACCGTTCCGGTGCTCCTGCACGCGGACCAGGCCCAATAGAGGTTCGTGATCTTTCCTCGCTGAAACGGGCTGGTCAGTTCGACCTGCCGAAGTCTTGTCCGCCACGTCCGGCCAGCGCGCCGATCTGGTCGGCCAGCATGCCCATCATGGCATCGGCGGTTTCCAGGAATACTGCGCGGTCAGCCCATTCCAGTCAGGCGGTCGTGTTCGAGAGCGCCTGGCCGATTAGCACGAGGAACCGGTCGAGGAGGCCGCGAACCACACCGTCTTCACGCCTACCTCGAACTTGACGACAAACGAGCGATACTCGAAGGGACGGGCGAGATCATGAGCAGCGATGCAGCACAGCAGAACCGGCGAGACGACTACTCCGCCATGTATGGGCAGTTGATCCTGCACGCCGAAAACTCCGTCAGCGCGGTGCGGAAGCGGACCGTGCGCTGGGCACTCCTCGTCGCACTATCACTCGTGATGGCGGGCGTCGTTGTGCTGTATGTCTTCCGTGTCGCCGAACCGGGCAGTGGCCCGCCTCCCTGGTGGATCTACGTCCCGCTCTTCTCCGCCGGAGGGCTGCTGTTCTGGGGCTTCTGGGAGTTCCTCGACCTGCTGTCGGCGTGCCGGCATGCGGGCTGGTCGGTCGACGTGTACGAGCAGGGCGTCATCGAGTCGCGCTTCGGCACGGCGCGACAGGCCATGCCGTTCTCCGGCGGCGTGCTCGACCTACACCGCACGCTCTTTACCTCTCCGCATCCCCAGCACGGATCCGGCAGACTCACCGCTCCCTGGCGCGGCGAGCTGGCACAGGCGGCGTCCAAAATCGACATCGCAGCGAAACCGGTCCTCGTGCGAGAGACACTGGCACAGCTCCGGACAGGACACCTGGTCTCCTTTCCCGGCAAGCGAAACGGCAAGCCCGGGATCACTCTGACCCCGAACATGCTGAGGCTTCCCGACGGGCGAGAGTACGTGTACACCTCGATGCGGATGCATTACTCGATCTCCGACGGCACCGGTGGCTACACCGCCACCGACGATCCCGCCCGGGCGAACGTGTTGGGCTTCAGCGACGATCGAGGAGATGGCGTTCGAGGCCTGCAGCGAACCAGCCCCAACCTCGCGGTGGTACGCGAGGTGCTCCACATTCTCATCGACCCCGACGGACACACGACGTACTACGAGAAATTTTCCCACCAGGAGCAGGAGAAGCAATGACCAATCAGCAGGCCGAGACACGGAACGCCGGCACACAGACGGTCTACGCCGCTCCGACGGCTCCGGGACGCGATTGTCGGCGAGTTCACCCCACCGCCGACCCCATGCCCTCGGCTATGACGTCAATTATCTCCACAACGTGCCGCTCTGGCTGCCGTACTCCCGGACATTCCCGCTCGAATCCGGCCCTTCAAATGCCCGGTGACATACCACCATTCCATCTGCTTGCTGTGGCTGGATTCGTTCTCGGCGACGAACTGGGCCGGTGTCTGCGCGGCGGCCTGGCCTGACATGCTGATCGACAACGCGGCTGCGAGTCCGGCAACAAGCACGCGAATCAGGCCGGGGCGCCGGGATCGCTGGGACTGGGGAATGAACAATGGAGCCTCCTCGGGGGCGAACAAGCACAAAGTAATCGCCGCCGAAGTTCGACTACAATTCGCATTCGCGATCGTCGATGACCCGCATCGCACCACCGAAATCGCCAGATCAACGCAAGGATTTGTCACCGTCGGCGACGGCACAGTGACGTTCCGTCGAACGATGCTCGTGTTTACGTCAGAGTTGCTTCGACGGACGATATGTTGGCTAGCTCGGTGAAGCCGAGGCGATGACTGATCGCGGCGCCGGGGAGGTTTGGTTGGACGAGCAGGCGTTCGGGCGCGCCGCCGCTTTGCAAGCAAATGGTGATTCGTTTGTATGGCATGATGGAACCGGTTTCCAGTAATGTCACCATCCTGACCGGTTCGATGAGTCGTTGATGAATTGATGACCGTTGGCGCCGCCACCGGTCGTGGGATCTATATCGGTGTGAGTGCACCCGGTGTGCGCCGTTCATTTGTTTGCGGATTCAGGTATTCGGCGTTCTCGGTGCTTGTACCCAGATGATGCCCGGAAAACGACACCACAGGAGCCCCCGACAAATGCTGCCTGCCATGACCCACGACGAGCGCGAACGATTCCTCGCTGCCCCCCGCGTCGGCGTTCTCGGAGTCGCCGACCCCAGAGGTGGCGCCCGTGCTCCCCTGGTAGTACCGATCTGGTACGGCTACGAGCCGAGAGGTGAGATCGTGGTCGAGATGGGCCGCGAGACGATCAAAGCCCAATTGCTGTGTGCCGCCGGTCGGTTCAGCCTTTGCGTGCAGGACGAGCAGCCGCCGTACCGGTACGTCAGTGTCGAGGGACCCGTGACGGCCGTCGAGGATCCGATCGACCCGGCCGTGCGCGAGACGCTGGCCCAGCGCTATCTGGACCCCGAGGAAGCCCGTGCCTATCTGGCGGCGACCGCGGACCAGCTCGAGCAAGACATCGCCTTCCGGATGCGCCCACAGCGCTGGCGCACCGCCGACTTCGCCTCCTTCGCCGCCGAATTCGCGGAAGTCGGCGCCGAACCGGGCCGCGACGGCCGCACCGGCTGAACAGCACACCGCACGCACCGAGCAACCGAAGCCGTACGAACGGAGAAGGACTTGGTGACCTACATCAATGGTTCGTCATGCCCGCGTACCGCATCCCCGACCTCAGCCGACATACCGTTGCCCGCCTATCCGCGCGACGCAGGCATACCGGAGCTGTTCCAGGCGCAGGCCGCCGCGCGACCGGACGAGCCCGCTGCCCGGCACGGCGAGCGCGCCCTGACCTATGGACAGCTGGCCGCCCGGGCCGAGGATGTGGCGGCACGGCTGCTCGCCCAGGGCGTCGAGCCGGGTGATCTGGTCGGCGTATGCGGGAGCCGCTCGCTGGAGGCACTGGTCGCGCTGCTCGGCATCCTCGTGGCCGGCTGCGTGTACGTACCGCTCGACGAGGACCTCCCACCGGCCCGATTGCGGGCCATGGCCGAGGACGCGGGATTGCGGGCCGCCGTCGTCCTCCCCGGCAGCGCGCATCGCATGCGCGGGCTGCGCGTGCGCATCGAGCTCGACGACCACACGACGGGCGGGGAGATCCACGCACCGCAGCGCAGGCAAGTCCGCGTTGCCTGCGCCACTGACCCCGCCTACGTCGTTTTCACCTCCGGCACAACCGGTCGCCCCAAGCCGGTGGCCGTTCCACATCGGGGCGTGGTCCGGCTCGTACTGTCCGACCATCGACTGCCGTCGCCCGGGCCGGGCGACCGGGTCCTGCACGCCTACGGCCTGTCCTCCGATGCCTCGACGATCGAGATCTGGACCGCGCTGCTCACCGGCGCGTGCCTGGTCATCGCGGACCGGGAGGAACTGCTCTCGCCCACCGCCCTGGCGGAGCTACTCCGCGCGCGGGAGGTGACGTTCGCGTACCTGACGACGAGCGTCTTCCATCTCGTCGCCCGCACCCGCCCCGAGGCGCTGGCCGGGCTGCGTTTCGTCTCGGCAGGCGGGGAGGCGATGGATCCGCCGCTGGCGAATGCCGTCCTCGCGGCCTGCCCCGGCACCACCGTGGTCAACTTCTACGGTCCAACCGAGAATTCGGTGGTCTCCACCGCCCACGTGTTGCACCCGCTGCCGGCGGACGCGACGCACGTTCCCCTCGGGCGTCCTTTCGGCGCCTCCACCTGTCACGTCGTGCTGGCCGATGGGTCGGTCGCCGGGCCCGGCGAAGAGGGTGAGCTCTACGTCGGCGGGGACGGGTTGGCCCTCGGCTACCTCGGCGACCCGCAGCTGACCGCCGAACGGTTCGTGCGACTGCCCGCGGTGGAACCGGCCGGGCTGCTGTACCGGACCGGCGATCGGGCGGTGTGGGCTGACGGTCTGCTGGAGTTTCGTGGGCGGCTGGATCGTCAGGTGAAGTTGCGCGGCGCGCGCGTCGAACTCGACGAGGTGGAGGCCCGATTGCGGGCTCACCCGGCGGTCGGTGAGGCCGTAGTCGAGGCGGCGGACGGGGCGCTGACCGCGTACGTCACCGCCGCTCGGCCGGGCTGCTCACTGCCGCTGCCGGAGCTGCGCGCGTACTGCGCGCAGTGGCTGCCGCCGCAGGCCGTGCCGGTGCTGGTACCCCTTGACCATTTCCCGGTGACCAGCGGTGGCAAGGTGGACCGTGCCCGGCTGCGGGCCGCCGCGTCCGGGGTGGAGACAGCGGAGCACGCCGTGGTCGATGGCATGCTCGGTGTGCTCACCCAGGTGTGGCACCAGGTGCTGCGCGTCCGCCCCACGCCGCGAGACGACTTCTTCCTCCTCGGCGGTGACTCCCTGCTCGCCTCCGAGGCCGTTACCCGCACCCTCGCAGTCCTGAACCTCGACGCCGCCCGGGGCTCCGGCCTGATCAGGGCGCTGCTGACCGCACGCACACTGGAGGGCTACGCGGCTGCCGTCGATCAAGCGCGCGACGGCACCATGGCGACAGCCGAGGGAGTCGTCGACTTCGTGAAGGAGACCGAGCTCGGCTTCGACCTACCGTCGGCCCATGGCCCGGATCCGAGCCCACATGCCCCGCGGGAGGTGTTGCTCACGGGCGCTTCAGGGTTCGTCGGCGCCTTCCTCCTCGACCGGCTGCTGCGCTCCACGTCGGCGCGGGTCCACTGCCCGGTGCGGGCGGTCGGCCGGGTGCGCGCCGAGCAGCGGGTGCGCACGGCGCTCGCCCGTTACGGGCTGCGTCCGGACGCGGCCGCGTGGCGCCGGGTGGAATGCTTCCCCGGTGACCTGACCGAGCCCCGGCTCGGCCTGTCGCAGGCGCACGCGGATGAGCTGGCCCGCACCCTGGACCTGGTGGTGCACAACGGCGCCCACGTCAACTTCCTCTATCCCTACGAGCAGTTGCGCGCAGCGAATGTGGACGGCACCCGGGAGGTCGTCCGGATCGCGGCGCCACGTCGAGTGCCGGTGCACTTCATCTCGACGGTCGCCGTCGTCGCCGGGTTCGGCGCGGCGGGGGTCCGCGAAGTGGCCGAGGATCTGCCGTTGGCCCACGCGGACGGACTCACCCTCGGTTACGCGGAGAGCAAGTGGGTCGCCGAGGGCGTGCTGCGGCAGGCGGCGTCGCAGGGCCTGCCGGTGGCGGTGTACCGGCCGTACGAGGTGACGGGCGACCGGACACACGGTGTGTGCAACACCGAGACGGCCATCTGCTCGCTGTTCAAGACGATCGCCGAGACCGGGCTCGCCCCGGACATCGAGCTGCCCATGGACTTCGTGCCAGTGGACCACCTCGCCGAGTCCATCGTCCACATCGCCACCCACCGGCCGGCCGAGGGCCGCGTCCATCACCTCACCAACCCGCGCCGGGCAATGCTCTCCGACGTCCTCGACCGGATGCGCGCGGCCGGCTTCGTGCTGCGGACGCTGCCCTACGCGCAGTGGGTCGGCGAGCTGGTTCGCTATGTCGGCGAGCATCCGACCAGCGCGACAGCCCCGTTCGTGTCCCTGTGCGTCGACCGGAGCCGCACGGCGGATATGTCGGTCAAGGAGATGTACCTCGAGGACACGTTCCCGAGGCTGGGGCGGGTCAACACCGAGGCGGCGCTGTCGGGCAGCGGACTGCACTGTCCGCCGGTCGACTCGGCCCTGCTCGACCGCTACCTGGAGTACCTCTTCACCTCCGGTTACCTCGCCCGCCCCGCCGCCGTGCCTTCGGTGACCAGCCTGTGAGCGACGTCGACGTCGACGCCGTCGTCGGAGTGCCTGCCGTCGAACCGGGAACAGCTGGTCCGCCGTGCGCCTATGCCCGGCTGCGCGACGAAAAGCCCGTCGTCCGAACGCGATTGCCCAACGGCGAGACGGGCTGGCTGATCAGCCGGTACGCGGATGTGCGGGCCGCGTTCGCCGATCCGCGATTGGAGCGGCCGCTGCTGTCCGCCTGGCCGCGCAGCGATGACGACGACGAGCCGCCACCGTGCCTGCCGACCTTTCTGGAGATGACCGGGGAGCACCACGAACGGGTGCGGCGAGCCGTTCTGCCACTGTTCGGCCGACGGCGGCTCGAGTTCATGGGACCGCGGATCCGGGCCATGGCGGAGGAGTTGATCGACACGATGGTGGCTGGGGCCGCGGACGGGACGGCGGATCTCGTCGCCTCCTACGTCGAGCCGCTCCCGCTGCGGGTGTTGTGCGAGACCACCGGACTGCCGCACGAGGACCGCGACATCTACCTGCCGCACACCCTCACCCTTCTCGGCGCGTCGGGGCTGTCGAAGGCGGAGGTGCTGGCGGCACTGAACGCGCTGCAGGACTACGCGTCCGCGCTCGTCTCCCGTAAGGAGCAGGCGGGCTTCGTCCAGCTGCTCCTCGCTCAGAGTCGTTGTCCGGGTAGCGAGTTGACCCGCGACGACGTCGTCAGCTTCGTCGTCACGATGCTCATGGCCGGCTACAAGACCACTATGCAGCACACCGGCAACGCCCTGCTCGCGTTGCTCACCCATCCCCTCGAACTGCGGCGATTGCGCGAGGAACCGGCCCGCATCGGCACGGCGGTGGAGGAGTTGCTGCGGTACGTGCCGCTGATGAACGCGATCAACATCCTCGTCGCGAAGGAGGACTTCACGCTGCACGACCAGCACATCCGCGCGGGCGACGCGGTCGTCCCCGTGCCGGCGTCGGCCAACCGCGATCCCGGGGCCTTCGCCGACCCCGACCGCCTCGACCTGACCCGATCGCCCAACGCGCACATCGCATTCGGGCACGGCCCGCACATGTGCACCGGCGGGCACCTGACGAGGCTTCAGCTCGCCACCACGATCCAGGTGCTGGTGGAGCGGCTGCCCGGCATCGAGCTCGCGGTGCCGGTCGATTCGATTCCCTGGGACGAGTCGACTCCGCTGCGCGCCCCGGCACGGCTGCCGGTGCGCTGGTGACCGGTCGAACCGAACCGTCGACGATTTCAGGAGAGAGAGGGCTGCCCACCGTGACCGAATCCGACCGAGGACGTCCTGCGGGAAGCGTCGAATCCCGCTATCCGTTCAGTACCAAGGGCGACCGCCTCGCCCCGGAACTCACCGACTTGCAGAGCCGATGTCCCGTAGCCCGGGTCGGCACCAACTCCGGCGGCGAGGCATGGCTGGTCACCAGCTACGAGCTGACCAAGCACGTGTTGCGCGACCGGGCGTTCGCCCGCTCCGTGCTGGCCGAGGCCGACAGTCCGGCGCAAGACACCCCGGTCTTGGCGCCCGAGTTGCTCGACGTCATGGACCACCTCCAGCGGGCCGGGCTGCGCGAGGAGGTGCTGCGGGCACTCGGCCGTAACCAGCCCGATCTACCCGCCGACTGGGTCGCCGAGGTCACCCGTGCGGGCCTGGACGCCATGGTCAGGGAGGGCGACCCGGGCGATCTGCAGCGCCACTTCGCGGAGTGGGTCGCCGCGCAGTGCATGTGCCGGCTGCTCGGCGTGCCCTTCGAGGACCACAAGTGGCTCGCCGAACGGGCCGACGTGGACTTGACGATGGTGACGTATTCCCAGGAGGAGCTCGCCCGCAACTGGGAGGAGATCCGCGCCTATATGCAGGCGCACATGGCCGCCCGCCGCCCCGGCGAGCCGCGCGGCCTGGCGGACCGCCTCGCCGATCTCAACGCCAGAGGGCACGGGCTGACGGATCGCCAGTTGTCGAACATCGTCGTGGTCCTGTTCGTCAGCGGCTATGAGGATTTCGCGGGCTTTCTGGGGGTAGGGGCGCTCAACCTCCTGCAGCGGCCCGAGGTGATCGGGGAGGTACGGGCCCGACCGGAGACGATGCCGCAATGCGTGGAGGAACTGCTGCGGTACAGCGTCGTGCTGGGCAATGCGATCCCGCGCTACGTCACCCGGGACGCGGAGTTGGGTTCGGTGTCCGTCGAGGAGGGCGACCTGGTGTTGTTGTCGCTGGACGCGGTCAACGTCGACCCGGCCGCGTTCGTGGATCCCGGCGTCTTCGACGCGGCCCGCTCGCCCAACCCGCATCTGCGGTTCGGTTACGGCCGCCATCACTGTCCCGGTGCGCATTTGGTCCGCGCTCAGTCCGGCACGGCGTTCCGGGTCCTGCTCGACCGCCTGCCCGGCATCCGGCTGACGGTGCCGGTGGCGGAGGTGGGATGGCATCCCAACCGGATGGCGATCATGCCTGCCGCGATCCCGGTTGGCTGGTGAGGATTTCGGCCGAATTTCGGCCACTGCGTCGGTTATGCCGCCAGGAATGGAGTCGTGGGTGTTTTCATTGTTCGCTACGTTATATCTATGTAGCCAGAAATTCACAAAGAATAGGATCTGACCACATTCGGTATCGTGCTAGGTTTATGCCGCAAGTATGCAGTCTCCGAAATGTAGTACACGACTACGAATTTGAGGAGCATTACATGCGGTTCGTCAAGACAAGTGCTTTCGCTCTCGCCTTTGCCGCCGTTTCGGTTTTCGGTGCGGGAATGGCGCAGGCCGCCACCATCGAGGTGACCGGTGAACTTTTGGGTTGCGCTTTCGAGACCGGCGTGTCCAATGAAACGATTGTGGAATTGACCCGCAATCTAGGCGGGAGCGTCGAACTCTCGGCGGCAGCGAAAGCCGAACTCGAGGGCTGCCTCTAGCAGTCCCGATATCGTGCAGGTCGGTCCGGCTACTGGGAAGCAGTAGCCGGACCGGCTTGTTCTCGCCGGTCGATGCCTATCGAGAGGAACGCCGAGATGTACGAGGGCGAGCTCACCGAAATCTACGACTGCATTCAGGCCGACCGCGGCAAGGACTACGCGGGTGAGGCCCGGCTTGTCGCGGATCTCGTCCGTGCCCGCAACCCCGAGGCCGGGTCCGTGCTCGACGTTGCCTCGGGGACCGGCAGCCACCTGCGTTACCTCCGTGCGGACTTCCCGGACGCGGCCGGCCTGGACCAGTCGCCGGAGATGATCGCGCTGGCCGAGCGGCACATACCCGAGATCACCATGCACCAGGGTGACATGCGGAACTTCGATCTCGGGCGCACGTTCGATGTCATCACGTTGATGTACAGCTCCATCGCCTACGTGGACGACTACCCCGACCTGGTGCGGGCACTGGCCGCGCTGGGGCGGCACCTCGGCCCCGGCGGAGTGTTGGTGATCGAGCCGTGGGAGTTCCCGGACTCCGTCGCTGTCGACGACCTGGCCACGGATCTGATTCAGAACGATGAAGGTGCGCTGACCCGCTTCTCCCATGCCGTGCGGGAAGAAGATGCGGTCGTGATGACCGTGCACTACCTCGTCGCAACTCCGGAGCGCGGGATCCGCCACCTCACCGACCGGCATCGGCTGGCGCTCTTCACCCGCGAGCAGTACCTCGCGGCGTTCGCGGCGGCGGGGTGTCCGGCGGAGTTCGTTCGGCCGGAGCCGTTCGGCCTCGGCTTGTTCATCGGTGTGAAACAGTGATCGAACCCCGTACAGCCCCAGTCGATCCCGGCTGGGGCTGTACGAGTTCCGGCTGAGGTGGCGGGTTACCCGACGTTGACGATCTCGGCGGGCGGGTTCTCGGCGTAGAGCTCGTCGATCTGCGCGGTGTACTTCTCGGCGATGACCTTGCGCTTGAGCTTCAAGGTGAGCGTCACCTCGTCGCCGCCCGCCTCCCAGAACGTGGGCAGGATGCGGAAGCGCTTGACCTGCTCCACCCGCGACAGCTTGCTGTTGCCCACGGCCACACCGGCTTCGATGGCGGCGAGCACCGTGGCGTCGACGGCCAGCGCGGCGGCGGAGGCATCGGGCAGCGCGTGCTCGCGCGCGTACGGCTCAACGGATTCGGCGTCGAGCACGATCAGCGCGGTGTTGTAGGACCTGCCGTCGCCGAGGACGGCCATGGCGCCGATCAGTGGTGTGGCGGCCTTGACCGCGTTCTCGATGTTGTTGGGGGACATGTTCTTCCCCGCCGCGTTGATGATCATCTCCTTCTTGCGGTCGACGACGCGGAGGTAGCCCGCGTCGTCGATGCTGACGATGTCACCGGTGTGCAGCCACCCCTCGGCGTCGATGGCCTCGGCGGTCTGCTCGGGCAGCCCGCGGTAGCCCTTCATCACCAGCGGCCCGCGCACATGCAGCTCACCGTCGTCGGAGAGCCGGGACTCCATGCCGGGCAACAACTTTCCGACCGCGCCGAGCTCGGCGGGCACCGGTTCGTCGGCCAGCTGGTGGGCGCTGCGTGCGGCGGCGACCGACATGGCCCACGCCATGCCCTGGCGGCGGGTCTCGTCGGGTTCGGCCGCGACCTTGAATTCGAAGGCGGCCTTGAGCTTTTCCCACACTCGCGGTACCGCGCCCCAGATGGTCGGGTGCAGGTCGGCAAGGGCGGCGGCGATCTGCTTGGGGTCGCCGACGCTGGTCACCTGGGTGCCGAGCACCTCCTGGACATAGAGCGCGGTCAGCCGGTCGGCGATATGGGCTGTCGGCATGAAAGAGGTGATGGTGTCACCGAATTCGATGCCGAGGATGTCGGCGATGCCGTGCACCTGGAACAGCAGTGCGGCATGGGTGGTTTCGACGCCCTTGGGCGCGCCGGTGGTGCCCGAGGTGTAGATCAGGGTCGCGACATCATCGCCGCGCACGGCACGCCAGGCGGCATCGAAATCGAAGTCGGCGCGGCCGCTTCGAGCAGGTCGGCCACCGGATCGATGGAGGCGGTGTGCTGGAACGCTGCGGGCAGGGTGCCGAAACGGGGAATGCTCACGAGGCAGGCACTTTCTGGGTCATGACCGCCGGGGCGGTGTCGAGATGGGCGGCAACGAAGCGAGCGGCCGCGCGATAGGCCGTTCTGGATTCGGGGACGACGATGGGCAGTGTCTGAAAGGCATGCATCTGATCCGGCCACACCTGCAGTTCGCAGTGCGTTCCGGTGTCGCGCCAGCGGCGCGCCAGCACGGTCGCGTCGGCGCCGAAGTACTCGGTGTCGCTGGTGTGGATCAGGGTGGGCGGCAACCGCATTCCGTAGACGGGCCGCAGTTCGAACGGTTCGGCGGTGAAGGCCGCGATCGCCTGCCTGGCGATCTGGGTGGACAGCAGCCCGTCGCGGTGCTCGTTCTCGTGGCCGATGGCGATGGTCAGACGCAGGTCGGCCATCGGGGAGAACAGCACGAGCGCACCCGGTTCGGGCAGCCCGGCGCGCGCGTTCTCGATGGCCAGATGAGCCGCCAGGAAACCACCGGCCGAATCCCCGGCGACGACGATCCGGTCGGCGCGATAGCGCCGGGTCAGCCACTCGAATGCTGCGGCGACATCCGTTGGCGCGGCGGGGAACGGGTGCTCGGGGGCGAGCCGGTAATCCAGGGTGAACACCGGAAGTTTGGTCGCGGTGGACAACCGGGAGGCGACGCCGCGGTACCCGAGGACCGAGCCCGCGACGAACCCGCCGCCGTGGATGTAGAGCACCACCGCGTCGCAACGGTCGGCGCGCGGCCCACGCACCCACTCGCCACGGATCCCGTCCTCGTCCACCGGCTCGGTGGTGGTCGCGCGCAACGGTGGCGCGCCCGCCCGCAGTGCCTGTTCGATCAGCAGCCGTGACGGCGGCAGCGTGTAGGCGTTCACCGGCGCGAGCGCGGCCAATTGGCCCACGGTGAACGCCGACACCTGCCGGACCGTGCGGGCCCGCAGCGATCCGCGTTCGGCGGTCACCGGCGTTGCTCGATCGCCCGGATCAGCCCGTGCACCGTGGCGTCGGCGGCGAGCCGGTGATCGAGGACGACGTTGATCGCCCCGCGAAACAGTGCGTAGGGCTCCCAGCCGCTCGGCGCGATGGTGCGCGGTGCGCGGCGGGCGATGCCGTCGGCGATCGTGCGGGCCGCGTACTCGGCGGTGATCCGCACATTGAGCGGCCACGGCAGCATCCCGTCGAGCTCTTTGCCCAGGTCGTCCACGTCGAGCATGTCGTGGGTCATCGCGGTGTCGACGATGCCGAAGTAGGCGACGCCCGCGCTGGCTCCGCTCGCGGCGAGTTCCACGCGCAATGCCCGGCCCAGCTGCTCGACCGCGGCCTTGCTCACCATGTACGGCGACCCGCCCATCCCCGGTGCGAACGCCGCGCACGACGACACGACGACGACATGTCCGCGCGCGCGGACGATGTGGTCGAGCGCCGGATGCACGGTGTTGAACACACCGGTGAGGTTGATGCCGATCACCCGGTCGAAGTCGGCCGGATCCATCGTGCGCACGGTGGCGGGCACCGGGGTCACACCCGCGTTGGCCACGACCACGTCGAGCGTGCCGAACCGCTGCACGACCTCATCGACTGCCGCCGACATCTGTGCCCGGTCGGCGACATCGGCGCCGATCCCATGAGCGTCGCCGCCCAGCTCGTCGGCGGCCCGGCGGGCCGCGACGGCGTCGACGTCGATCACGACGACCTGCGCGCCGCGGTGGGACAGGATCGCGGCCAGCTCACGGCCGATGCCCTGGCCCGCACCGGTGATCAGGACGACCTTGCCCGCCACGTCGTAGGAGGGGGCGAACCAGTTGGCCGGTGTGAGATCGGGCAGGCGCATCATGCCGACACCTCGTAGGACTCGATATCGAATCGACGGGTGCGGCGGCGGTATTCGAAGCTCCAGCTCGGATACAGCCCGGCGTTGCCGCCCTCGGCGGTGGTGTAGTAGCTGTCGCAACCGCCGGTCAGCCAGACCGTGTCGGTACTGCGCACGCGCATCTCCTCGACGAAGTCCTCCTGCACCTGCGGACGGACCTCGACTCGGGTCTCGCCGCGGGCCCGCAGCGTGGTCAGCGCGTCGACGATGTAGGCGATTTGCGACTCGATCATGAAGACCGCCGACTGGTTGCCCACCGCACCGAACGGGCCGAGCGTGCAGAAGAAGTTCGGGAATCCGGCGACCGCCGCACCGAGGTAGGTCTGCGGCCGCTTCCGGTAGAGCTGGGCGATCGAGTGCCCGTCGCGGCCGATGATGCGGTCGAACACACTCGGCGTCGAGGTGAAACCGGTGCCGTAGATGATGGTGTCCACGGGGATCTCGACCCCGGCGCGGGTGAGGATGGAGCGCGCGCGGACCTCGGCGATGCCGTCGGTCACCACATCGACGTTGTCCTTGTCGAGGGCGGGCAGGTAGGCGTCGGAGAAGATCGCCCGCTTACAGCCGAGCATGTAGTCCGGTGTCACCTTGGCGCGCAACTTCGGGTCGCGGATCTGGCGGCGCAGCTGGATCCGGCCGAGCAGCTCGTAGGGGTGGCGGAACCGGTTGTCGACGAACCCGACCAGCCCGAAGCTCTCGATCAGCGAGTACCAGGTGCCGCGAACGGCCTTCTGCGCCAAGGGGATCTGGCGCAGCAGTCGACGCTCGAGTCCGATGGTCGGCCGGTCCAGCCGTGGCACGATCCACGGCGCCGACCGCTGGAACACCGTCATCGCGGCGACCTCGGGCTGGATCTCCGGCACGAACTGGACCGCGGAGGCGCCGGTGCCGATCACCGCGACCCGCTTGCCGGTCAGATCATGGTCGTGATCCCAGTGCAGCGAGTGGAAGGCCGTGCCTTCGAAGGTCTCGAGGCCGGGCAGCGACGGATACTTGGCCTCCGCGAAAATGCCTGCCGCGGAAAGGAAGTAGTCCGCGGTGAGCTCGCCGCGCGAGGTTTCGATCCGCCACAGTGACTGCTCGTCGTCCCAGCGCGCATCCAGCAGTTCGGTGCCGAGGCGCACATGCCGGATCACGTCGTTGTCCTCGGCGACGGTGCGCAGGTAATCGAGGATCTCGGCCTGCTTGCCGTAGGTGCGCGACCACTCCGGATTGGGCGCGAAGGAGTAGCTGTAGAGCTGGGAAGGCACATCGCAGGCGCAGCCGGGGTAGGTGTTGGCCTGCCAGGTGCCGCCGAGGTCATCGGCGCGTTCCAGCACGACGATGTCGTCGAAGCCGGCTTCGCGGAGTTTGATCGTCAGCCCGATCCCGCCGAAGCCGGCGCCGAGCACGACGATGTGCGTGTGTTCTGTGGGCATGGGTCAGCCGATCCTTCCGTGCAGCACCGAAACCAGGCGATCGACGACGGTGTCGATCGCGGTGCTGCGGGTGAACGTCGTGAGCGCCAGCGGTGAGGAGAACCGTTGCCGCGTGGTCGCTTTGGCGTAGGTGAACTCGCGCAGGCCGTCGGGTCCGTGCACCCGGCCGAAGCCGGAGGCCCCGACCCCGCCCAGTGGCAGCGCGGGGATGGTGGCGTGCGCGACGAACGCGTTGATCGAGGTGGCGCCGGCTTCGATCCGGTCGGCGATCGCGTCGCCGTCGCGGCGGGCGAAGACGGTGGCGCCGAGCCCGTACTCGGAGTCGTTGACCCGCTCGATCGCCTCGTCCATGGAGGCGACCCGGGTGACGACCAGCGTCGGGCCGAAAGTCTCCTCGGTGACCGCGGTCGAATCGTGCGGCACGTCGACCAGGATGGTCGGCTGCACGAACTGGCCGTCGATGGCGTCGGGCCCGCCCAGCAGCGCCCGGCCACCGCGCGCGATGGCGTCCTCGATATGGCGCTGGATCACCGCGAGTTGCTTGGGCATCGTGATCGGACCGATCTTCTGGGGGCCGGGTCCGGCCCGCAGTTCGCGTGCCCGATCGAGCAGTTCGGTGAGGAAGCGGTCGTAGACGTCGGTGTGCACGTAGACCCGTTCCACGCCGAGACAGGTCTGCCCAGCATTGGCCATGCCACCCCACAGCGCGGCGTCGGACGCGGCGCCGAGGTCGGCGTCGGAGTGCGGCTTGCCCATCTCCTGGCTCATGACGCGGGCGAGTTCGTCACGGCCGCGCGTGATCTCGGTGCGCCAGCGATCGAGGCGGCAGGCACGTTCGTCGAAACCCGCTGCCCGCCACCAGATCGCGGCACCGTGGGCGCGCTCGACTGCGGCCTCGACAGCGCTCTCGTCGTGGCTGGGATAGGAACCGACCAGGGCACCGGTCGCCGGACTGTGGACGTCGAAGGTGAGTGTGGTGGTCATGATGCCTTTCGCGGTCAGAGGTCCAGCGTGAGTGCGGCACCGGCGGAACGGGATACGCAGGTGAGGATCTGGTCGGCGCGCTCGCCCGGCGGGAGCAGTCGGTCGCGGTGATCGATCTCGCCCGCGACGACCCTGGTCTTGCAGCTGCCGCAGAACCCCTGCCTGCAGGAGTAGGCGACGTCGGGTCGCACCCGGCGGATCGCGTCGAGCGCGGTCTCGGTGCTACCGACCCGCACGGTCTCCCCGCCGCGGGCGAGGGTGATATCGAATTCCTTGCCGTCGATCACCGGCCGCGCGGAGAACAGTTCGGTGTGCAGCGAGGCGGTGGGATTGCCCGGGAACAAGCTGCGCTGGGCGGCATCGAGGACCGGGGGCGGGCCACACACGTACACCGCCGCGCCGGGGGCCGCGGTGGCGAGCAGCGCGGAGATGTCGGGTGTGCCGGTCTCGTCGTCGGGGCGCAGGTCGGTGCCCGCGGGGAGTTCGCCGAGGAACGGCATGGTCGCCCGCGACCGACCGAGGTAGACCAGTCGTCCGCGAGCACCGGCCGCACGTGCCATCGGCAGGATCGGGGTGATCCCGATCCCGGCGGCGATGAACAGGTACGACGGTGCGGTCTCGATGAAGGTGAAAGCGTTGCGCGGGCCGCGGATTCGGAGCACGTCACCCGAGCGCAAGGCGTGCATCTCCCGCGATCCGCCGTCGCCGTCGTCGATGCGGCGCACCGCGATGCGGTAGCGGTGCCGGTCGCGCGGGTCGCCGCACAGGGAGTATTGGCGTTGGCGGCCCGAGGCGAGGAAGACATCGATATGGGAACCCGGCCGCCACGACGGCAGGTACCCGCCTTCGGTGTGGGCCAGGGTCAGGCTCACCACATCGGTGGCCTCGGCATGGACCGCTTCCACGCGGACGTCGAGGTCGAAGCCGTTGTGCCGCACCGGATGTGGTGGTGACAGCGTGGGCTGGGTGAAGACCTTCTTGTAGATGTCGACGGCGGCGCCGAGCGCTCGCAGGCTCGGCGTCGCGACATCGGCGACAGGGTTCACGCGCGCGCCGCCGGCGAGTGCGCCAGGTACCGCAGGGCGTTGTCCATCGAACCCAGTTGGGAGGGGTGGAAACTCGGCCGCAGATAGCGCGGCATCTCGGTGACGAAGGTGGTGAAGTTCGGGATCACTCCGCGCGCCGTCGCGCTCACGAACTGCCTGGCCCAGGACCGTCCCTTGTTCTTGCTGGGGTCCTGGCGATACAGGTAGGCGGTCGAGACGATGAACAGCGGCAGCAGGGTGCCACTGGCGAGCAGTCCGGTGCGCAGTCGCCGGGCGTAACCGCCGTCGACGTGCATGTACGCGTCGAACACCACGCTGCGATGCTCGACCTCTTCGGCGCCGTGCCAGCGCACCAGATCGAGCATGGTCGGGTCCATCCCGAGCTCGGCCAGCACATCCGACTCCAGCAACCATTCGCCGATGACGGCGGTGAAGTGTTCCATCCCGGCGAACAGGCCGAGGCGTTCCTTGAGCCATTCCTCCTTGGCGCGGCCGGTGAGGCCCTGGTCGCCGAGGAGCCGGTCGACCATCCAGGCGATCTTGGCGACATAGGACTCGACATCGAGCCCGATCGACTGCAGATGCCGCCGCGCGCCTTCGTGGCTGCTGGCGTGCATCGACTCCTGGCCGATGAACCCGGTGACCTCCTCCCGCAGCCGCTCGTCCTGGATATAGGGCAGGGCCTCGGCGAGGCAGGTGGCCATCGCTCGTTCGCCCTCGGGAAGTACGAGATGCATCACATTGGTGACATGTGTCGCGAGTACTTCGCCCGGGATGTAGTGCATGGGCACCGACGTGAAGTCGAAATGCACATCCCGCGCGTGAATTGCGTGCGCTTCTTCCTGATAGGAGCGCGCCGTTGCACCGTTATCAGCCATAGGGGAACCGTACAGTGCGACAAATAACTTCGCAATGTTGCAGAGTGATCTGGTCCACGATTGTGATCGTGGCTCGCCGCGCCTGATACCGTCGAACCGTGCTCTCTACCGCCGCGACCTCGGGGAATTCGCCCACCGCCGACTCAGTCGAAGAACGAATTCTCGATGCCGCCCTCGTGCAGTTCGAGCGGGTCGGCGTGCGCAAGACGACGATCGAGGACATCGCCAGGGCCGCCGACGTCGACCGCGCCACCATCTACCGGCGCATCGGGTCGCGCGATGACGTGGTGAGCGCGGCGTTCGAACGGGAGGTGCGCAGGCTGCTCGCCGACCTGGGGGAGATCCCGGCCCGCCACGACGCCTTCGACGACATCGTCGTCGACGTCTTCACCACCGTGATCACACGCTGGCGGGCGCACCCCCTGGTCGAGCGGCTGCTGACACTGGAGGCCGACCGGCTGCTGCCGCAACTCACCGTCGACGGCGCGTCGTTCTTCCTGCTCTCGGTCGCCGCCTCCACCGAGATCATCCGAAAGGTGCTCGAGGGCAATCGATTTCCCGACATCCCCGATCTCAGCGCCCGCGTGGAAGTGGTCTGCCGGGTGGTGCACTCGCTGATCCTGCAGCCGGTCGGCACCATCGATACCGGCTCGGAGCAGGCCCTGGCGGCGTTCGCCCGCGCCTACGTGGTCCCGATTCTGGTGACCGGTTCGTAGCCGCGGGCCGACGCGTCAGAGGAAGCGGGCGATCAGGTCCTTCATGACCTCGTTGGCGCCCGCGTAGATGCGCGAGATGCGCCCGTCGATCCACATGCGGGCGATCGGGTACTCCTCCATGTAGCCGTAGCCGCCGTGCAGCTGGACGCACCGGTCGATCACCTGGGACTGCTGATCGGTGGTCCAGTACTTGATCATCGCGGCGGTCTTCACATCCAGCGCGCCGCGTAGGTGCTTGGCCACCGCGTCGTCGACGAAGGTGCGCACGACGGTCGCGATCGTCGCGCAGTCGGCCATTTCGAAGCGGGTGTTCTGGAGGGCGAACAGCGGCTTGCCGAAAGCGTTGCGCTGCTTGACATAGGCGAGCGTCTCATCGACCGCGGCCTCGATCGCGGCCGCGGCGGCGACCCCGCAGATCAGCCGTTCCTGCGGCAGTTGCTGCATGAGCTGGATGAAGCCTTGACCCTCGGCGGTGCCGAGCAGGTTCGCCTGCGGCACCCGCAGTCCGTCGAAGAACAGCTCGGTGGTGTCCTGGCCCTTCTGGCCGACCTTCTTCAGCAGTCTGCCGCGTTCGAATCCGGGGGTGTCGTCGGCGACCTCGGCGACCACCAGCGACACGCCCTTGGCGCCGAGGCTGGGGTCGGTCTTGACGGCGATGATCAGCAGATCGCAGTTGCGGCCGTTGGAGATGAAGGTCTTGGCGCCGCTGATCACGTAGTCGTCGCCGTCCTTCACCGCCTTGGTCGCGATGTTCTGCAGGTCCGAGCCGGTACCGGGTTCGGTCATGGCGATGGCGCCGATCCACTCGCCGGAGGCGAGCTTGGGCAGCCAGCGCTTCTTGTTCTCCTCCGAGGCGTAGGACAGGATGTAGTGCGGCACGATGCCGGTGTGCACACCCAGCTGCATCGAGGAGTCGCCGCCCTTGACCTGCTCGGTGAACAGCACGGCCTCGTGCGCGAAAGTGCCACCGCCGCCGCCGTATTCCTCGGGAACCGACATGCACAGCAGGCCGAGCTCGCCGGCCTGCCGGTAGACCTCACGGCTGGGGTATCCCTGCGCGGCGAACTCCTCGCGGTGCGGCGCGACGGTGTTGACGAAGAAGTTGCGGGCCAGCTCGGCCAGGCCCTGCAGCTCCGACTCGGCGTCGGTGTCGACGGTGCTCATCGAGTTCCTCTCCTTGTTTCGATGGACTGCGCACCAGAGTGAACACTCTGTTGGCGATCTGTCAATAGTGCGGGTCGGGCATTGACAAACATCAACCGTACTGCGAAGGTTCCAATTGCTTGGACATCCAACTATTGGATAACCTCCAACTGCGCGCACCGCGCAACCGACATCAACGGAGTAGGACTGGCATGGTTCGCGAACTCACGCACTTCATCGGCGGCAAGCACGTCACCGGCACTTCCGGCGCCTGCGGCGACGTCTTCGATCCCAACCTCGGACAGGTCCAGGCCAGGGTTCCGCTGGCGAACACCGCCGAGGTGGCCGCGGTGATCGCGAACGCGGCCGAGGCCCAGCGGGTGTGGGCGGCGTTCAACCCGCAGAAGCGGGCCAGGGTGCTGATGAAGTTCGTGAACCTGGTGAACGACGAGATGGACAGCCTGGCCGCGCTGCTCTCGTCCGAGCACGGCAAGACCATCGCCGACGCGAAGGGCGACATCCAGCGCGGGCTCGAGGTCATCGAGTTCGCCATCGGCATTCCGCACCTGCTCAAGGGTGAGTACAGCGACAGCGCGGGTACCGGCATCGACGTCTACTCGATGCGGCAGCCGCTGGGTGTCGTCGCGGGCATCACGCCGTTCAACTTCCCGGCGATGATCCCGCTGTGGAAGGCAGGCCCGGCGCTGGCCTGCGGCAACGCGTTCGTGCTCAAGCCGTCCGAGCGTGATCCGTCGGTGCCGCTTCGCCTGGCCGAGCTGTTCCTCGAAGCGGGTCTGCCTGCGGGTGTGTTCAACGTGGTCAACGGCAACAAGGAAGCCGTCGACGCGATCCTGCACGACCCGCGGATCAAGGCGGTCGGTTTCGTCGGTTCGACCCCGATCGCCCAGTACATCTACGAGACCGCGACCGCCAACGGCAAGCGCGCGCAGTGCTTCGGCGGGGCCAAGAACCACGCGGTCGTGATGCCCGACGCCGACCTCGACGATGTCGCCGATCAGCTCATCGGCGCGGCGTACGGCTCGGCGGGTGAGCGCTGCATGGCGCTGTCGGTGGCCGTGCCGGTGGGTCAGGAGACCGCGGATCGGCTGGTCGCGAAGCTGACCGAGCGCGTGCACAAGCTCAATGTCGGCCGCTCCGACGACGCGGGCGCCGATTTCGGGCCGCTGGTCGGGCTCGACGGTGTGAACCGGGTCAACGACTACGTGCAGATCGGGATCGACGAGGGCGCGCAGTTGCTGATCGACGGCCGTGGGCTGACCATCGACGGCGCCGAGGACGGCTTCTTCGTCGGTGCGAGCCTGTTCGACAACGTCACCGCGGACATGCGGATCTACAAAGAGGAGATCTTCGGCCCGGTGCTCACCGTGGTGCGCGCGGGCGACTACGAAGAGGCGCTGCGGCTGGTCGACGAGCACGAATACGGCAACGGTGTCGCGATCTTCACCCGCGACGGTGACACCGCCCGTGATTTCTCCGCGCGTGTGCAGGTCGGCATGGTCGGTGTGAATGTGCCGATCCCGGTGCCGATCGCCTACTTCACCTTCGGTGGCTGGAAGGGTTCGGGCTTCGGCGATCTCAATCAGCACGGCCCGGACTCGATCCGGTTCTACACCAAGACCAAGACTGTCACCCAGCGTTGGCCTGCCGGGCTCAAGGAGTCCAACGCGTTCGTCATCCCGACGATGGACTGACGCGGCGATGTTCACCCTCGATGAGGACGAGCGCGCGATCGGTGAGACCGCGCGCCAGTTCGCCGACGAGTTCCTGGCGCCGAACGCGCTGGATTGGGATGAGCGCAAACACTTTCCGGTCGATGTGCTGCGCAAGGCAGGCCCGCTCGGGCTCGGTGGCATCTCGGTGCGCGGCGACGTCGGCGGCTCCGAACTGCGCAGGCTCGACGCGGTCCGGATCTTCGAACAGCTCTCCACCGGATGCCCTTCGGTGTCGGCGTACATCTCGATCCACAACATGGCGACCTGGATGATCGATGCCTACGGCACCGAGCAGCAGCGGCACCGGTGGGTGCCGGGGATGGCGTCGATGGAGCTGCTCGGCAGTTACGCGCTCACCGAACCGGGCGTCGGGTCCGACGCGGCGGCCTTGAGCACCAAGGCCGTTCGCGACGGCGAGGACTACATCCTCACCGGCGCCAAGCAATTCATCTCCGGTGCCGGCGCCAACGATGTGTACGTGATGATGGTGCGCACCGGCGGGGACGGCCCGCGCGGCATCTCGGCGCTGATCGTCCCGGCAGACACGCCGGGTCTGACAGTGGGGCCGAACGAACGGAAGATGGGTTGGAATGCCCAGCCGACCCGGCAGGTGACCCTCGACGGCGCCCGGGTGCCGGTCGCCAACCGCCTCGGCGAGGAGGGCGACGGATTCTCGATCGCGATGAACGGCCTCAACGGCGGCCGGCTCAATATCGCCGCCTGCTCGATCGGCGGCGCGCAGGCCGCGCTCGACAAGACGGTGCGCTACCTCACCGAACGGCACGCTTTCGGTAAACCCTTGGTGCGCAACGAGGCTCTGCAGTTCGAGCTGGCCGATATGGGCACCGAGCTGGAGGCGGCGCGGACCCTGCTGTGGCGGGCCGCCGCCGCGCTCGACGCGGACGCACCGGACAAGGTCGCCCTGTGCGCGATGGCCAAGCGATTCGCCACCGACACCGGTTTCGAGGTCGCCAACAAGGCACTGCAATTGCACGGCGGCTACGGCTACCTGCACGAATACGGCCTGGAGAAGATCGTGCGCGACCTGCGAGTGCACCAGATCCTCGAGGGCACCAACGAAATCATGCGGGTGGTCGTCGCCCGCTCACTGATCGGAGCAGCATGACCGACGAGCCCGAAGTCCTGATCACCGTCCGTGACGGTCTGGGCCTGATCACCCTGAATCGGCCCAAGGCCATCAACGCGCTCAATCACGCGATGACCCTTGCCATCACCGACGCGCTGCGGTCCTGGGCCGACGACGACGCGGTGCGCACCGTCGTGGTCACCGGCGCGGGCGAGCGCGGGCTCTGCGCGGGCGGCGACATCGTGGCCATCCACGCCGACGCGAAAGGTGGTACGGCGGGCGCCGATTCGCCGACGGGGCGGTTCTGGCGCGACGAGTACCACCTCAACGCGCTGATCGGCAGCTATCCCAAGCCCTATGTGGTGATCATGGACGGCATCGTGATGGGCGGCGGGGTCGGCCTGTCCGGGCACGGCAGCCACCGCGTCGTCACCGAACGGTCCAAGATCGGGATGCCCGAGGTCGGTATCGGTTTCATCCCCGATGTCGGCGGCACGTACCTGCTTTCGCGCGCGCCCGGTGAACTCGGCACGCACGTCGCGTTGACCACCGCGCGCATGGGCGCGGGCGATGCGATCGCCGCCGGCTTCGCCGACTACTACGTGCCTTCCGGCGATCTCGACGCTTTGCTCGACGCGCTGCGCACGGCGAGTGCCGACGAGGCGATCGCGCAGTTCGCCACGGCCGCACCGGATTCGGAGTTGCTCGCCCAGCAGAGCTGGATCGATGCCTGCTATGGCGCGGACACCGTCGAGGAGATCGCGGCCGGGTTGCAGGCGCACGAGTCACCCGATGCCGCCAAGGCTGCCGGTGATCTGCTGGCCAAATCGCCGGTGGCGCTGAAGGTCACGCTGCGGTCGCTGCGCGCGGCCCGCGAACTGACGAGCCTCGAGGCGGTGCTCGACGAGGAATACCGGGTCTCGGTCGCCGCGCTCGGTTCACATGACCTGGTCGAGGGCATCCGCGCCCAGGTGATCGACAAGGACCGCAATCCCCAGTGGCGGCCGGCGACGCTCGCCGAGGTGACCGACGATCAGGTGGCGGTGTACTTCGCCGATCTGGGTGCGGCGGAACTGGGTTCGACGACAGCGGAGGCGCAGCGATGAGCAAGAAGATCGGTTTCCTCGGGCTCGGCCACATGGGCGGCCCGATGGCGGCGAACCTGGTGCGGGCGGGCTACGAAGTGCTCGCCTACGACCCGGTGCCCGCCGCGCAGGAGCAGGCCCGCACCGACGGCGCGAGAGTGGTGGCCACCGCCGCCGAAGCCGCCGCCGAGCGTGACGTGGTCATCACCATGCTGCCCAACGGCAAACTCGTCCTCGACGTCTACGCCGAACTGCTGCCCGCCGCCCCGGCCGGCACCCTGTTCATCGACTGCTCGACCATCGACGTGGCCGATGCGAAAGCAGCTGCGGCACTGGCTGTCACGGCGGGTCACCGCCCGCTGGACGCGCCGGTCTCCGGTGGCGTCGCCGGCGCCACCGCGGGCACCCTGACCTTCATGGTGGGCGGCGCGCCCGCCGACTTCGCCGACGCGAGCGAGGTACTCGCGGTGATGGGCGGCAAGGTCGTGCACTGCGGCGACGCCGGGGTCGGTCAGGCCGCCAAGATCTGCAACAACATGCTGCTCGGGATCTCCATGATCGGGCTGTCGGAGGCGCTGGTGCTCGGCGAGCAGCTCGGCCTGAGCCACCAGTCGTTCTTCGACGTGGTGTCCACCGCGTCGGGCCAGAGCTGGGCACTGACCAGCTACTGCCCGGTGCCCGGCCCGGTGCCGACCAGCCCGGCCAACAACGACTACCTGCCAGGCTTCGCCACTGCGCTGATGTCGAAGGATCTCACCCTGGCCGCGAACGCGTTGCAGGCCAACGGGATCTACGGACAGCTCGGCGAACTCGCCGCCGCGATCTACGCGCGGTTCAACCAGACCGACGGGCAGCGGGATTTCTCCGCCATCGTCACCGATATCCGCGACCGATCCGGCGAGGCCACCGCGTGAGCGACTACGAAACGATCCTGGTCGAGACCAAGAACCGCGTCGGCTGGATCACGCTGAACCGGCCCAAGGCGCTCAACGCACTCAACACCCAGGTACTCGACGACATCGTCGACGCGCTCGACGAACTCGGTCGTGACGACGAGGTCGGCGCGGTCGTGATCACCGGCTCCGCCAAGGCTTTCGCGGCGGGCGCCGACATCAAGGAGATGCAGCCCAAGTCGTACATGGACATGTTCATGGACGATTTCTTCGCCCGCTGGGACCGCCTCGCGCAGTTCCGCAAGCCCACCATCGCCGCGGTCGCCGGGTACGCGCTCGGCGGCGGCTGCGAGCTCGCCATGCTCTGCGACATCCTGATCGCCGCCGACACCGCGCAATTCGGTCAGCCCGAGATCAAACTCGGCGTGATCCCCGGCATCGGCGGCTCCCAGCGACTCACCCGCGCGGTGGGTAAAGCCAAGGCGATGGACATGGTGCTGACCGGACGCACCATCGGTGCCGAGGAAGCCGAGCGCGCCGGCCTCGTCTCGCGCATCGTGCCCGCCGACGACCTGCTCGATGTCGCGGCCGAGGTGGCCGAAACCATCGCGGCGAAGTCACTGCCGGTCACCATGATCGCCAAGGAAGCGGTGAATCGGTCCTTCGAGACCACCCTCGCCGAGGGAATCCGCTTCGAGCGCCGCGTCTTCCACTCGCTGTTCGCGATCGAGGACCAGACCGAAGGCATGAGCGCCTTCGTCGACAAGCGGCCACCGAACTTCACCCATCGCTGACCCGGCATCACCCCACACACTTTTCGAGGAACCATGACCGAGGCATACATCTACGACGCGATCCGCACCCCGCGCGGCCGCGGCAAGAAGACCGGCGCCCTGCACGGCGTCAAGCCGCTCGACCTGGTGGTCGGACTCATCGACGAACTGAAGACCCGCCATCCTGAACTCGACCCGGCCGCGATCGACGACATCGTGCTCGGCGTGGTGTCCCCGGTGGGCGACCAGGGCGCCGACATCGCCAAGACCGCCGCGATCGCGGCCGGACTGCCCGACACCGTCGCCGGCGTGCAGCTCAACCGGTTCTGTGGTTCGGGCCTGGAAGCGGTCAACACCGCGGCGCAGAAGGTGCGGTCGGGCTGGGAGCAGCTCGTCATCGCCGGTGGCGTGGAGTCGATGTCGCGGATTCCGCTCGGCTCCGACGGCGGTGCGTGGGCGCTGGACCCGATCACGAACTACCAGTCCTACTTCGTGCCGCAGGGTGTCAGCGCCGACCTGATCGCCACCATCGAGGGTTTCACCCGCGAGGACGTCGACGCCTTCGCGGTGCGGTCGCAGCAGAAGGCGGCCGCGGCCTGGTCGGGCGGCTACTTCGCCAAATCCGTTGTCCCGGTGCGTGATATCAACGGCGCGGTGCTGCTCGACCACGACGAGTTCATGCGGCCTGGCACCACCGTGGACAGCCTGGCCGGGCTGACGCCGTCGTTCGCGGCCATGGGGGAGATGGGTGGCTTCGACGCCGTCGCCCTGCAGCGCTACCACCACATCGAGAAGATCAACCACGTACACCACGCCGGTAACTCCTCCGGCATCGTCGACGGCTCGGCGCTGGTGCTCATCGGCAGCGAATCCGCGGGCAGCGCAGCGGGTCTCACCCCGCGCGCCAGGATCATCGCCTCCGCCGTCAGCGGCAGCGACTCCACGATCATGCTGACCGGACCGGTCCCGGCGACCGAAAAGGCCCTGGCCGTGGCCGGACTCACCGTCGACGACATCGACCTGTTCGAACTCAACGAGGCCTTCGCCTCGGTGGTGCTGAACTTCCAGAAGAAGCTCGGCGTGCCCGACGAGAAGATCAACGTCAACGGCGGCGCCATCGCCATGGGCCACCCGCTCGGCGCCACCGGCGCCATGATCACCGGGACCATGGTCGACGAGCTGGAGCGCCGGGGAGCGCGCCGCGCGCTGATCACGTTGTGCATCGGCGGCGGCATGGGTATCGCCACCATCATCGAGCGCGTCTGAGCGCCGGACCCGGATACAGAGGAAAGACCATGAGCGAGAACATGATTGCCTGGGAGCTGGGCATCGACCGGGTGCTCGTGCTCACCATCGACGACCCGAACCAGTCGACGAACACCATGACCGAGCCGTTCGCGCGCGACCTCACCGCGACCGTCGACCGGCTCGAGGCGGAGAAGGACACCTTCGACGGCGTCATCCTCACCTCGGGCAAGGACACGTTCTTCGCCGGTGGCGACCTGAACCTGCTGATGAACGCGACACCCGAGACCGCGCCGGACATCGCCCTCGGTCTCGACACCTACAAGGCCGCGTTCCGTCGCCTCGAGACGCTGGGCAAGCCGGTGGTCGCCGCGATCAACGGCACCGCGCTCGGCGGCGGCTTCGAGGTCGCGCTCGCCGCCCACCACCGGATCGCGCTCGACGCCAAGGGTAGCCTGCTCGGCCTGCCGGAGGTCACCTTCGGGCTGCTGCCCGGCGCGGGCGGCGTCACCCGAACCGTGCGGCTGCTCGGCATCACCAACGCCGTGCTCAATGTCGTCGGGCAGGGCCAGCGGATGAAGCCGGCCAAGGCGTTGCAGGTCGGGATCATCGGTGAGGTCGCCGCCACCCGCGAGGAGATGTTCGCGCAGGCCCGCGCCTGGATCGCGGCCAATCCCGAGGCGGCCCAGCCGTGGGATGTGAAGGGCTACAAGATCCCCGGCGGCCTCCCGTCGAGCCCGGCGCTGGCGGCCAACCTGCCCGCGTTCCCGGCGAATGTGCGCAAGCAGCTCAAGGGCGCGCCGATGCCCGCACCGATCGCGGTGCTGGCGACGGCGGTCGAGGGCGCGCAGGTCGACATCGACACCGCCTTCGCCATCGAGACCCGCTACTGCACCAACCTGATCTGCGGCCAGGTCTCGACCAACATGATCAAGTCCCTGTTCTTCGATCTGGGGACGATCAACAAGGGCGGGAGCCGCCCCGAAGGCTTCCCCGTGCGCACGCCGGAGAAGGTCCTCGTGCTCGGCGCGGGCATGATGGGCGCGGGCATCGCCTATGTGCAGGCCCGCGCCGGCATGCAGGTCGTGCTGAAGGACGTCACCATCGAGGCGGCCGAGCGCGGTAAAGGTTACGCGCGCAAGCTGCTCGACAAGGCGCTGCGCAAGGGCGCGCTCACCCAGGACAAGTACGACGAGATCCTCGGCCGCATCCACCCGAGTGCCGATCCGGCCGACGCCGCGGGCTGCGACTTCGTCGTCGAGGCGGTGTTCGAGGACCCGGGCCTGAAGAAGAAGGTGTTCGGCGAGATCGAGGCGCTGGTGAACCCGGATGCCCTGCTCGGCTCCAACACCTCCACCCTGCCGATCACCGACCTCGCCACCGGCGTGGCGCGGCCCGCGGACTTCATCGGCCTGCACTTCTTCTCGCCGGTGGACAAGATGCCGCTGGTCGAGATCATCGTCGGCGACCAGACCAGCGACGAAGCGATCGCTCGCGCCATCGATTACACCCTCGCCATCAAGAAGACCCCGATCGTGGTCAACGACAGTCGCGGCTTCTTCACCAGCCGGGTCATCGGCCAGTTCATGGACGAGGCCATCGCGCTGGTCGCCGAGGGTGTGCACCCCGCCAGCGTCGAGCAGGCGGCGACTCAGGCGGGCTACCCGGTCGGCGCGCTCGCGCTGGCCGACGAGATCAATATGAAACTGGCCCAGAAGATCCGGCGCAGCCTGAAGGAGAACCTGCTCGCCGAGGGCCGCGACTGGACCGATTCGAAGGCTTACCCGCTCGTCGACGCGATGGTCGACGACTTCGACCGGCCGGGCAGGCTCGAAGGCCGCGGCTTCTACGACTACGACGCCGACGGCAAGAAGCTCGGCCTGTGGCCGGGACTGGCCGAGAAGTACACCCGCGAGCACGGCATCCCGTTCATCGACATGCAGGAACGGATGCTGTTCGCCGAATCCCTCGACACCGTGCGGTGTTTCGACGAGGGTGTGCTCCGCACTGTGCCGGACGCGAACATCGGATCGATCTTCGGCATCGGATTCCCCGCCTGGACCGGTGGTGTCATCCAGTACATCAACCAGTACGAGGGCGGCCTCGCCGGATTCGTCGCGCGGGCAGACCAGCTACGCGCGGCTTATGGCGAACGCTTCGACGTTCCGGAGTCGTTGCGCACCAAGGCCGCGGCCGGCGCAACACTCGGTTGAGTACCGGTCTTCGATGACGACGATGCGCGGCGACACCCGGCACCCGGTGACCCCGGGTGCCGGGGGATCGGCCACCTCTGCCGCCGACCTTCGTGGGCCCGTCGCGCGGGCCCACCGGCGGCAGACGATGCTGGTCGCCGCGCAAGCGGTCTTCGTCGCCAACGGGTATCACGGTGCCAGGATGGACGAGATCTGCGCACGGTCCGGGATCAGCAAACCGGTGCTCTACGCGCACTTCGCGAGCAAGCTGGACCTGTATCTCGTTGTGCTGCAACTTCATCTGGACCGGATGGTCGACGGTGTCCGGGCCGCCCTCGCAGCGGACACCGAGCCGCGCGGCCGGGTCCGTGGCGCCGTGCAGGCCTATTTCGACTTCGTCGAACACGACCTCGGCGGGTATCTGCTGGTGTTCGAATCGGCGGTGCCCAGCGAACCGTGCGTCGAATGGCGGGTGCGCAACGCGATGCGCGAGTGCGCCGTCCTGGTGAGTGTTGAACTGAGGGCGGCGGGCGTGGACGCGACCAGGGCCGACATCCACGCCTGGGGACTGGTCGGCCTCAGCCGCCTCGCGGCAGGCCACTGGCTGGAGGCCGGGCGGCCGATCCCGAAGAAGGACGCGGTCGATACCGCGTCCGCCCTGTGCTGGAACGGATTATCGACAGTGGATCGACAACAGGAAGTACACCGACCCCCGGACGCATCGCCGCGCTGACCGAACGTTTCTACCGCTGGGATGACCAGCGGCGCATGACCTTTACCGTCGACGCCGCCTCGATCGCCGGACTCCGCCGCTTCGCCGAGGACATCGAACTGGCACCGACCGCCACGGGAACCCGGCTGACATGGACCTTCGCCGTAGAGGGCAAGCCCGCCCTGCAACTGCTGTTGCGTTCGACGAGCGCGGTGACCGACCGGGTCACCGCTCCATCGCCAAGGGCATCGTCGGCCATGTCGCCGCGACGGCGCCGACCTGGGGAGCGTGACACCGACCGCTGCGCTGTGATCAACGACCTGGCCGCCACCATGGTCGTTGTACCGCTCGATGGGCTCGAGGCCGTGCCGTCGGTGTTCAATGCTGGATCAAACCGCCGACGGGAGTGGTCGTGACGTGACCGGTTGCCGGAAGGGTCTGTGCCAGAGCCAGGCCGTTATCGACAAGCGATGATCGGCGCAGAGAAGCCACCTCGCCGATCGGAGTCCAGGTCGGCTCGACAGTTGCCCCGTTCAGTTCGGCCCGGAGCCGACCACCGGTGACTCGGACGCGGTAGAAGATTCCAACGTTCTGATGCTCCACTCCCGCATGGGCAACGGCTGCGGAAATCACCCTCGAATCCACGCCCAGCAGGCGTTCGACAACCCCGAGATAGCCGGTCTCCTCGGCGAGCTCCCGGGTCACCGCATCGAAGGGATCCTCCGCATGCTCTACCCCACCGCCTGGAAGTGTCCAGGTGGTTTCGCCGCTTGCCGCCACGTGACGAGTGAGCAGCACCCGCCCCTGTTCGAGGCAGACGGCGTAGGCCGCGATTCTGAAACTCATCCACTGAACTGTAATCCCGCCATCGGGGTTGCTCGGCGACGACGAGGTCCGTGCGGTCGGTGACGAGGTCGCGCCACGCCCGTGTCGAGGATGCCGTCCTCCTAGCCGAAGATCGTGCGCTGTCCGGGCGGCCGATCCCGCCACCTGATGTCGTGCCGTCCCGGCACCGATATACCGGGGTCCACCGTTCATGTCCGCACGGTCAGTGTGGCTACACCCATGGCGGCCAACGCTGCCGAACTCAACTTCGTCAGTGTTTGCCCGACCCGGGGCCGACGTAGCCATTGCACAGCGCGGGCCGCGACGACAGAGACCAAGAGCAGCCAAACGAACGCGACGACTCCATCGATCGCGCCCAGAACCATCGTCACGCTCACCGCCGAGGACCCGACGGGCGCGAACTGGGGAACGACGGCGAGGAAGAACAGGCCGACTTTCGGGTTCAGTAGACAGGAGACGACGCCATCACGAAACGCTGTTGTCGTTGCGGGCCCTGACTTCTGTTCGGAGGCAGCAACATCCGGTTCTGCATCGACAGGCATGATCGTGTTGCGGTGTATGAATCCGCTGATTCCCAAGTAGATCAGGTAAATGCCGCCGATGATCTTCAGCGCCAGCAACGCGGTCGGATACGCGGTGAGCAGCGCCGCGAGTCCCACAGCGACCGCACCGGCCCACGCCAACGATCCGAGACCGGACCCCGCTGCGGCGGCGACACCTAGGCGCGCACCGGAAAAGGAGTAGCGCAGCACAAGAAAAGTGTCTGGTCCCGGGGTGATGGCAAGTAGCAGGCAGAGTCCGGCGAATGCCGCCAGAGTCGGGGCTGTCATGGTGGCCTCTCCTACCCGCCGATGGTGATTCCGCGTTCTTCTCCGTATTCGCGCATTCGTCCGCGGGCCTCTGCCTGGTGGTCCAGGCATAGTCCGGGCATCACAGAGTCCACGTAGTCGGCCATGGCTCCTTCTCTATCAACGATGTCCTTGTCTCGCCACTTCTTTTGCGCGCTACGCGTGGACGTTGGTGCCGCTGGTGGTCAGGCCGAGTTGGTGGGCGCAGTCGGATCCGAGAGCATCGCGAAGTCCATCGAACCCGGTTCAGGTGACAGGACCTCCACGTCGAGGGACGCGATGCTGCCTGCCCCTGAATCGAGGAGCGCCTTCATCGGGCGAGCCGGAGGTTGTTGTCGCCGCGGGGGCGTTGAGCATCCGCTTTCGTGGGTCAATACTGCGGTTTCGCCGGTCATGGTGGTCGGGCTCACAGGGCCTTTCCATCCGCACCAGCCGCCGCAGGCGGCGATGGTCTGGCACTCGACTACGCCGTCGTCGAACTGGGCGGTGAGGTGCCATGCCTGAGCCGGATAGTCGCAGATCGGGCATCTGCCGAAGTAGTTGAGAACATCCTGGACTTCGGAAGCGATGACGGTGCGTTTGCGGCTGGCCATGGTTGGTTCCTCCCTGATGAGGAGCGTATGCCAGTGAGGCCGCGCTGATGCGGGGAATGTGTTCTGCGGGTCACCCTTTGAGCCGCAGCACCGCCAGCACCCTGCGGTGGCGCGTATCCGACGGTGGCAGATCGAGTTTGGTGAAGATGTTGCCGATGTGTTTTTCGACGGCGCGCTCGGTGACGGTGAGTGAGGTCGCGATGGCGTTGTTGGTGAGTCCCTGTGCCATCAGTTCGAGCACCTCTCGTTCGCGCGGGGTGAGGCGGGTGAGTGAATCCTGTTGCCGGGACGCACCCATCAGTTGGCTCACCACCTCGGGGTCGAGTGCGGTGCCACCGGTGGCGACCCGGTGTAGGGCGTCGACGAAGTCGCCGACGTCGGCGACACGGTCTTTGAGGAGGTAGCCGACGCCGCTCGCTCCGGCAGCGAGAAGTTCTGTCGCGTACCGGGTTTCGATCCATTGTGAGAACACGAGCACGCCGGTGCTCGGATACTTCCTGCGCAGTTCGATGGCGGCCAGCAGGCCCTCGTCGGTGAAGCTGGGCGGCATCCGCACATCCACCACCGCGACATCGGGTTGGTGGACGCCGACCACCTCGCTCAGCGATGTCGCGTCGCCGACCATCGCCACCACCTCGTGGCCGCGTTCGGTGAGCAGCCCGGCCAGCCCGTCGCGGAGGATGGCGCTGTCCTCGGCGATCACCACTCGCAGAGGTCTGTGCGGTGCACCGCCCCCGGTCACTGCGGGCCCTCGTTCGGCAGGATCATGGTCACCACGGTAGGCCCGCCGGCGGGGCTGTCGACGGTGAGTGTGCCGTCGACGGCGAGAGCACGGGCGGCGAGCCCGGCCAACCCGCTGCCGGTCATGGTGTGGGTGCCGGGCCGGGGCGCGCCGCCGATTCCGTTGTCCCACACGGTGACCGCGATGGATCGCACGCTGTCGGGCAGCACCGACACCGTGGCCCGGTTCGCGTGCGCGTGTTTGACCACATTGGTGAGTAGCTCGGCGACGGAGAAGTAGGCGATCGCCTCGATGGCCGGGCGCGGCCGCTGGGGGATGTGCACACGGAGGTCGACCGGCACCGCGCAGCGGGCGGTGAGCGTCTCGAGCGCCGGGCCGAGGCCGAGCTCGAGCGCGGGTGGATGGATGCCGCGTACCAGTTCGCGCAGTTCGGTCAGCGCCTCTTTGGAGTTGGCGCGCGCCTCGGCGATGAGGTCGCGGGCGTCGCCGCCCGCGGCCAGGCGTTCTTCGGCCCTGCCCAGCGCCATGGCGATGGTGACCAGCCGCGCCTGCGTGCCGTCGTGCAGGTCGCGCTCGACCCGGCGCAGGGTGGCGGTCGCATCGTCCACCGCGGCCCGTCTGCTGGCCCGCAGTTCCGCCAGTTGCCGGTCGCGCGGTGTCGCCGCCAGCAGGTGGACGATCAGCATCCGATGCAGCCAGCAGACGCTCCGGACCAGCCACGGCAGCGCGAAACACAGCACGAGACCGATACCGGACAGCGCGAGCGCCCGCGGCCAAGTGTCGATGTAGAACGAACCGAACTGGGCGAGACTGTGGTGCTCGACGCCATTGTCGTCCACCTGGATCGGATCGAAGAGCACCCACGGGATGGGCGAGATCGCCGTGAACCCGACCATCGCGATCACCACGAGCACGACGTAGCCGACCGCCACGCCGAGCACGGACTGCGCGATCAGGAACAGCACGGCCCGCCAGCTCGGCCGATCGGTGAACGCGCTCTTCAGGAAGCCGAACAAGCCGCTCGCCCTGATGAATTCCGGTGGCGATTCCACCTGGGCGCCGAGCAGTTCACGGCCGAGGAACCGATAGATCCGGCCCCACATCCGTCCGCCGAGCAGAACTGCCGCGAGCAACGGAATACCGATGAGGAGGATCGATGCGTACAGCCCCCCGCCGAACCCGAAGAACAGGTAGCACACGGCAACGCAGCCGAGTACGAACGACAGGACCAGGTAGGCGAGCTCCTTCCAGGTCCTGGCCTCGATCGGCGCGCGCAGCACCGCGGCGAGCGGGCCGGTCCGGCGCGGCGACGGGCGACTCGGTTCATCGTGCGCGGTCGGTTCGCCGGCTATGTCGACCACGAAGGTCGGCTCGACTGGTGTCTCGGTCATGACTCCATGGTTGTCGTCGCGGCGCGGAAATTCGATCGAGCTGTCCACCGAGTCGATGGTGTGGCGAGCTACACCGGCTCGAGGGTGATCGAACGGCTGACCGGATCTTTCGCGCCCGTGTATTAATGCGGGTCCAGCGAGGATCGACACTCCCCGTCATCGAGCAGATCTCGAGATTCTTCGACGAAACCGAGATCGGACGACGCTGAGTTACGCATCGGGTGATTTCGAATCCGGTGCGTATTCGGTAGCGGCAGGGGTAAGCGCTACCTACTTCTGTTCTCGATGATCGGAGGCGTCATGGTGGATTTCGAGGAGAAAGTCTCGACCGGGGCGGGCGGACGGATGCGTATTCCGCGTAGCAGGGGCGCGCTGGGCGGGCTGGTGGTGCTGCTCCTCGGGATCTGGGGCGCACTCATCCCGTTCATCGGTCCGTATTTCGATTTCGCGTACACCCCCGACGAGGCCTGGGTGTGGACGGCGGCTCGCGGCTGGCTCCAGGTGCTGCCGGGCGTGGTCGCGATCATCGGTGGGTTGCTCATGCTGATGAGCCGGAACCGGGTGGTCGCCAGTTTCGGCGGCTGGCTGGCGGTGGCAGCGGGTGTGTGGTTCGTGATCGGGCCGTTCCTGGCCGCGCTGCTGCGACTCGGCGACATCGGTGAGCCGGTCGCCACCTCGGATCTGAAGCGTGCGCTGCTGCAGCTCACATTCTTCTACGGGCTCGGCGCGCTGATCCTGTTCTTCGCCGCGAGCTCGCTGGGGCGGCTGTCGGTGCGCAGTGCCAGGGACATCGCCTTCGTCGAACGCACGCGTGTCGTCGGCACCGATCAGCGCCGGGTGGTCGAGGAGGAGGTGGTTCCCGCTGACGGCAAGCGTTCAGCGACCCGCCGCCTGCATCGCCCCACCGACATCCGGCATCGGCCCGTCTGACGGACTATGCCGTTTTGACGGTGACCATCGTTTCGGCGCTGGGGAAGTCGAGCACGCGCAGCCTGCCGCTGACGAGGTCGACCGTGTCGGCGACGACACGACCGGCGCGGCGCGCGTCGTCGGCGAAGCTCGTGCTGACCACCCGGTAGCTGCGCTTGGCGGTGAGCACGATGTCGCCTGCCCGCAGCGACCCGGCCGCAGTGGGTGGCGCGGTCGGGATCGTCGACTGCGCCGGTCTGCGTATGAGCTCGATCAGTTTCAGCAACCTGTTCTCCACACTGTGAAACGTCTGCTAGGACGTTGTTGTCCGCCGGATTCGCGAACAGCATCGAGATCTTTTTACCCACGATCGTTACGGTCGAACCCTCGGATTCGCGCACGTGAACTCGAGTGCCGGTGCTGTGCGGGTCCTCGCTGGAGATCAGAAATCACCCCGCAGTCCGATTCCATCTCATACCAAGGGATTACGGCCGACGAGAATCCGGCCGTTAGCTTCGGGTCATGACGACATCTGCTCTGGTCCCAGGGCCATCTCCACGGTCACCGCGGCGCGGCGCCGACGGCGATTACGCCCGCCTGTTGCGTCGAATCTCCGACGCGGGGCTGATGGGCCGACGTCCCGTCTACTACGCCGTGCGGCTCAGCCTCGTCGGGATCGCGTTCGTGGGCGGCTGGGCGGCGTTCGTCCTCATCGGCGATTCGTGGTGGACACTGCTGGTCGCGGCGTTCATGGCCGTGACGTTCGCGCAGGTCGCACTCGTGATGCACGATGTCGCGCACCGCCAGGTCTTCCGGTTACGACAGCCGACGGAGCTCGTGGGACGAATCGCCGGGAACGCGGGCATCGGCCTCGGCTACGGCTGGTGGCAGGACAAGCACACCCGTCACCACGCCAACCCGAACCACGAGGAACTCGACCCCGATGTCGCGCCCGACATCCTGGTCTGGTCGCAGCAGCAGGCACGGTCCAGCCACGGTCTGGCCCGTCTCATCGGGCGGGCGCAGGCGTACTTGTTCTTCCCGCTGCTGCTGTTGGAAGGCCTGAACCTCCATGTGGCCGGTGTCCGCGCGCTCAGGAACCGCTCGGTCAAACACCGTGGATGGGAAGGTGCGCTGCTGTTCGGGCACTTCGCCCTCTACCTGACCGCGCTGTTCGCGGTTCTGCCCGCCGACAAAGTGCTCGTGTTCCTCGCTGTTCACCAGGGTCTTTTCGGCCTGTACATGGGCTGCATCTTCGCCCCGAACCACAAGGGCATGCCGACCTTGACCGGCGACGACCGCCCCGACTACCTCCGTCGCCAGGTCCTCACCTCCCGCAATGTGCGCGGCGGACCGTTGACCGACCTCGCCCTCGGCGGACTCAACTATCAGATCGAGCACCACCTGTTCCCGAGCATGCCGACACCGAACCTGCGCCACGCCCAGATGATCGTCCGCGACTACTGCGCCGAAATCGGCGTGCCGTACCACGAAACCGGGCTGATCGCCTCGTACCGCGAGGCCCTGACCCACCTGCACCACGTCGGCGCCCCATTGCGCCGACCCGATCAGCACTCGGATGCCGAAGTGCCGCAACGTAATCGTTGAATGCGGCCCCTGGCTACGTGTGCGGAACGGGTTCGACCCGGGCGGGGACGTGTTTGTGCCAGGGGGTGGCGGAGAACTGATCGCGGCGTCGCAGGTCGGTGAGGTCGTTGGGCGCTACGCCGGTGCGCTGGTCACTTCCGGGGAGATCGAGCCCGAAACCGTTGGGCAGGGAGATATGGCCGTCCTGCATTCGGTCGTTGAGTTCGACTGTCGCGGTAGCGGAGCCGCGGTTGGTGGTGATCAGTGCTCGCCCGCCGTCGGCCAATCCGAGGCGCTCGGCATCGGCGGGGCTGATACGCAACGCTCCGGCGGCGTCGCGGCGCCGCCAGCTGTCGTCACGGAAGATCGTGTTCGCGGTGAACGCGCGGCGCTCGCCCGCGGAGAGCACGAAAGGATATTCGCCGCTGGTGTGCGCCCATTCCATCCGGTCGAGACCGCGCAGGGATTCGAGCAACGCTGTGATGGACAGGCGGATCGGCCGATTGTCTTCGGGGACGTAGGTCCAGCTGCCGCTGTCGAGTTCGTCGACGGTGATATGGACGCCGGATCGCTCGGAGAGCATCGCGGTGAACAGCGCTTCGGGGTCCGCGTGCCCGGCGCGGCGCATCGATTGTGGGTGCCGACGCGCGACGCCGTGCGCCAGTGCCCACAGCACCGCTGCTGCGCGTGCCCCGCCGGGCAAAGTCGGGCCGAGCGTTTCGTAGAGCAGGTAGGGGGCCAGGCCTGCTGCCTTCCGGTCCAGTTTGAGCAACGCCAGGAAAGCCAGCCCATAGGCTTTGCCGCCGAGGCGCAGGGCGCCCCTCAATACCGACAACGACAGCGGGCTGGCGACGCCGAGCTCACGGATGATGCGGGCGTAGATTTCCGGTTCGGCCAGCGTACCGGGCAGTGGCTCGAGCAGCGGGGCACGAAGCTGGAAGGTATTGACCGGAAACTCGAGGTTGAAGAAGGTCGCTTCCCACTTCTCGAACTGGCTCGCAGCCGGAAGAACATAATGGGCGCGACGAGCGGTCTCGGTCATCGCGACATCGATGACAACGCTCAGTTCGAGAGAGTCGAACGCCGCACGGAAGCGCTGCGAATCCGCCAGGGAATGCGCGGGATTCGACGACTCGACGATCATCGCGCGGAACCGCTTCGGATGGTCGGTGAGAATCTCCTCGGCGATGACATTGCAGGGCACGATGCCGCCGAGCATCGGCGCTGCTGTCACCGGCGTGGTCTTCGTCTTCAGCGAATAGTTGATCAGTGGCGCCAACCACGAGTGCATCTGCATGGTGCCGCGTGCGGCGAAGTTCCCGGTGAGCAACCAGGTCAGTTTGTTCAGGTACGACACCAGGGTGCTGTTCGGACTCTGCTGCACACCCAGGTCCTCGTAGGTCGACACGCTCTCGGCGGTCCCGATCAACTGCGCGGCTCTGCGGACGGATGCGGGATCGACGCCGCTCAGGTGGGCATACGCGTCGACGTCGACGGCGCGCAGGGCGGCGAGCACCGGCTCGGCCTCGGTCGTGTGCGCGGTCAGGAACTCGTGGTCGATCAGATCTTGCTGAACGATCTCACCGAGGATCGCGGCCAGACACCAGGCGTCGGTGCCCGGTTTGATCTGCAGATGGATATCGGCGAGGTCGGCGGTTTCGGTGCGCACCGGGTCGAGCACGATCATGGTGCGCGCGGGATCCTTGGCGATGTTCTGGAGTACGGTGCGGGCGCGCGGAACGCCGTGCGACTGCCACGGATTCTTGCCGACGAATACGCTGACCTGCGCGTGTTCGAAGTCGCCGTGTGTGTGTCCGCCGGTGAGATGGGCATCGACCCATGCCTCGCCGAGCTTTTCCTGGGCGAGCGCGTTGGAGCGATAACGCCCGCCGATGGCCCGCAGCAACGCGCCGCTGTACGCGCCGCCCAGGTGGTTGCCTTGCCCGCCGCCACCATAGAAGAAGATCGATTCCCCACCGTGGGTGTCGCGCACCGCGCGCAGTCGGTCGGCGATCTCGGTGATCGCGACATCCCAGCTGATCTCGGTGTAGGTGCCGTCGTGCTCCCGCCGCAGCGGCGAGGTGATCCGGGCGCCGCCGTTCTGATAATGGTCCAGCCGCAACGCCTTGTTGCAGGTGTACCCGGCGGACGCGGGATGGGCCTTGTCGCCACGGATTTTCGCGAATCGCCGTCCTTCGACCTTGACGGTGATTCCGCAGTTGTTCTCGCACAGAATGCAGGCGCTGGCCTGCCATTCCTCGCTGGCGCTTGTCACGGGAGCCTCCTCGACCGGCATCGACTCACCCGTCAGCGATGAATGATGCAGGTGGTGGTGGCGTGGGCGACGAGTTTGCCTGCCTCGTCGAACACCTTGCCTTCGGCTGTCGCGGTGGTGCGGCCGACATGTAGCGTCGTGCCGGTGCCGATGAGGCGGCGGCCGTCGATCGGGACCGATCGGATGTAGTTGACCTTCAGCTCCAACGTGCCGTATCCGACTCCCGCGTCCAGCGCGGTCTGCACCGCGCAACCCATCACCGAGTCCAGCAAGGTCGCGCAGATACCGCCGTGGGTGGTGCCGAGCGGGTTCGCGAAATCGGGACGCGTGACGAGACTGAACGACACCCGGCCGAATTCCAGTTCCTCGACCTGCATCCCGAGCAGCGTGCCGATTCCGGCTCGATCGGGCATCGTGCTCGCCGCTCGCAGCAGTTCGAGGCCGCTCATGGTGGCGAAATCCGGTGTTTCGGGGTTGTGCGTCGCGGTTGTCATCTTGCCCTCTCACTCGATAGACCGATCGTTCTATCCTCGGTGACGATACCGTATGATGAACTGATCGGTCTATGGCGAAGGGTTGCCGATGAACACAGTGGCGGGGCCACGAGAACGTCTCATCCGCAGCGCGATTCTCATGATGCGTGAACATGGCGTCGCGGCGACCGGACTGACCGACCTGCTCGCGCACAGCAAGACCGCCCGAGGCTCGATATATCTGCACTTCCCCGGCGGCAAGAGCGAACTCATGGAGCAGGCCACTCTCCACGCGGGGCAGCAGCTCGGTGCGACGATCGAGGCGCTGGTCACCGAATCGTCGTCACCGGCGGAAGTCGTTGTCGGACTCGTGGGAGTCTGGAAGCGGGTACTCGAGACTTCGTCGTTCACCGCCGGCTGCCCGATCGTGGCCGCCGCGCGCAGCGACTCGCCGACCGTGCAAGCGGCGTCGGCCACTGTTTTCGCCGACTGGACCCGTCGACTGGCTGATTACCTGATATCGACCGGCACGGACCCTGCCGCGGCCGCGTCGATCAGCAGCGTCATCGTCAGCACGATCGAAGGCGCGATCATCCAATGTCGGAGCGCGAAATCTCTTCAGCCGCTCGATGACGCGGGCACCAACCTCGTCAAACTTCTCGAACTCTGAAAGTTCTCCGCACCTAGATCAGAGAGGCCTACAACGATGACCGAGCAGATCGACCAGCGCGCCCGGCGCAAGTTTCTTTTCGAGCGTGGCGTGGGACGCTACATCGCCAACCCCACCGTGCGTGCGCTGCGCCGCGTCGGGATCGACACCGCGCTCGCTACCGAACTGGAAACGACCGGGCGAAAGAGCGGTGCACTTCGCCTGGTCCCGATCGCCGCGGCCTTCGACGAGTCCGGCGCCTGGGTGATCTCCCAGCACGGCACCCGCTCCGGGTGGACCGCCAACATCACTGCCGACCCGCAGGTGCGAATTCGGCAAGCCGGCCGCTGGCGCACCGGTACCGCGCAGTTGGTGCCTGACGACGATGTCGACGCTCGTGCGCGTACCTTCGCGTCGCATCCCGCTTTCGCCGGATTGACCGCCGCCACCTTCCGGGCGCTGCAGAGTGCACCGATCTCCGTCCGAATCACTTTCAGCGACAACTGATCGGCGCTGAGACAGATCAAGGAGCGGGCCTAGGGCATGTCCCACTCGGCAAGGCGCGGCCACCGATCAGGTGGTCAGTTGGCCAGGGCCATGATCACGGCCACGATCCACAAGGCAACGTTCACAAAGCAATTCCTTCATCCAGGACGGGATGCGCCGGTTCGGGTCATGCAGGGTCAGGGGGTGAAGATCTTCTCGGCCTGGTCGCGCTGGACATGCAGGTCCCAGTACAGCGGCGAGATCTGGTCGGCAGAGGCGCTGGGCGTGCCCTCCGGAGCACGGTCGCCGATCCATGCCCCGATCGCTACATGCGCGGCCTGAATGCCCTCGGGCTCGAGCTCCTTGTGCAAGTTCAGCACCCACGAGCGCAGGGCCGCACCGGCGGTGTTGATGTCACCGAGCATCGGGGTGGGATCCACCGACCCGGCGCCTGTGGTGAACAGCAGTGTGCCGGTACCTGCTTGCCGCATCGCGGGCACGACCACGCCAGTGGCGGCGATCGCGCCGTAGACCAGGTACCGCATCTGCAGCTCCACATCCGCGGCGGTGAGCCTGCTGGGCGTGACGAACTTCGGCTCGGGTCCGCCCGGGGAATACTCGAGCACGTCGATCCCGCCGAAGTGCTCCGCCGCGGCCTCGATGGCGCCGGTCAAAGAATCGGTATCCAGGACGTCGGCCGCAAAGCCGCTGGCGGTGATGCCTTCAGCGGCCAGAGTCGCGACCCGAGTGTCGAGGTTGGCCTGGCTGCGGGAAAGCAGGGCTACGTCGAATCCGTGGGAGCCGAAGGTGCGGGCGACGGCCAGGCCCATGCCGGGCCCGGCGCCGACGACAGCGATAGTAGGCATGAAGAGAACTCCTCGAGAAAGACGGCATCTTCCCTGGACGGGACTGAAACCGACAGTTACTAGTGATTCCTTGGTAACTTTGGATAACCACATCCTGATGGTCAAGTAGGCACTTTCGGGTGCCGTGGTTCTCCGGAGGTAACCATGCAGGTCAACGACGAACTCGACCCGATCTGCGGCCAGGGCGCGGCCAGGGCTCGCGAGGTCCTGGACTTGGTCTCGGACAAGTGGTCGCTGTACGTCGTGGCCGCTTTAGGGCAAGGCCCGTTGCGGTTCAGTCAGGCCCGGCGGGTGGTAGTCGGGATCAGCCAGCGCATGCTCACCGTGACCCTGCGTCGCCTCGCGCGCGACGGACTGGTCACGCGCACAGTGACCCCCACGGTGCCGCCGCAGGTCACCTATGCACTGACCGAGACCGGGCACAGTCTGCGTCTAGCCGTCCAGCCGTTGATCAGTTGGGCTTTCACCACCGTCGATGACATCGACGCCGCTCGCGCAGCCTACGACGCCCAGGTCGAAGAGCAGGCATGACCACGACTCCGTGGGTTGTCGGACACCCCCTAGCCAGTAGGGGCGAAAAAGTCTCGGATGACGGGAGCTACCGGGTTCGGAGGTAGGAGATCGTCGGCGTTGGCCAGTACTGATTCCAGCGATAGCGTCCGGTCCGCATGGTGGGACGGGTTCTCGATCACCGCTGCGGCGTCGGCGATCCCCTGCTCGAACGCAACGGGAAGGTCGACCGGTAGGCGGGCGGTCTTCTCCGGGTTCAGCGGTTGGTCGAACTGCAATGGCGTTGGCGTCGCGTAGTCCGTGCGGTCGTATCCCGTTTCGATCAGTACCCGCAGTGTCGGCTCGATCAGGGCGGCGGCGGGCTCTGTCACTGCCGCGTTGTTCGTGTGTTTCCCGAGTGCGCGCAGCGGATACAGCAGCGGCAGCGTTCCTTCCGGGTTGGGTATCGAAATGTAGGTCGTGTCCCCGTGGTTCTGGCAGTTCTCGGGATGCAGTTCGCAGCGCTGTTGCGCGATGTAATCGGTTCGGCCCGGATATCCGTAGACAGCCGCGCCTGCCTTGGGTGCGCTTCCCGCGCCGTTGCCCTTGGGCTGCAAATACGAGGGGTGGATCAGGAGGGTGCCCATCAGGGCATTCGCGTCGGCGAGCACATTGAGTGGGTACGCCGGGAAGTCCGAAATGCCGTCGTACTGCATCGCGATATCGGTCGTCTCGATGCCGGTGTCGGTAGGGGTGGGCGGCCCGAAGGTCATGTCGACGATCGGTACGCCACCGAAACGCACCGGCCGTTCGATGATTCCACCGTTGGGGCGGTTCGGATTCGCGATGAGCACAAACGACAGCCGGTCCTTGTCCTGCTGCGACAGGTCGGTCAAGGCTGCCTTCTCCGCGCCGGCCACTGTCGCGCCCTGCGAGTATCCGAAGATGACGATGGCGCCGCTCGGCTGTGCATTCATTTGTCGCGTCGCGATCGTGTCGAGGTTCGTCACACCGTCGACCACCGAGGTGTCCCACTTCGCGGACGACGCTTCGGGGCCTTTCGACGAGATGAGCGGCCAGAGCGCGGCGTCGTACGGGATGGGAACAAAGGTGACGCCGGGACAGTCGTTGTCGGTGCAGCCTTCCGCGCCGGGGGCGATGAAGTTCTGATACGCGTTGCTTTCGAAGTTGTGCGCCATCTCGGGGTTGCTGGTGCCGGTCCCCGGAACGATCAGTGCCGTCGTCGCGGCCAGTGCCGCCGTGCCGAAAGCTAACGCCTGCGTCATCGACTACCCTTCGATAGGAGAAAGTGCGAGGTCAAGGCAATTCTGTCGGACCGTCCTTGCGGCATTGCGAGATTCTCACGGCAGGCTGTCGAACCGCACGTCGTGGGCAACGGCGGTTGCGTGCAAGCCATCCGCGCTCGGTTGGATGGCGGTCAGGCGCGCACCGAGCGGCAGTTGTCGCAGCGGCACGATGAAGGTCAGGGACTGGCGGAGCAGCGCCAGGGAGATCGTCGGTCCACCGGCCGCTGGTTGGACGGAGACCGGGGTGACCTCGATGCCGGCGTCGGTGGGCGCGACGGTGACGAAGACTGTTGCCGGTACCGAGATACCCGCGACCGAGAAGGTCCCGGTAGCGCGAAGTCCTTCCGGGGTATAGGAAATCGATTCGACTCCTGCCGGGGCGAAGCTCTGCACGATGTCGTAGGGCACCAGGGCGGTCGCGGTCGCCGTGCCCGCGACAAGGTTCGATGTGCGGTTGCCGATCACGTCGGACAGCGGTGCGGAGACGTCGGTCAGCGCGACATCGAGGTGGTGGACGGAGATGTTCTGCCCACTCCAGTCGCCGATCCGGATATCGATGGCGCGGTAGTTGCCGTCGACGGCCTGGGTCAGGAACGGGAAACCGCCGATATCGACGCCCGGCTGATGCGGGAGGTTGTATTCGGCGGCGATCTTGCGACCGATCTCGTTCTGCGCCATGGCGACTCCGACTCGATCGCCGACGACCAGCGCGATCATCAGCACGACGATCAGTATCAGCAGTGCGCGCATGCGTTCATCATCTCGGCCATCCCACCATCATGCTGTGGATCGTGGCCGGGTGCTGGTTTCGACCCGCGGTCCTGCCACATCTCGGCTGCGAGCGGCCGAAGGGGAGCTGAGATGATCTGATGTTGTGCGGCCCGACTGGGGGCGGCCTTGTTCAGGACGGGATCTCGTGAGCTCCGTTGTACTGGTGATAGCGATCGTGCTGGTTCCGGCGGTGATGTTCGTGGTCCCGTGGTGGGTGCTCGTTGCCGCGCCGACCGGCCGTAGTGGGACCCGGTTTCGGGTCGGCACCGTGGTCTGTGTGGTCGGGTACCTGTGTTTGCCCGTCGCTCTGTTCTTCGGGCACGGGCCGCCGCAGTTCGATCCCGCGGCGATCGTCGGTGACGTCCTGCTCGGGGTGTTGTGGGTGGTGTTCGTCTGGTCGCTGATCGGTTCGGTCGTCCGAGGCGCGCTGCGCGTCGCCGGGGTCGAGCGGATTCGCGCCAGTCGGGGCGTGGCGCTCGCTGTGGTGGCAGTGTCGGTGGTCCTTATCGGGTACGGGGTGTACGAGGCGCGGCGGGTGCCGCAGGTTCGTACGGTCGACGTCGCGATCCCGGGTTTGGCCGACGGGCTCGACGGGCTGCGCGTCGTGGTGCTCACCGATACCCACTTCGCCGCGATCGACCGGGAGGAATGGTCGCGAGAAGTAGTCGACGTGGTCAATGCGCAGCGGCCCGACATCGTGGGTCTCGCCGGTGACCTCGTCGACGGTTCGGTGGCCAAGCGCGCCGATCAGGTCGCCCCACTCGCGCGCGTCGAGGCGCCGCTCGGCCGGTTCTATATCACCGGCAATCACGAGTACCTCGACGACGCCCAGGGCTGGATCGACTACATGGCCTCGATCGGCTGGCAGCCGCTGCACAACGCGCATCGGACCGTCGAGCGCGACGGTGACCGGCTCGTTGTCGCCGGAATCGACGACCCCACCGCCGACGTGCCCGGTCACGGTCCCGACCTGCCTGCCGCGCTCGCGGGCACCGACCCCGAGTTGCCGACTGTCCTGCTGGCCCACCAGCCGAAACAGGTCGCCGACAGCGCCGAGGCCGGGGTGGAGCTACAGATCTCCGGGCATACGCACGGCGGTCAGATCTGGCCGTTCCACTACCTGGTCCGGCTCGACCAGCCGGTCGTCGCTGGACTGAGTAGGCACGCGAACAACACTCAGCTCTACACCAGTCGTGGTACGGGGTATTGGGGTCCGCCGATGCGGGTGTTCGCGCCGAGTGAGATCACCGTGCTGGTGCTGCATCCGCAACGGTAAATCTTGCCGCACTACTCATTTCGAGGGGGACGGCGATCGGTCGAGCTCGAGTCGGATGATGTGGTCGTCTCCGGGGTTCGGGTCGCCGCGACCGTCGGTGTTGTTCGTCAGCAGCCAGAGTGCTCCGTCGGGGGCCACGGCGATGTCGCGGAGGCGTCCGTACTCGCCGACGAGATATTCGGTCGACTGGGTGAGGTTGTCGAGCGGGATTCGACGTAGTCGCTCGCCGCGCAGATTCGCGATGTAGAGGGATCCGCCGGTGTTCGTCATCCCACTCGGGCTGGCTTCGGACGGTTTCCACTGCTGAACGGGGTCGATGAAGCCCGCTCGACCGGCGATGCCTTCGACCTCGGGCCAGCCGTAGTTGCCGCCGGGTTCGATGAGATTGAGTTCGTCCCAGGTGTTCTGGCCGAATTCGCTGGCGAACATCCTGCCGTCGGGCGCCCAGGTGATGCCCTGCGGATTCCGGTGACCGTAGCTGTAGACCAGTGAGCCGGGGATCGGGTTGTCGGCTGGTGCTTGCCCGTCCGCCGTCATGCGCAGGATCTTTCCGGCGAGGGCGGCGCGATCCTGAGCGGTTCGGCGCTCGCCCGCGTCGCCGACGGTGGCATACAGCATCCCGTCGGGACCGAAGGCGATCCGGCCACCGTTGTGGTTCGCTGCGGCGGGCAGTCCGGTGAGGATTGTCGTGCCGCCAGCGAGCGCGAGGTTGCCCGGCTGTCCGGTGAGGTCGAATCGTTCGATCCGGTTGTCGTCGGCGGCGGTGTAGTAGGCGAACAACTGCCCCCCGCGCACCGCGATGCCGAGGAGGCCGCCTTCGCCGGAGGCTTCGACATTGTCGACGGTGCCCACCTCGTGTTGTGTTCCGTCGGTGCCGATTTCGAGGATCCGGGCGCTGTCCCGCTCGGTCACCAGTGCGGTGGTGCCGTGGAAGGCGATCGACCACGGCGCGTCGAGCTCGTCGGTGACGGTGGAGTTGCGTTCCGGCGAACCGGTCCGGGTGCTCGGCTGCTCGGAGCTGTCGGTCGGGGCGCACGCACACAGCAGACCGACGGCGGCGGACACGACGAGAAACGCGGCAATGCGGGACTCCATGACGTCGAGGTTAAGCCCGATGTCCGGCCGGGTGCCAGGTGCTGTGAGGGGGTATTCGCAGCATGCCCCGGCTACCCGATCCCGCCGGTGGTTTCATCCCACCTTGTAGGTGCCCGCGCCCGCGGCGATGAGGCGACCGCCGTCGGTGGCGACGATGTCGACTCGGCAGGTGCTGAGGTGGCGGCCGGCGCGCAGGCGAGTGCCGATGATGTCGATGCTTTCGGCGTGGGCGGGCTGGATGAAATCGATGGACATCGAGACCGTCACCCCGCGCAATTGTTCGGGGAGTCGGGCTCCGGCCCAGGCCGCGGCCATGATTCCGATGTCGATGCATCCGGCGAGAGCGCCGCCGTGGACCATGTCGCCGACAGTGACGAGTTCTTCCCGGAAGGGCATGCGCAGGCGGGCCAGGCCTTCCTCGATGTCGACGAGTTCGATGCCCATGTGCCGGACGAAGGGGGATTGGGGGAGGAACAGAGCCATGGCTTCGCTGCCGGTGCGAGGGAGTTGCGGAGAAAGGGTCATCGGGACTCCTATCGGAAGTTGACTACGATATCGGAACGAGACTACGGTATTTGGTATGACGTTGGAACCCCCCACCGACCGACGCAAACGGCGGACCCACACCGCCGTGCTCGACGCCGCGCAGGGCTTGTTCCTTCGAGAGGGCTACCGCGGCACCACCATCGACATGCTCGCCGCCGAGGCCGACGTGGCGGTCAGCTCGATCTACGCCAATTTTCGCGAGGGCAAGGCCGACGTGTACGCCGCGCTGGCCTGGCGCATAGCGACCCTGCACGCGGACGCGATGTCCGCACCGATCGGCAGCGAATCGACCCCGCGTGGCGAGGTCGCCGCCGTATACGACCGCTACGTCGCCTTCCATCGGGAGAATCCGCTCGCGTTGCGAATTCTGGCGCTGACCGACGTCGACGTCAGTGAATCCGAACTGGCGACGACAGCGAAGGCGCGGATCGACGATGTGCTCGGCGGTTTGATCGAATCCTTCGCCGCCGCAGTGCGACTGGTGGGCTGTGATGTCGAACCCCATGCGCTGGTGATGGTTTCGTGGGCGGCGGTGAACGGGGCCTACTCGCTGTTCCAGCGCCGGATCGTCGACGAAACAACCCTGGAAGCCATGCTCGGCATCGCTCGAGCCGATCTGCTGTCCCACGTAGGAGATGACCATGAGGCGTGATGGCGAATTGAGCCGAATGCGGCAGATCCGCACTGTGGGTTCGGCATTGGCCGTACAGACCACGGCCTTGCCGCATCTGATCCGGGGCCTGCGTCGGGAGGGCGACGGTTCGGGCTGGGCAGCGCCGGTGCCACCGGATTCGCGACTGTGCCGGTCGGCACTGGAAGAAGCCACGCAGACACTCACTCCCGCGCTGCTCGCCCACAGCTTGCGATGCTGGGAATTCGGCATGGCCCTGGCGCAAGTGGACGATCTGAGGCCTGACCCCGAGGCGCTCTACCTCGCCTGTGTGCTGCACGATGTCGCCGTGGGTGAGCCGGCCCCTCCCGCGGTGGGGTGTTTCGCTCTGCTCGGCGCGCACCGGGCTCGCGCGTTCGTCCTCGACCGTGGCGCCACTCCTGCGCTGGGTGCGTGTGTCCATACAGCCATCGCGCGCCACATGGACCCGGCGACTCCGCGTGAGCACGGCGCGGAAGCGGCGTTGCTGCACGACGCCGCCCATCTGGATGTCACGGGTTTGCGTGCCCACCAATTGGATTCGCGTCAGCTCGCCGCCATCGACGCCCGCCACAGCAGGAACGGATTCGCCGCTGAGTTCACCGCGGCAATGCGACTCGAGGCGCACCTCCGGCCGCGTTCGACAGCGGCGACGCTCTGGTACTCGGGTATGCGGGCAGCCATCGCGCTGAACCCGCTGGATCGCTGATCCGCGTCAGCTCAGTGAGCCCCGACGATGCGTAGGGCCATGTCGGCGTAGGCGTCGGCGATGTCCTCAGGGCTCCAGTCGCCCTCATCGCGGTACCAGCGGGCAATGTCGATGCCGAGCGAGAGCAGCGCGACCCCGGCCATGCGCGGGCTGGGGGTGTCGAAGACGCCCGCCGCGACGCCCCGCTCGACGAGAGCGCGGATCTCCCCGTCGATCCGGTGGCGGATATCGAGGATCTCGGCGTAGTGCTCGGGCGTGAGCGCGGACAGTTCGTAGTTCACGATCCTGGCGCCGGTGTGCCCTCTGGCATGGTGAACAGCGAAGGCGTGCACCACATTTCGCAGCGCGGTGGCCGGTTCGCCGGACGACTCGACTCCCTTCAGCACGAGGTCGAGGGTGGCTTCGTGCCCGGACCGCGAGATCAGATAGAGCAGCTCTTCCTTGGATTTGTGATGCACGTACACCGCGGCGGGGCTCAAGCCCGCGGCCGCGGCGATGTCGCGCGTGGTGGTGCCGTTGAAGCCCTTCTCGGCGAATGCGGCGATGGCTGCGTCGAGTAGGCGCGCGCGGGTCGCATCGGAGCGGGCTTCTGTCATATCGGTCATCGCTGGGTCATTATCTCGCCCCGGAATCGCATCCCTCGGATCAGGTGGTGTGACGTGGATTACAGGTGCCCACATATTGACGGCCGCCGCCGGACTGTTGCACCATGCTGACTAAGCAAGCGCTTACTTAATTGAGGAGATTCGATGCCGGAAGCCGTGATCGTCGCCGCTGCCCGTTCCCCGATCGGCCGGGCGGGCAAGGGGTCGCTCAAAGACATGCGCCCCGATGATCTGACCGTTCAGATGGTGGCTGCCGCATTGGCGCAGGTACCGGCGCTGGATCCCGCCGAGATCGAGGACCTGGTGCTCGGCTGCGGGCAGCCCGCGGGGGAGTCCGGCTTCAACATGGCCCGGGTGGTCGCGGTACTGGCGGGGCTCGACGCGGTGCCCGGAACGACGGTCAACCGCTATTGCTCGTCGAGCTTGCAGAGCACCCGGATGGCGCTGCACGCGATCAAGGCCGGGGAGGGCGATGTCTTCATCTCGGCCGGTGTGGAGACCGTGAGCCGCTATTTCAAGGGCAACGCCGACGGTCTGCCCGACACCCAGAATCCGTTCTTCGCCGAGGCCGTGACGCGCACCGAAGGACGGGCCGCGGGTGGCTCGACCTGGGGCGATCCGCGCATCGATGGACTGGTTCCCGACGTGTACATCGCGATGGGGCAGACGGCGGAGAACGTCGCCCAGCACACCGGCATCACCCGCGCGGAGCAGGACGCGTTCGGTGTCCGGTCGCAGAATCTGGCGGAGAAGGCGATCGCCAATGGCTTCTGGGCCACCGACATCACACCGGTGACGTTGCCGGACGGCACGGTTGCCAGCACGGATGACGGTCCGCGCGCGGGCGTCACCCTGGAAGCGGTCTCGACGCTGAAGCCGGTGTTCCGGCCCGACGGCACGGTCACCGCGGGCAACTGTTGCGCCCTCAACGACGGCGCGGCCGCCCTGGTGATCATGTCCGACACCCGGGCGAAGGAGCTCGGGCTCACCCCGTTGGCCCGGGTCGTCAGCACCGGTGTCTCGGCGCTGTCTCCCGAGATCATGGGCCTCGGCCCGGTCGAAGCGTCGAAGAAGGCGCTGCTTCGGGCGGGTCTCACCATCGATGACATCGACCTGGTGGAGATCAACGAGGCCTTCGCGGTGCAGGTGATCGGCTCGGCCCGCGAGCTCGGCATTCCCGAGGACAAGCTCAATATCAACGGCGGCGCGATCGCGGTGGGACACCCGTTCGGCATGACCGGCGCTCGCATCACCAGCACCCTGATCAACTCACTGCGCTTCCACGACAAGCAGTTCGGCCTCGAGACCATGTGCGTCGGCGGCGGTCAGGGTATGGCGATGGTGCTGGAGCGTCTGTCGTGACCGGCCGATTCGCGGGCAAGACCGCGATTGTGACCGGCGCGAGCCGGGGAATCGGGTTCGGCATCGCCGAGCGACTGGTGGCCGACGGGGCGAAGGTCGTGATCACCGCGCGCAAGCAGGACGCGCTCGATGACGCGGTCGAGCAGTTGGGCGGCGCGCAGTGTGCGCTCGGTGTGGCCGGACGCGCCGACGACATCGAGCATCAGGCCGATGTGGTCGCTCGTGCGATCGAGGCGTTCGGCAGCGTCGATCTGCTGGTCAACAACACCGGCATCAACCCGGTGTACGGACCGATGATCGAGATGGACCTCGCCGCGGCCCGCAAGATCATCGAGGTCAACTGCCTCGCCGCCCTGTCGTGGGCGCAGCAGGCGCACAAGGCGTGGATGAACGAGCACGGCGGCGCGATCGTCAACGTCTCCTCGGTCGCCGGGTTGCGGCCCGCGCCGGGCATCGGCTTCTACGGTGCCAGCAAGGCGATGCTCACCTACATCACCCAGGAGCTGGCCGTCGAGCTCGGCCCGAATATCCGGGTCAACGCGGTGGCGCCCGCGGTGGTGAAGACGAAGTTCGCCACCGCGCTCTACGAGGGCCGCGAGCAGGAACTCGCCGATACCTACCCGCTCAAACGGCTCGGCGTGCCCGAGGACATCGCCGGCGCGGCGGCGTTCCTGCTCTCCGCCGACGCCACCTGGATCACCGGCCAGCTGCTGGTCGTCGACGGTGGCGTGACCCTGACCGGCGGCGTCTGAAACATCCGCTCGGACAGCCGAAGACACATCAAACCCTGGAGGAATGACTCGATGAGTATCACCAACACCGCCATCGTCACCGGTGCTGCCCGCGGAATCGGTGCCGGCGTGGCCCGCCGACTGGCCGCGGACGGATTCGCCGTGGCCGTCATCGATCTCGACGAGGCCGCGGGCAAGCCGGTGGTCGCCGAGATCGAGGCCGCCGGTGGACGTGCGATCGCGGTCGGCGCCGACGTCGCCGACGAGGCCGCCGTGCAAGCCGCTGTCGAGCGGGTCACCGCCGAGCTCGGCGCACCCACCGTGCTGGTCAACAACGCCGGTGTCCTGCGCGACAACCTGCTGTTCCGGATGACCGCCGACGACTGGGACACGGTGATGAACGTGCACCTGCGCGGGTCGTTCCTGATGACCCGGGCGGTCCAGAAGCACATGACCGCGGCCGGTTTCGGACGCATCGTCAACCTGTCGAGCACCTCGGCGCTCGGCAACCGTGGACAGGCCAACTACGCGGCGGCCAAGGCCGGGCTGCAGGGGTTCACCAAGACCCTCGCCTTCGAGCTCGGCAAGTTCGGCATCACCGCCAATGCGGTCGCGCCCGGTTTCATCGAGACCGAGATGACCGCGGCGACGGCGGCGCGCATGGGAATCTCGTTCGAGGACCTCAAGGCCGGGGCCGCTGCGGAAATCCCCGTTGCTCGTACCGGCGTGCCCGACGATATCGCGCACGCGGTGTCGTTCTTCGTCAGCGAGGGCGCCGGTTTCGTCTCCGGCCAGGTGCTCTACGTGGCGGGCGGGCCGAAGGCATGAGGACCTTCCACGGCATCGCCGAGCTCGAAGCCGCTGTCGGCACGCACCTGGGCTACTCGGACTGGCACACCGTCGCCCAGGAGCAGATCGATACCTTCGCGGATGCCACCGGTGATCACCAGTGGATCCATGTCGATCCGGCGAAGGCCGCACAGGGCCCCTTCGGCAGCACCATCGCGCACGGCTATCTGACGCTGTCGCTGGTCCCGGACCTCGTCGGGCAGATCTATCGGGTCGATGGCGTCAGCATAGGTGTCAACTACGGCGCCAACAGGCTTCGGTTCCCGGCCCCGGTGCCGGTCGACTCGAAGGTTCGCGCCGGTGTCGAGTTGCTCTCGGTCGAGCCGGGCGGTGGCGGACATATGGTCACCGCGAAGGTCACCGTCGAGCGCGAAGGCGGCGACAAGCCGGTGTGTGTGGTCGAGACCGTGTCGCTAGTGGTGGCCTGATGGCGATTCAGACGGAACTTCCCGGTCTCGATCTCGGTCGCTTCTCGTCGTGGTTGCGTACCGAAATCCCCGATGTCGGCTCGCCGATCAGCGGTCGGCTGATCGCAGGTGGGAAGTCCAACCTGACCTATGAGGTCACCGACGGCACTCGGCAATGGATCGTCCGTCGTCCGCCGCTGGGCCACGTGCTGGCCACCGCACACGACATGGCACGCGAGTACCGGGTGATGGCGGCGCTGGCGCCGACCGCCGTCCCGGTGCCCGAGATGTACGCGCTGTGCCATGACGAGGACGTTCTCGGCGCGCCGTTCTATGTGATGGAGCGGGTCGACGGCACGCCGTATCGGGATGCCGCCGAGCTGGTCGCGCTGGGACCCGAACGGACCAGGGCGATCTCGACCGGTCTGATCGACACCCTCGCCGCGCTGCACGCCGTCGACCCGGCGGCGGTCGGGCTGGCGGACTTCGGTCGGCCGTCGGGTTTTCTCGCGCGCCAAGTGAACCGGTGGCGCAAGCAGCTCGACGCATCGCACACGCGCGAGCTGCCCGCGGCCGTCGAGCTCCACGCACGTCTCGCCGCCGACGTTCCGACCGAGTCGGCCGTCGGGATCGTGCACGGCGACTTCCGCCTCGATAACGTGCTGACCGACGCCGACGACCGTCCCGCTGCCGTCATCGACTGGGAGATGGCCACGCTCGGCGACCCACTCACCGACCTGGCGTTGATGATCGTCTACGGCCGCCTGGCATCCGGCACCTCGAGCAACGCGAACGTGGCGGACGCGTCTGTCGCGCCCGGCTTCCTGTCCGAAGCCGAGATCATCGCGCGCTATACGGCACGCAGCGACCGCGACATGTCCCGCTTCGGCTTCTACCTGGGTCTGGCGGCCTTCAAGCTCGCCGCGATTCTCGAGGGCGTGCACTACCGCTACCTGCACGGCCAGACCGTGGGCGCGGGCTTCGACAGCATCGGTGCCGCGGTCGAACCGTTGCTCGAAACCGGCCTCGCCGCACTACATTTCGAGGTCGACGAGAACACGCCGGCCGGCAGTGAGCCGCGCGGTGAACGGGAGGCACGATGACAGTCGACGAACTCGGGCACAAGATCGAGGAGTTCCTCGCCGCCCATGATCCGGCCACCACCGAGCGCCTGGAGTTCCTGCGCGCCCGCTACGACGCGGGCCTGGCCTGGGTGTACTTCCCGCCCGGCCACGGTGGGCTCGGTCTGCCGCATGCCAGGCAGGTCGAGGTGGACCGTGCTTTCGAGGAAGTGGGCGCACCCGACAACAACCCCGCTGGCAACGGTATCGGGCTCGGCATGGCAGCGCCGACGATCCTGGCCTACGGGACCGACGAGCAGAAGCGACGCTTTCTGCGGCCGCTGTGGACCGGCGAGGAAATCTGGTGCCAGCTCTTCAGCGAGCCGGGCGCCGGTTCGGATCTCGCGAATGTGAGCACCCGCGCGGTGCGCGACGGCGAGAGCTGGGTCGTCGACGGGCAGAAGGTGTGGACCTCGGGGGCGCACCTCGCGCAGTTCGCGATCCTGCTCGCCCGCACCGACACCGGCCTGCCCAAACACCGTGGCATGACATATTTCCTGTGCGATATGACCGATCGCGGGGTGGAGGTCCGGCCGCTGCGTCAGATCACCGGGGAGGCCGAGTTCAACGAAGTCTTCCTCACCGAAGTCCGCATTCCCGACGCCCAGCGTCTCGGCGGCGAAGGTGACGGATGGCGGGTTGCCAACGCGACGCTCAATACCGAGCGGGTCGCGATCGGCGGCAGAGCCAGTGACCGCGAGTCCGGGATCGTCGGTGTGGTCACCGAGACCTGGCGCGCGCATCCCGACCAGCGCACGCCCGAATTGCACGACCGGCTGCTGCGCCTGTGGGTAGACGCCGAGGTCGGGCGACTCACCGGTATGCGGCTGCGGCAGAAGCTGGCTCAGGGCAGGCCGGGTCCGGAAGGCGCGGCGATGAAGCTGACCTTCGCCCGGGTCGCCCAGCAGCTGTCCGGTCTGGAACTGGAGATCCTCGGCGAGGAAGGCTTGCGCTACTCGGACTGGACCATGGTGCGGCCCGACCGGGTCGATTTCAACGCCCGTGACGCGGGCTACCGCTACCTGCGCGCCAAAGGCAATTCGATCGAAGGTGGCACCTCCGAAATTCTGCGCAACATCGTGTCCGAGCGGATTCTCGGCCTGCCACCCGAGCCGCGGACCGACAAGGACCGACCATGGAAGGAGGTCGCCCGATGACCGACCTGGATCTGCTCTACACCGACGTCGAGGACGACCTGCGCAACGTCGTGCGTACTGTGCTCGCCGCGCACTGCGATCCGGTCGCGGTGACGGCCCTCTACGACGGTGACCGGTCGCTGGTCGAAAGCCTGTGGAAGAACATCGCCGTCGACCTCGGTCTGGCCGGGCTGCTGGTCCCCGAGGACCGCGGCGGTGCGGGAGCGTCGGCGCGGGAAGCCGCGGTCGTGCTCGAGGAACTCGGCCGTTTCGCCGCGCCGGTGCCGTTCCTGACCAGTGCGGTCGTGGCGACCACCGTGCTCCTCGACACCGACGGTCCGCTGCTCGGTCAGGTGGCGGCGGGGGAGCGGACCGCGGCCCTCGTGACCCCGTTGTCCATGTCGGCCCACGGGGCGTTCCCCACAGTGTCCCTCGGTCCGGACGGCCTGACCGGCCGCATCACCAGTGTGGCCGGTGCGCTCGAGGCCGATGTTCTGCTGGTTCCGGTCAGCGTTGCCGATGTCATTGCCGTGTATGCCGTTTCGGCCGAGCACGCCGACATCACCCCGGTGATCTCGCTCGACATGACCAGGCAGCTGGCCGACATCACCTTCGATGCCGTCGCGGGCGAGCAGATCGTTTCCGACGGCGAGTCCTCGGTGCGTCGCGCGCTCGAGGCGGGCACCGCCCTGCTGGCCTCGGAGCAATACGGTGTTGCCCGTTGGTGTCTCGATGAGACCGTGGCCTATCTGAAGGAGCGCCGCCAGTTCGGGCGTGTGGTCGGCGGCTTCCAGGCGATCAAGCACCGGCTGGCCGACCTCTATACCGCGGTCGAGTCCGCCAACGCCGCCGCCAGATACGCCGCGGCCGCCCTCGCCGCGGACGACGCCGACACCCTGGTGGCAGCCAGTGTGGCGCAGGCGTTCTGTGGCGATCTCGCGGTACTCGCGGGCGAGGAAGCCGTGCAGCTACACGGCGGTATGGGCATGACCTGGGAGCACCCGGCGCACCTGTACCTCAAGCGTGCCAAAGCCGACCAGATCGCCTTCGGCACAGGTGGCGTTCATCGGTCCCGCCTGGCAGATCTGCTCGATATACCCGGCCCGCGATAAGGCCGTCGCGCGTGCCTATCCGACCTGTGCCATGAGGTCGTGGGCGGCGGCGACCGGGGCGTTGGTGACGTTGCCTGCGTGAGTGTTCAGGCCCAGTGCGAGGCTGGGGTCTTCCGCGCAGGCGCGTTCCCACCCCTTGTCGGCCAGGGCCACCACGTAGGGCAGGGTGGCGTTGGTCAGCGCGTAGGTGGAGGTGTGCGGCACGGAGCCCGGCATGTTCGCCACGCAATAGAACGTCGACGCGTGGACCTGATAGATCGGATCCGCGTGGGTGGTCGGGTGGGTGTCGTCGAAGCAGCCGCCCTGGTCGACCGCGATATCGACCAGCACCGAACCCGGTTTCATCTGCGCGACCAGCTCGTTGCTCACCAGCTTGGGCGCGGCGGCGCCGGGGATCAGGACAGCGCCGATCACCATGTCCGCCGCGCGGACCTGCTCGGCGATCGCCAGCTTCGACGATGCCAACCCGCGCACGCGGTTGTTGTAGCGCCAGAACGACATTCGCAGTTTGTCGAGGTCGGTGTCGAGCAGCGTCACGTGTGCGCCCATGCCCAGGGCGATGTTGGCCGCGTTCTGGCCCGCGACCCCGGCCCCGATGATGACCACCTTGGCCTGGTCGACCCCGCCGACGCCACCGAGCAGTACCCCGCGACCGCCGTAGGGCTTCATCAGCGCGTGCGCGCCCACTTGCGGCGCCAGGCAACCCGCGACTTCCGACATCGGGTACAGCAGCGGCAGTGCGCCGGAGGGCAGTTGCACGGTCTCGTAGGCGATGGCCGTAACCCGTTGCGCCAGTAGCTGTTCGGTCAACGGCCGGTCTGCCGCCAAATGCAGGTAGGTGAACAGGACCAGTCCTTCACGCAAGCGGTGATATTCCTGCGCGACGGGTTCCTTGACCTTCAATACCAGCTCCGACTCGGCCCAGACGGCGTCGGCTTCGGCGAGGATCTGCGCTCCAGCCGCGAGGTATTCGGAGTCGGGAATCGACGATCCCGTACCTGCCCCCGCTTCGATGATCACGTGATGACCGCTCGACACCAGTTCGTGCACACCGATCGGCGTGATCGCTACGCGAAATTCGTTGTTCTTGACTTCTTTGGGGACACCGATGCGCACGGTAGCTGCTCCTTACGGATGATCGAGTTCTGATCCCAGAATCGAGGATCACCACGGCAATCGGCGAGAACACCTGCATGATCAGCGGATATCGGTCTCAGGGCCGAGTATCCTGCGATCATGGCGTCGCGAGAGCAACACCGCCCGCAACACGTGCGGCCGTTCCGAGGGTTGCCGTCGAACCTCGACGACATCGACCGCAGGCTGCTCGCCGAACTCGCCGAAGACGCGCGCGTTCCCAACAATGTCCTGGCGGCGCGGGTCGGCATCGCCGCGTCGACGTGTTCGCTGCGCCTACGCAGGCTCCGCGAACTCGGTGCGATCCGCGGTTTCTACACCGACATCGCCCCGGAGGCATTGGGGTTGCCGCTCCAGGCGATGATCTCGGTGCAGGTGCAACCGGCGGCTCGGGCCCGGATCGGTGAGCTGAGTGCCAAGCTCGCCGCCCTGCCCGGCGTGGTGAATGTGTACTTTCTCGCGGGCACCGTCGACTTCTTGATCCAGGTGTCGGCGGCCTCGCCGGACGCGTTGCGCGAGTTCGTGACTCGGGAACTCAGCGCGACCCGCGAATTCGCCTCGACCGAGACAAGTTTGGTCTTCGAGCACATTCGCAGCCCGCAGCCCACGCTCTGACGGCGGATCGCGCCGAGCCCGCGCCCGGCGTCGGGACGGACTCTCTGCGACGATGGGCCCATGAGCACCACCACCCGACCGGGTGTGATCACCGCGGGCACGCTGGTTCTGTTGTCGTCGCTGTATTTCGCGCAGGGCCTGCCGTTCGGCTTCTTCACTCAGGCACTGCCGGTGGTGCTGCGCGAATCGGGCTATTCGCTGGTGGCGATCAGCGCCTCGGGCGTGCTGTTCCTGCCATGGGCGCTGAAGTTTCTCTGGGCGCCCTATGTCGATCGGTACGGTACCCGGCGCACCTGGCTGTTGGTGCTGCAACTGCTGTCGGCCGCGGTCGCGATGGTGCTGGCCTGCATGGATCTGTCGTCCTCGCTGCGCTGGATGTTCGTCGGCATCGTCGTGGTGAACCTGCTCTCGGCGACCCAGGACGTGGCCACCGACGGTTTGGCGGTGCGCCTGCTCGGTCCGCGTCAGCGTGGGCTGGGCAACGGCATCCAGGTCGGTGCCTATCGCGTCGGGATGATCGTCGGCGGTGGTGCTCTGCTGTGGTTGTACGCGTTGGCCGGCTGGCGGGCTCTGTTCCTCGCCATGGCAGCACTGATCGTGCTCACCACGGTGCCGGTATGGCTGCTGCGCGAGCCGGTCGTTGACCGTCCGCCGCGGGCGAGGCCCACGCAGCTGCTCGGCGCCTGGTGGACCAGATTGCGCCGCCCCGGCATCCTCGCCTTCATCGCGCTGATCGGCGCCTTCAAATTCGGTGACTCGATGGCCGCGGCGCTCACCGGACCCTTCCTGTCCGACGCGGGCCTCGATCTCGGCGAGATCGCCCTGATCAAAGGTGTTCTCTCCTCGGCGGGCGCCCTGGCGGGTGCGGCGCTGGGTGGCTGGCTGGCCTACCGTTTCGGCCGCCGGAAGGCGCTGCTGATCGGCGGTGTCACCCAGACCGCGAGCATCGCGCTGTACTTGTTCGCCGCCCTCGGCCTCGGTGGTTTCGAACTTCTCGTCACCGCCAGTCTGGCCGAGCACGTGTTCGGCGGTGCCGCCACCGTCGCCGTCTTCGCCCTCATGATGGACGCCTCCGAACCCGACCACGCGGGCAGCGACTACACCCTGCTCGCCTGCGCGATCGTCGTCGTCCAAGGCGTGGCGGGGATGGCCGCGGGCGTCGTCGGCGAGCTGGCCGGATACCCCACGCTCTTCGCCACCGGTCTCGTTCTCTCCGGGCTCGGGTGCGCCGCGATGATCCTCGGCCTGTCCCGCGGTCTCGGTCCCGCCGGCCTGTACCAGGCCCTCACGCCGAGGGAAAGTCCGCTTCCCGCCGTCGGCCGCGACGAGCGCGCCGACCGATAGTCCGGCGACGGCCGCGCCGTCCACCCGGAAATCCCGCCCTCCGCATCGGCCCTGATCATGCGCCGAACCCGGTTCGCTGGGCTATCTTGAGTCCGATGTGCTCGCCCGAGATCGTTCGTCTCGCCCATGAGAGTGCGCCACAGCCGAGTCGGCGGGCCGCGCTCGGCCTCGCGGGGCTCACCGCGCTGGCCGCGGTGGCGCCCGCGCCCGCCGTCGCCGCGCCGCGTTCCGGCGTCGTCGACCTCACCCACACGCTGACGCCGCAATTACCGGTGTGGCCGGGCAATCCGCCGATGGTCATGGTCCCGGTGGCCTGGCACGCCTCGGGTGGGTTCGGGCAGTACGCGCTCGGGTACTGGGAGCACACCGGAACCCATATCGACGCGCCCGCCCATCGGATTCCCGGCGCCACCACGACCGAGGCTCTTGTCGTCGACGACCTCGTCGCGCCGCTCGTCGTCATCGATATCAGTGCCAAGGCCGCGGTCGACGCCGACGCGGTGGTGACCGTCGCTGATATCGACAGCTGGCGGTCGCAGCACGGGGACATCCCGGAACGGGCTTTTGTCGCGATGTATTCCGGGTGGGAACGTCGCATCGCCCAACCGTCGACCTTCCTCAATCTCGACGAGCGAGGAATGCCGCACGCGCCGGGTTTCTCCGCCGAAGCCGCGCACTACCTTGTCGCGCAGTGCGGGATCATCGGCGCCGGTGTCGATACGCTGAGCCTGGATTGTGGTGCCGATCCCGAATATGGTGCGCACACAGCCCTTCTCGGTGCGGGGCGCTACGGCGTGGAGATGCTCGCCAACCTCGCCGCGGTACCGCCGACGGGCGCGACAGTCGTCGTCGGCGCACCGAAACACGCAGGCGGTACGGGCGGACCGTGCCGGGTGCTCGCGCTCACCTGACCGGCATCACCAGTCCGGTCGGCCGATCGAAAGCCGGTGCTGGAAAACATTTCTCGGATCCGCGGCCGCCTTGACGCGAAGCAGTCGCCGGTAATTGTCGCCGTAATAGAAGGCATGCCACGGAAGGCCGGAGGTGTTCCACGCGGGATCGGCCAGATCCGGGTCCGGATAGTTGATGTAACTGCCGCCGTAGACCTCGTTCGGCACCGGAACACCGCCGGTGTCGGCATGGACATCGCGATACATCGAGCGCGCCCAGCGCAGATACCGCTCGTCGTCGAAGGGCAATCGCCACGATGCGTGGATCATCATCTTCATGAACGAATCCCGCGCGGGCATCGCCGTCGCGTCGGCGGTGACGGCATTGATCGCGCCGCCGAACGGCAGGAATTCGAGCTGGGATTCGCCGAGGAAGCGGAGATCGGTGAGGTAGCGATAGAAGATGCGGAGTTGTTCGGGGGAGTACGCCTTGCGTAGATAGGCGGCTTTCACTTTGACCCGTGTCGTGTTCACGCCCTTGGCGTAATACACCTGGTCCAGGGTGTCCGGGTAGGACAGCCCGGTGACCGGGGTGAGTATTCCCGGCGGGAACACGCCGTCGCTCACCGTATCGACGAATTCGTCGAAACGGGTTCGCGCGTCGGGTGTTTCGGTATCGAACAGGATCAGCATGTCGGCCGCGCCGGTGCCGGTCGTCCTGATCATCAGCGGCGCGTAGAGACCGGCGAATTCATTACCGGGCGCACTGTGGCGTTCGAAGAACCCGAGGTAGTTCCCGAGTAATCGGACGAACGAATCCTCGGTCGTGATGGGCAGGATCAGTCGCGCGCTCAGCATGCTGCCCGGCGGTTTCGGCAGCGCGTGCGCCGGGTCGGAGCCGTCGGATTCGGGCGAGCGGAGCAGGAACCGGGTCACCACACCGAAATTGCCGCCCCCACCACCGGTATGCGCCCACCACAACTCGTGGTCGGGGCCGTCCTTGGTCGCGACCACGACTTTCGCGGTGCCATCGGCATCGACGGTGACGACTTCCACCCCGGCCAGATGATCGGCGACGAGCCCGTACCGCCGTGACAACGGACCATAGCCACCACCGCAGACATGACCGCCCATCCCGACGCCGAGGCAGATCCCACCCGGCACCGTGACGCCCCAGCGGTGCAGTGCGTGGTAGACGGTGCCGATGTCGGCACCGGCGTCCACCGAGAACGCACGGTGGCGCTCGTCCCAGCGCACCGCGTTCAGCCGGCCGAGGTCGATGATCGACCGCGTCTGCTCGTTGTCGACGAAATTGTCGAAGCAGTGTCCGCCCGAGCGTGCCGCGATCCCCGCGCCCGCACCCACCGCCCTGGCGACCGCGCTGCGCACCTCCTCGGCGCTGGTCGGCACATAGATCTTCGCCGGTTGGGCGACGAATCGCCGGTTGTACCCGCGCGAGACCAGCGACCGGAACTCGCCCGCACCGAGCACCCGCTCCTCAGCGCGCCCCGCGGGCATTCCGAGCGCGGCCACTGTGCCACCGACCGCGGCCGCGGTGATCAACTTTCGACGTGAGAGCGACATCGGATTCCTTCCGCGCCACGTGTTCGAGATGAATCAGCTCGGACACTAGCGGAATCCCCGAGGCGGCGGACGCCCGAAATGCGGCGGGGTCGCAGCGGTTGTGAGTTCGATATCGACCGCTCAGGTCGGCGGATCGGTGGGACGGAGGTAGACGGGGTGCCCGGCGGTGAGGTTGTTGTACAAGATGCTGAGGTCCAGCGCGTCCGTGGTCGGTTTCTTCGGGCGTGCGCTGCGGTCGACCTGGCGGTGTAGGGCTTCCATCTTCTCGTCGAGCTGGGTGGCGACCTCGGCTGCCTGGGCGAGGTCGGTGCGCAGGTTCGGGGGCACCTCGCCGCGGTATTTGTAGTAGATCTTGTGTTCGAGGCTGGCCCAGAAGTCCATCGCGATCGTGCGGATCTGGATCTCGACCGGAATCCGTTCGGTGCGGTCGGAGCGGAACACCGGGATCGACACGATCAGGTGCATGCTCTGGTAGCCGTTCGGCTTGCGGTGGGTGATGTAGTCGCGCTCCTCGAGGACCGTGATGTCTTCCTGACCGGCCAGCATGTCCCTGATCGTGCCGATATCGGAGATGAAGCTGCACACCACCCTGACCCCGGCGATATCGAGCACGTTGTCTCTGATGGCGGCCAGATTCATCGCGTAATTCTTGCGACGGACCTTCTCGAGGACGCTTTCGGGCGACTTGAGCCGCGACCCCACGTGCTCGATCGGGTTGTACTCGTGGGTGTTGTTGAAGTCCTCACGCAAGATGTTGATCTTGGTCGTCACCTCGTCGATCGCGAACTTGTAACCGAGCATGAAGTCGACGAACTGCTCGCGCAGCACCCGCAGGTCGTCGAAGCCGACGCCTTCGCCGTTGCCGAGCGGGCTGTCACCGGTGCTGGGATCGCGCTGCCAAGGTTTCATCGATCTCCATTGTGCCGTTCTTCGGGCGAACACCTCGACCAGTGCGTGCGGCATCACGGTGGCACGTCTCACACGTGCGGTGCCTGACGGCGGGCACCGGCAGCGCGCGGTCCCAGCGCTCGGCCTGCTCAGAGGTCGAGGACGAGGCGTTTTCCCGCGCAGCGCGAGACGCACGCCAGCGTGACCCCTGCGTCGTGTTCGTCGGGGGTCAGCGCGCCGTCGCGATGGTCGGGTATGCCGTCCACGACGCGGACCACGCAGGTGCGGCAGAAGCCCTGGCGACACGAGTAGGGCTGGTCGGGGCGCACCGTCAGCAGTGCGTCGAGCATGGTCTGGTCGGCGGCGACGGGGACGACCTCGCCGGTGCTGGCCAACTCCACCTCGAACGCGGTCCCGTCGACAACAGGCGCGGGGGAGAACCTTTCGGAGTGGAACTCGATGCCCGGCATATTGCGCACGGCGGCGACCAGAGCGGCTGTCATCGGCGTCGGTCCACAGCTATAGATCGCGGTGTCGTGGTCGACACCGTCGAGAAGATCTGTGGCACTCGGTGTTCCGTGCTCGTCGTCGGTCCGGACCACGACGTGTCCGGAGAGTACGGCGAGCTCGTCGAGGAACGGCAGGGTGTCGCGGCTGCGCCCGCAGTAGACCAGACTCCAGGCGATGCCGAGCCGGTCGGCGGCACGGGCCATCGCCAGAATCGGGGTGATGCCGATGCCACCGGCGACGAAATGCAGGCGTTTCGCCGACGAGCCACGTCCGGGCGGCGCGAACGGGAACGCGTTGCGTGGCCCGCGGATCACCACTGCGGTGCCGACCGGGAGCTCGTCATGAACCTCGATCGACCCGCCGCCGCCGTGCGGGATGCGGCGCACCGCGATGCGGTACTCCCCGGTCTCGGCGGGATCGCCGCACAGCGAATATTGGCGTAGGCGGCCGGACGGGAGCTCGATGTCGATATGCGCGCCCGGCGTCCACCGTGGCATCTGAGCACCATCGGGGGCGCGCAGCCCCAGATTGATGACGGCCTGATCCTCGGCCACCAGCAGTCGGTCGGTGACGACCACCGGGAAGCGAGCGTCGTCGGTTCTGGTGAGGATGGGACGGCGGTTGATCAAAGTCGACCAGCGGATGCGCAGGTTGGCCACGGCGTCGATCGCCCTGGTGGTCGGATCCATATCGTGCTTGCCGTAAAGGTCCGGCGGGATCACGGTGGGCGCGGGATATACGGTCACTGTGCCGCCGCCCTGGCCGCAGGTGACTTGGCGAGATAGGCGATCGCCTGTTCGGTCGACCCGACCGACGCCGGATCGTAGCGCGGGTTGAACGTGGATCCGGCACTGATCATCAGCGCCGGAATACCTGGCAGCGCCCCACGCCACATCGCCCCGAAGATCTTCCAGATCAGCCTGGGATAGCCCATGGTGGGCAGTTCGGGATCCTGATTGACCAGGAATTTGGTGCCGCGCACGAGCAAACTGAGCAGGATCGGGATGACGATCAGCATCATCCCCGCACGCCGCAAGTACCCGGCTCCGAAGTAGATCGCGACATCGTGGGCGACACTGCGGTGTTCGACCTCCTCGGCGCCGTGCCAGCGGAACAGGTCGAGCACGCGGGGCTCGGCACCATGAGATTCCAAGTCGGCGTTGAGAATCCAGTCGCCGAGCCAGGCGAAGAAGTGCTCGAGGCTGGCGATGAACGTCAACCGTTCGACCAAGCGGGTCTGCGCCGCTTGCGGGCTGCCCTCGCGCGCGCCGAGTGAGTTGCGGAAGACGTACTCCATCTGGCGGGTATACGGCGCGGTGTCGATGTGGTGGGCGGTGAAAACCTGGTCGAGCACCTTGGCATGGGTTTCGGCATGCATCGACTCCTGGCCGATGAACCCGAGCATGGCCTCGCGCACCTTGGCGTCGCGCACGTAGGGCAGCGCGTCGCGGTAGGTGGCGCAGAACATCCGCTCGCCCTCGGGCAGCAGCAGGTTCAGCGAGTTCACCACGTGCGAGGCGATCGGCTCGCACGGCATCCAGTGCAGTGGTGCCGAGGTCCAGTCGAACTTCACATTGCGAGCCTGCAGGGCGACATCAGGTGCGCGCACGGTCCTGGGCACGCGACGGAACGAGAGTTTCATCGGGTCTCCTGTACGAGAGCGGAGTTGTCGTGGCCGGCGCGCAGGAACCTTCCGGTTCCCCAGTCCGCGCCGATGCCGGGCGTTACTTCGCCGGCGCCGAAGACACGGCGGCCGTTGACGACGGTCGCGACGACAGCGCGGTCGTTGCGGTTGACCATGCGGTCGAGCCCGAACTCGGGCAGTGGAGCCTCATGGAGCTGGTGCACCTCGTCGTCGAGCCCGGCGGGGTCGATCACGACCAGGTCGGCCCGGTCGCCCTGACGCAGGTGACCGGCGTCGATCTGATACCAGTCGGCGAGCTCGCCGGTGAGCCGGTGGACGGCACGTTCGGTGCTCAGGAACGGCTTGCCGGATTCCTGTGCGCGCAACACCCTTTCGAGCAGGCGCAGCGGGAAGTTGTAGAACGACATATTGCGCAGGTGCGCACCCGCGTCGCCGAACCCCATCTGCACGCCGGGGCTGGCGGCGAGCTTGTTCAGGTAGCGGGGGCGATCGTTGGCGATCGTGGTGCGCCAGCGCAGCGCGGAACCGTATTCGACCACCATGTCGAGGTAGGCGTCGACCGGGTGCAGGCCACGGTCCTTGCCGACCTGCCCGATCGACTTGCCGACCACTGATTCATCGGGGCAGGCGATGATCTCGGCGTCGAAGAAATCGCGGTGCCAGATGCGCGGGGTGAACTTGTTGTCGTACTGCTTGCGGAACCAGCGACGGTACGGCTCGCTCTGGAGCAGCTCGTTGCGTTCGACCTGATCCTTCAGATGCAGGGCCGCGGCACCGGCACCGAACTCCTCGAATACCACCAGGTCGATGCCGTCGGCGTAGACGGTGAACGGCACGGGCAGGTGCTGCCACCGGAAGTTGGTGCGGGCGAACCGATTCAGCAGCGGTGCGGCGTAGAGCATGAACCACACCAGCGGCGGGTAAGCCTTGGAGTCGGCCGCCGACAGCAGCGTGGTGCGCAGCTCGGGCCGTCCGATGCCCGCACTGGCGAAGAAGAACTTGGCGATATTGGGATTCAGGCTGACCGTCGGGGCGCTCTGCAGAACCCGGCCCCGTTTGCGCAGCACCTTGTTGAGCGCGCGCACCTCTTTGCCACGGGTATAGGTCGACGGCAGCGACCGCGACCGGTATTCGTCGCCGTCGATCTTGTCGAGTTTGTTCGTCATCGACGACAGCCCGAGGAAGCCCGCGTCGACCGCGGATTCGAGCAGGGTGGTCATCTGCTCGAGCTCGGCAGCGGTGGGTTTGGTGTCGCGGGTGACCGCGCGGCCGAGCCCGAGCACATGCGTGCGCAGGTCGGAGTGGCCGAGGAACGCGGCGACATTGGGGCCAAGCGGCAGCGAGTCCAATGCCTTCGCGTACTCGCCCGGATCCGACCAGGTGCGGTGCTCGTCCAGGGCATCGTGCACCGCATCGCGCGGCACGGCTTCGACGCGGCTGAACAGATCCGCGCAGTCGGCGTTGGACGACAGCACCGTCGACAGCGAGCAGTTGCCGACGACCACCGTGGTGACGCCGTGGCGCAGCGACTCCGACAGCTCCGGCTTGATCAGCATCTCGGCGTCGTAGTGGGTGTGCACATCGACGAAACCGGGCAGTACCCACTTGCCCGCGGCGTCGATCACCTCGGTGTCGGCGCCGATCGGCAGCGCGTCCGCGGATACGGCCGCGACGATGCCGTCGCGGATACCGATCGTGCGCTGCGCGGAGGGGGCTCCGGTGCCGTCGAACCAGCGACCGCCGGTAATGACGATGTCGAAGTCGAGCATTGGCTGGTCTCTCATTCGTCGCTACTTGGGCTGGGCCTGGATGAACGCGTCGGCGTATTCGGCGATCGCGGCGGGGTCGGCGTAGGGCAACCAGTGCCCGCGCGGCAGGTCGTGACGAACGACCTGCTCGGCCCACTGCGCGGTGTCGTCGTAGCCGGCGGGGCGCACGGCGATGTCGCGGGTGTTGACCAGCAACTGCACCGGCACGGTGGTGCGGCGTTCCCGCGGCCCGAACATGCGGGCGATGATGTTGGCCTTGTAGAAGCGCAGCCCCGAGATCATGTCCTTTTTCAGCGTCGGCGCCAGCGAGATCTGATCAGCCGACGTGCCCTCGACCACGCGAAGGAACAACTTCCAGATCTTCTCGGTGCCGACGAGCCGGAAGAACAGGCCAGGCAGGATCGGCAGCATGAAGAAGACGGTGTAGGCCGAGGACAGGCACTGGCTGAGCGTGCCCAAGATCCCGCGCGGGGAGCCCGACAGCACACCACGACGCATCCAGGTGGCCAGGTGGTCCAGGTTCGGGCCCGAGATCGAGGTGAACGACGCGACGTACTGGTCCGCACCGGGCTCGCACACCGCTTCCCAGATCTGGACCGAGCCCCAGTCATGGGCTACGACGTGCACGGGTTCGGTGGGGCTGACGGCCTCCACCACGGCGAAGAAGTCGGTCGCGAGTTTGCTCAGCTGATAGGCCGAGACCTGGGTCGGCGCGCTGGACTCGCCATAACCGCGGGTGTCGTAGGAGATCACCCGATATTTGTCCGACAACAGCGGAACGACGCCGTCCCAGAGGTGGTGGGTGTCGGGCCAACCATGGACGAGGACGACCGGAATGCCGTCCTCGGGGCCGAACTCGTAGACAGCGAGCGAGATGTCGCCGTTGCGCACCCGATGTGTTCTGGATGACGCTGCCACGGGATGGTCGTGACCGGTTTCGCGCGTCATACGGGACTCCTTCCGGCACGGGGCTACGTTGCTCCGTGCACAATCAATAGTACCGTCGGTACCATTTTCTGGTACGCGTGGTACCGGAAATATCTTGAGGATCTGGCTTGAGGATCTGGAAGGCCGCTGTCAACAAGGCCGCTGAGTCCGCCGCGATACGGTGGCCGATCCATCGCCGAACGCCGCTATCCTGGCCGTACGCGAAGGGCGGATCAGGGAGAACAGTGACTACATCGTCTAGACCGGTTCGCCGGTCGCCCGTACGGTTGCTCACCCGCGACCAAGTCATCGCGGGTGCGGTGCGGTGCATCGACCGCGATGGACCCCAGGTGAGCATGGAAGCGCTCGCTCGGGAGATGGGTGTCGCCAAACCGCGTCTGTACCGCATGTTCGCCGACAAGTCCGAACTCGACGGCGCGGTCTCGGATTGGCTCGTCGCGCAGATCTACGCCGCCGTCGCGCCGGATCTTTCGCTGATCATGCAGCCGCCACGGGCCACGATCCATCGGTTCCTCACTGCCTACGCCGGGGTTATCGCCGAGCACCCCGATGTGTTCCGGTTCCTCGTCCTCACCCAGAGTGTGTCGAGCGCCGACCCGTCTGCTCGGCCATTGGACATCGGTCGGCGCCTCTCGCACGATCTGGCCGAGCGCAGCCGCAGTGTGCTGTCCTCGGTCGCACTCGATACCGACGGTATCGATCATCTGCTGCGCGGCATCGTCGGTTTCGTCATGGCCGTCACCGACCTGTGGCTCGACACCGATCCCGTCCCGCTGCCGGAACCGACGGCACTGTTCGTCGATCGGACGACCAATGCCGTCGTCCAACTGTTCGACGGCTTTCTTCGAGAGAAGGGCGTCGTCATCGAGCCCGATATGTCGGTGGCAGCGACCTTGGCCACCATCACCGAAACAGCGCCGCCGCTCGACTGACCTCGGTTGCCTCCGCTGCATCCACGGAGGCAACCGTCGGCGCTGGGTCAGACCTTCATCTCGTACGTCCCGGCCAGCGCGCGCGCCTTGCCGAGGACACGCTCGAAACGAGCGTTGTCGAACACGGGGCGACGAACCAGGTCGAGGGCCCGGCGCTGCTGGGTGGGGGTGGCGGTCGGCTTGTTGTGCAGGTTGAGCGCGTTCGCGGAGAACGTGCGCACGAAGGCGTCGAAGATCTGGTCGATCACTTCCCGGTCGGTGCCGTCGATGCGCGCCTGCTCCAGCACCAGCTGCGCGTAGGGCACCGCGGTGAACAGCTCACCGAACGCGAACAGGAAGTCCACGTCCTGCTGCTGCGACGACGTCGGTGCGGCGACCGCGAGCAATGCCTGTAGCGCGAGGACCTGCTCGAGGAATACCGCCACGTTCGGAACGTCGCTGAAGCTCTCGAAGACCGGGCGCCAGTCCGCGAAGCGAATCCGGCCCAGACCACTGCTCGGGCCCTGCCGGAACAGGAACTCGTCGTCGGCGGTGTCGTGCCGCGATGGCACCGGAGCGTAAGCGGCACTGGCGAATTCGGCACGCAGCGGTTTCACGACCGCGCCGAGGCGCGGGGTGATCTTGCGGCTCGACCAGCTCAGCGCACCGGCGACCGCGCGGGTGGTGCCCTTGGAAGCCACCGAGGCGCCCGGCAGCGACTGCATCGCGGCAAGGCCGGCATCGGCGGGGTGGAACATGTAGTTGGCCATGAACTTCAGCGACAGCGCCATGTTGACGTGGACGGTGCCCTCGAGTCGCGGGAGGCCGAACATGGCCATCACCGCGACCGGGAAGTACATGTCGTTCTCGAACCCGCGCGCGGCGATCACGTCGGCGAGGTCCTCGATCACGCGCTGTCCCTGGCGGGTCACCGACATCTTCTCGATGGCGTTGAACAGCAGGTAGCGACGATCATCCGGCGATGCCGACCGCATGTAGTCCACCGCGCGGGCGCTGTAGAGCTTCATCGCGGCGATGCGCGCGTAGGAATCGGTGATCAGCGCCCGGACCTGCGGGAACTCGGTGACCCTGTGCCCGAACAGGATCCGGTTCTCAGCGTGGTTGATCGCCTCGTAGAAGGTGTGCTCACAGGCGCCGACCGCGCCGAAGCCGAGGTTGAACTTGCCCACGTTGACCGTGTTCATGGCCGCGTGGAACGCGTCCTCGCCACGGTGGAGGATGTCCTCCTCGGCGACGGGGTAGTTCTCCAGATCGAAAGCCGCGACATAGATCTGGCTGTTGACGACGTTCTTGCGCAGCTTGTACGCGTCGTGCTGGGAGTCGGCGACGAAGAAGAGATACCCCTCGTAATCCTCCTGCGTCGGCTTGCCCCGCAGCGCCGCGGCGCTGTCGATGATCGGCTTGTCCGAACGACGGCCGAATACCGAGACCATCGAGGCCAGGTTGCCGTTACCGATGTAGTGCTTGCCGCCGGTCGCGGTGTAACCACCGTCGGGCTGCGGATCGACGATCATGTCGGTGGAGTACACGTCGGCGCCGTGCTCCTTCTCCGAGAGTCCGAACGCGAAGATCTCACCGGAGTCGAGTTGCGCGGCGGCCTTCTTCTTGGCCGCGGAGTTGGCGCTCTGCCAGATCGGGCCCAGACCCAGGATGGTGACCTGCCAGATGTACCAGTAGGTCATGCCGTAGAAGCCGAAGATCTGGCTCAGCATGGCGTTGCGCGAGGTGTCCCAGCGCTTGTTCGGGTCGCCGTCGGCCTCGGCCGCGGGGGTGAGGAAGGTGGCGAACAGGCGCTCGCGCTTGACGAAGTCGAGGAAGTCCGACGGCCAGACGCGGGACCGATCGTCATCGAGTAGCTGGGTTTTGCCGCGCGTCTCGAACCAGTCGACCGTCGCGCGCAACAGCCTGCGCGTCTCCGGATCGAACTGCGCGAAGTCGGCGGTGTTCGGGTTGAAGAAATCCTGGGGCATCGTCGCTCCTCCTGCGGGGGGCGTCCAGCACGGTCGGACGCTTCATTCGCCACTGTAGCATTTTCGTACAGCTATGTAGGAACGCCGGATGGGTTGCTATTGTGGGCTCATGGGTAGCGAGATGGCAGTGCAGCGGCGAGGGCGGGCCGCGCACCTCGGCCCCGAGCGGCGCAGACCGCAGGTGCTCGACGCGGCACTGGCCATCGCCGCCGACGACGGGGTCGCCGCGGTCACGATGGGCGCGGTCGCGGACTACATGAAGGTCACCCGCCCGGTGGTGTACGCCTGCTTCCCGGATCGGGTCGAGTTGATCGACGCGCTGATCCAGCGCGAGGAGAGCTTCCTGATCTCCGGTGTGCTCGACGTGCTGCCGCCGCGTGCGACCAACGCCGACGAGACGGTCTTCGTCGAGGGTTTCCGCACGCTGCTCCATAAGGCAGCCGATCGTCCCGACGCCTGGCGCCTGATCTACGGCAACCCCGACCCGGCGGTCGTCGGCTCCTTCGGTCGTGGTCGGCGCCTTGCCGTCGAGCGCTGCACGGCGTTGCTGCGTCCGACCTTGCAGGCGTGGGGCATCGACGACGCCGAGCGCAAATTGCCCGCACTGGTGGAGTTGTGGGTGTCGGCCGCCGAAAGTGCGGTCCGTACCCTGTTCGCCCACCGGGACCAGTGGAATCCCGATGATCTCGGGGCCTTCGTCGGCTCGGCCGTCTATCGCGCCATGCGCGGCGCGTGATGCCCGCGCTGTAGGCGATGCGTCCCGGTCAGCGGGTGCGCGAGGGTGTTCGGGTCGACAATGCCACGCTGTCGAGGAAGTCCGCGATCGTCGCCCATGTGGTGTCGCGGGCGGCGGGCCCCGCGATGATGCCGAGGTGGCTTCCCGGGACCTCGGCGAAGCGAACCTCCGACGCGCCGGTGAGCACACCGACGCCCGCCGCGACGGACGCCGACGAGGCCAAGGCGTCCTTGGTGCCGCCGATCAGCTGCGTCGGCGCGGTGAGCGCGGTCAGATCGATCGCCCGATTCGGACCCAAATGCACTGTGCCCTTGAACATTTCGTTGCGGATGATCAGTTGCCGGTAGGCCTGGCGATAGAACCGGCCCGGGTAGCCGGGCATGGTGTCCATGAACCGATCCACCGATTGCATGCGAGCCAGTGCTTCGGTGTCGGCGATATTGCGGGCGATGTACCAGGGCTTGGTGAGTTCGCGATCGATCGACTGGATGCGAAAACCGGCCCGCACCCCGTACTTCGGCACGCCACCGGCGATGCGCACCGGCAGGGTGACCTCGCGGCCGCCGGTGAGCTGTCCGAACCTGCGGGCCATCGAGATCTGACCGTTGCGGCGCTGATCGAACGGGGTACCCACCGCGGTGACCGACCCGATCGGTAGATCGGCGTGCCCCGCGGCGGTGAGCACGCTGATGGTGCCACCGAACGACCAGCCGATCAGGTCGACGGTGCGGTGTTCGTTGTCCGCGCTGACCGCGCCGATCGCCGTCGGCACGATGTCGTCGACCCACTCCTCGAAGCCGAGATCGCGGTCCGCGTAAGTGATCTCGCCGTAGTCGAGTACGTAGACCTCGCGCCCCAGGTCGAGCAGGAATCGCACCAGGCTCTGGCTCGGGCGCATGTCGTAGCAGGAAATCGTCACTGCCAGCGGTGGCACGAGCAGTACGGGATCGCCCGTGGCCGGGGTGGCGCGTCGGTAGCGCAGCAGCTTGCGGTGTGGTTCGTCGTAGACGATGTCCGACGGTGTCGGCGCGTACGGCTCGACACCGTCACTGAAGAGTGCGACCGCGTTACGCAGTGCAGCAGCCAGGGGGCCCATGTAATTCTCCGGATACGTCGCGACGGCAGGAGAAAACTATCTGTAACTCCCCGTATCACCTTATCTGGTCTCGCGGAGTCGTCCGAATCCGCAGGTAAACCACTGCTCAGGCCGGTGCAACGTCGACGCCCCGTTCGAGCACATATCGAACGGGGCGTATCGGTCATGTCGACGGCAGCGGCGACCGCTACCGCGTGGGTCAAGGTTTGCGGGCGACCGCGCCATAGGCCGAGATCGGGCGGACCTCGCCGACCTGGGTGGCTTCGGGGCGCCACTGGGTAATCGAGACGACACCCGGCTCGACGAGCTCCAGACCGTCGAAGACGCCGCGGATCTGGGCCTGCGGACGCGGGACGTACGGTGTACCGCCCGTGCCGGTGTAGTTCTCGCACAGGGTGACGTAGGCCTGGCTGTCGTCGGTGCCGTCCCACATGATCAGGTGGCTGCCCGATGGCACCTCGCCGACGACGGTGCGCACAATGCGCAGCAGGTCGTCGTAGGTCTTGGCATGTCCGAGAACGCCCATGAACATCACGGCGATCGGCTCGTTGAAGTTCAGCACGTTGCGTGCGTCGGCCACGATCTGTTCGGGGTTGTGGAAGTCGGCGTCGATATAGGTGGTGACGCCTTCGTCGGTGGTGCTGGTCAGCAGTGCGCGCGCGTGGGTGAGGACCAGCGGGTCGTTGTCCACGTACACCACGCGGGCGTCCGGGGTGACACCCTGGGCGACCTCGTGGGTGTTCTGCATCGTCGGCAGCCCGGTGCCGATGTCGAGGAACTGGCGGATGCCGCGTTCCTTCGCCAGGAAGCGCACGGCCCTGATCAGGAACTGCCGCGACTGCACGGCCATGGTGGAGATGTCGGGGTCGACCGCCAGCCCGGCGTCGCCCGCGATTTTGTCGATCTCGTAGTGGTCCTTACCGCCCATCCAGTAGTTCCAGATCCGTGCCGAATGGGGGATATCGGTCCTGATCATCGGGGTCTGCACGTCGGCCATCAGCCTTGCTCCTCTGTAACTTGACAGTGGTGCGCCCGCGCAGGGAGAACCACCAGCGACATAGCATCTGATCTGTTTGCGACAGTACAAGATTCCCGCCGCGGCGACAGCTGGACGCGATGGATATCCCGGCTGACAGCGGTGGAAAAGCGGACTTCGCGGTGCTGTCGACATTCCAAGTGTTCACTGCGACGAACACGTTCGGCCGGTAGCATCGCTAACGGACCGTAAGGTCTAGTCCAGCAAGATGTTTCGTTGCGATCGCGGAGAACCGGGGTCCACGGGGCACCGGGTGATCGAGAGGTTTCACAGTGGAGACGGTGACGAATCGGGTCGTAATGGACCCGACTGGGCAAGACATTCAGGGTGAGATCGTCGAGATCAGGGCGCACGGTCCCGCCACCAGGGTCGAGTTGCCGGGCGGGGTGGCCGCATGGTCGATCACCGATGCCGCGCTGCTGGAGAAACTGCTCGTCGATCCCCGGGTCTCCAAGGATGCCGGCCAGCACTGGCCCGCGTTCGTCGCCGGTGAGATTCCCGCGGATTGGCCTCTGTACCTGTGGGTCGCGGCGCCGAATATGTTCACCGCCTACGGCCCCGATCACCGCAGGCTGCGCAAGCTGGTGGCGCCCGCCTTCACCGCGCGGCGCACCGAGGCCATGCGCGAACGGGTCGAGCGCATCACCACCGAACTGCTCGACGCACTGGCGCAGACCCCGGCAGGCCAGGTGGTCGACCTGCGTGAGCAGTTCGCGTATCCGTTGCCGATCCAGGTGATCTCGGAGCTGATGGGGGTACCGGAATCGCTGAACCCCGGCCTGCGCACGTGCGTCGACGGCATCTTCGACACCACGCTCACCCCGGAGCAGTCGCAGGCAAACTACATGGAGATGTACCGGATCCTCGGTGAACTGGTGGCCCTGCGGCGCGAACAGCCCGGCGACGACATCACGAGCCTGCTGATCGTCCAGCGCGATGAGGACGAGGGCCAGCTCACCGAGGAAGAGCTCGTCGGCACGCTGCTTCTGGTGATCTCGGCAGGTCACGAGACCACCGTGAATCTGCTCGACCAGGCCATCACCGCGCTGCTCACCCGGCCCGATGTGCTCGCGGGCGTGCGCGCGGGCACGATCACCTGGCCCGATCTGATCGAGGAGACGCTGCGATTCGAATCGCCGGTCGCGCACCTGCCGTTGCGTTTCGCGGTGGACGACATCGACATCGACGGCGTGCAGATTGCCAAGGGCGAGCCGATTCTGGCGAGCTACGCCGGTGCCGGTCGTGACCCGAAGCTGCACGGCGAGACCGCCGATGAGTTCGATCCCACGCGGGAGAAGCAGTCGCACATGGCTTTCGGCTACGGGGCACACCACTGCCTCGGTGCGCCGCTGGCCCGCCTCGAGGCGCTGGTGTCGCTGCCTGCGCTGTTCGAACGGTTCGCCGACCTGAGGCTGGCCGCTCCCGTGACCGAACTCGGCACGGTGCCCAGCTTCATCTCCAACGGTCACCGCCACCTGCCGGCTTACGTACACGGCGCATAGCACCGAACTTGCTCGGCCGACCGAGTCGGTCGGCCGAGCAAGGGCTCAGATACCGGGCACCACCAGCGGGGCCATACTGGGGAACACCACCGGCAGCCCGGCCAGCGCCCGGTGGAAAGGCCCTGGCCGCCAGACCAATTCGTCCGCGGGGACCGCCAGCTCCAGTTCCGGCAACGCGTCGAGGAGCTGGTCGATGGCCTCCTGAGCGATCAGGTAGGCCGGGGACTTCGCCGGGCAGCCGTGCGGGCCGGTGCTCCACGCCAGGTGCGCGCGGTTGTCGAGGAAATCGCCGGTCCCGATCGCGGGATCGTTGTTGCACGCGGCCATGCTGATGACGACCGGCTGATGCGCGGGCAGCCACACGTCGTCGACCAGGATCGGCTGACGAGGATAGGTGGTGCAGAAGTTGGCCATCGGTGGGTCGGTGTAGAGCACCTCGTCGAGGGCGTCGCGCGTGGACAGGCTGCCGCCGAGCAGGCTGCCCGCGAAACGCTGATCGGTGAGCATCAGCCGCACCGTATTGAGAATCAGGTTGAGCATCGGCTCGATCCCCGCGCCGTACATCGTGAGCACCTGGTTCATCAGCTCTTCGTCGGTGAGCCGCTGCGGATGCTGCACCAACCGGGTCGTCACATCGTCGCCGGGTTCGCTCTGCTTGAGCCGCACCAGGTCGTAGAGCGCGTCCTCCATCATCTGCGTGCCACTGGCCGCGGTGTCGCCGCCCTCGAACATCTGCCCCATGCCGGTCGCGATGTGCCCGCCGATATCGGCGGGCACACCGAGCATCGCGTTGATGGTGGCGAAGATGACGGGAAAGGCGTACTGGCTCAGCAGATCCGCGCTGCCGTCGGCGCAGAAGGAGTTGATCACCGGCATCGCGATCTGCTCGACGGTGCGGTGCAGCTGGTACAGGTCGACACCCGCCAGGCCCGCGACGGTGACCTGCCGGTGGCGCGTATGCTCCGCGCCTGCGGTGCGAATCGCGTTGGGGCGGTAGCGCATCATCGGCAGCACCGGGCAGTCGGCGGGGATGTCGCGCTGCCACATCTTCGGGTCGGCGGGGAAATGGTCGGGATCGTTGAGAATCTGTACCGCGGTGCGATAGCCGATCACGAGGGTGGCCGGAACCCCGGGCACCAGGTCGACCGGCACCAGCGAACCGAAGCGGTGCCGCATGGCGCGGTAGGTGCTCTGCGGGTCGGCGGCGAATTCCGGCGAGTACAGCGGTACCCGGTCCTGGCCGCTACGCGAGTCCGGCGAAACATCCAGTGTCACAGCGTGTACTCCTGAGTCGACGATCGGTGCCTCGGCGACGCGCCGAGTTCGTGGCCGACCCTGGCGGCCAGCTCGTTCATGCGATGGGCGATGAGCGCGAGGTCCACATCGCCGGTCGTGGCGACGCCGAGCAGGGTGCCCGCGCCCGCGGCCGTGATCAGGACCATGCCCTCGTCGTATTCGGTCATGTTCTGGCGCACTGTGTTCGAGAGTCCACCGCAGAATTCGCCGAGTACCTTACCCAGCGAGCGCAGCCCGCACGCGGCGGCCGCGAAACGCTCCGCGTCATCGGTGGCGATGTCGCCGGAGTGCGCCACGCGTAGGCCGTCCTCGGATAACAACACCGCGAAGCGGACACCGTCGAGAGCCAGGTCGTCCAGCAGCCACGCGAGGCGGTTGGTGCTGTTGGCGATCGGAGTACTCATCAGCTGTCGTGCCCTTTCGTCGAACGCGCGGCCGCGGCGCGACCGTGTCTGGATCCGCTGTGCCAGGCCGCGGCGAGCTCGGGGCGGGCGAGCGTCTCCGCGGTGCCGACGCGCTCGTCGGCCGGGGCGACGGCGCGGCGTGTGCGCTTGGGGAGCCCGCCGGTGGTCCGGTCGTGCTCGACCGGGTCCGGCTCGGGCGCAGGCCTGGTGATCTCGGAAACGGGTTGTGGTGCTGCCGGTTCCGGTGCCTCGGCGTGCTTGGGTCGGTGCACTTCGGCGGCGGTCACGAGCAGGGCAGCGGGAACGAACACCATCGCCCTGGTGCCGCCGTAGATATTGGGTCCGTCGACATAGGCGGCGAAGCCGTAGCGGCGCGCGAGCGCGGCGACACCGGGGAACCCGACCCGCGGTGACGGGCCGAGCGCGTTGATGTCGACGACACGCTCGCCCGAGAGCACCTGGCGCGCCTCCTCCATCTGCTCCCGGCTCATCCGCACGCCCGCGTCGTCGATGATCACGGTGACGCCGTGGTGGCCCTGCTGGTAGGAGATGTCGACGAACGACGACGGCGGCGAGTAGCGCAGCGCGTTGTCGAGCAGGGTCGCCACCGTGTGCACGAGCGGTTCGACCGCCCGGCTCATCACCACCAGTTCGCAGTTGCCCGTGCGTACGCGCAGATAATCACGCACGCGGCCGGTGGCGCCGCCCACCACGTCGCCGACGGTCTGTTGCGGCCAGCGCCTGCCGGGCAGCCCGCCCGAGACGATGACGTAAGCCTGCGCCTGACGGATCATCTGCTGGACCGTGTGGTCGATCCGGGTGAGCGTCGCGTAGACCTCGTCGTTGCGGTTCTCCCGCAGCGCGTTGCTCACGACCTGGCCGACGTCGGCACCGAGGCTCACCACGGTGGTGCCGAACGCGCGCACCGCGTTGCTGGTGGCGGACCGGGCGTCGGCGGAGACCTGGGCGCGGGTGGCCTCCTGCGCTGCCTCGACAAGCGCGGTGGTGTGTTCTCCGGCGGCCCGGTCGGCCTGTGCTGCCTCGTGTTCTCGCGCACGCAGCTCGTCGGCGTGGGCGAGAGACATCTGCTCCATCGCCGCGTCTTTGGCATGGAGGTCCCGCTCGGCCGCCGCCAGCCGGCCGCGGATCTGACGTTCGTTGCGCAGGGCCTGCAGCGCGACAGCGACCGCGCCGAGCAGGACCAGTGTTGCGATGGAGAACAAGAAGACCGCGAGCGTCGGAGTCATCGGTTCCTTTGTCGTTTGTACCGACCGAAGAGCCGTGGTGGCCGGGTCCTCGCCGGTCTCTCCGACGAGACTTCACGCCGACGCCCGCCCTCACAACATCTGCGCCGCACCATAATTCGGCACCGCGCGCGTGAGTTCGGTTCGAGTCCGGGCTCGCTGCCCGGCGTTTCGGCGATGCGGACACGTTAGCAGTGCAAATCGACGAGTGCACGAAACGGGTTGCTGCAGAACGTGACTCGCATTGTGGTGTAGGGCGGTGAATTGATACCGCCGGTTTACCCCCGCCGTGTACGGTTGAACGCATACAGGTCAGCCGTGACCAGCGGTGACCAACGCGTCGTCGCCGCACTCGGCCTCGAGTTACCGGCTCTCGTTCCTTCTCTCGTCTCACCGCTGCGGCGCCGTCGATCGATCCGAGGAAGAACCTGCATGACCAGCGATCTCGACGACGACCCGCCCGACATGACACCCGCCGATCCCGAGGAAGAAGACCCGACCGTCCACTGGCCCGAACCGAGCCCGCTGCAGTCGTGGTGGACCGACATCATGGGCGCGAAGAAGCCCCGCCGGTTCGGCCAACAGAGCTGACCTGGATAACACGACCCACAAGGGCCGCACCGTTCTCGGTGCGGCCCTTGTCGTGTTCGAGCTGTATTCCCCGGGGTATTGACCTGGACGCCGTGTCCAACATAAGTTACATGGACACCGTGTCTCAGATATCCGGGACACACGGCACACGGGAGTGCGTTCATGACACAGAAGGTGTTCGTCGTCGGCGTCGGCATGACGAAGTTCGAGAAGCCGGGTTCGCTGGAGTGGGACTATCCGGACATGGCCCGCGAGGCGGGGACCAAGGCGCTCGCCGATGCCGGAATCGACTACGACCAGGTCGAGCAGGCCTACGTCGGCTATGTGTACGGCGAGTCCACCTCGGGCCAGCGCGCGGTCTACGAGCTGGGGCTCACCGGTATTCCGGTGGTCAACGTCAACAACAACTGTTCCACCGGATCGACCGCCCTCTACCTCGCGGCACAGGCGATTCGCGGTGGGCTCGCCGAGTGCACGCTCGCATTGGGCTTCGAGAAGATGCAGAAGGGCTCGCTCGGTTCGACCTACGACGACCGCGAGCAGCCGATGATGAAGCACCTGCTGGCGCTGGCCGAACTGCAGGAGTTCGCCATGCCGCCCGCGCCGTACATGTTCGGCGCCGCGGGCAAGGAGCACATGGAGCTCTACGGCACCACCGCCGAGCAGTTCGCCAAGATCGGCGTGAAGAACCACAAGCACTCGGTGAACAACCCGTACGCGCAGTTCCAGAAGGAATACAGCCTCGAAGAAGTCCTCGAGGCCAAGCAGATCTACGGCCCGCTCACCAAGCTGCAGTGCTCGCCGACCTCGGACGGTTCGGGCGCGGTGATCCTCGCGAGTGAGGACTTCGTCGACCGGCACAACCTGGCCGATCGGGCCGTGGAGATCGTCGGGCAGTCGATGGTCACCGACCTGCAGTCCACCTTCACCGATCCGACCGCGATCAACCTGGTCGGCTCCTCCATGTCGCGCGCCGCCGCGCTGAAGGTCTACGAGCAGGCCGGGATCGGCCCCGACGACATCGACGTCATCGAACTGCACGACTGCTTCTCCACCAACGAACTGCTGACCTATGAGGCGCTTGGCCTGTGCGCGCCGGGCGAGGGCGGTCGACTCGTCGACGACAACGCCACCACCTTCGGCGGCCAGTGGGTCGTCAACCCGTCGGGCGGCCTGATCTCCAAGGGACACCCCCTCGGGGCCACCGGTCTGGCCCAGTGCAGCGAACTCACCTGGCAGCTGCGCGGCGACGCCGACGCTCGCCAGGTCACTGACGCGCGAATCGCCCTGCAACACAACATCGGTCTCGGCGGGGCGGTCGTCGTGACCGCCTACCGCCCCGCCAACCGCTGACCTTCCCCTACCGAATCACACCAGGAGTAACCCCATGGCATCTGTCTCCGTTTCCACCGCTCTGCCCGTCGCCCCCGAGCTGGCCTGGGCCCGTCTGAGCGATCTCGCCAACTGGGAGGAATGGCTGACCATCCACCAGGGCTGGCGCGGCGATCTGCCCACCGAGCTCACCGCGGGCTCGCGTTTCACCGAGGTCGTGTCGGTGATGAACATGGCCAACAAGATCGAGTGGACCGTCGCCGAGGTCGTCCCGAACTCGTTCCTGCGCATCACCGGTGCCGGAATGGCCGGTGTCACCATCGAATTCGCGCTGAAGGTGGAGGCCACCGATACCGGCTCCTCGGCCGCGTTCGACGCGAGCTTCAAGGGCGCGATGATCGTCGGCCCGATCGGCAAGGCCGTGGCCAAGCACGCCGAAGCCGATCTGAAGGAGTCGATGGACAAGTTCACCGAGCTGGTCGGTTCGGCCGCATGACCACCTCGGAATCGGCCGGGGTCGTCTTCGACGGCTCCGCCCTGGGGGAGTGGACCGACGAAGAGCGGTTCTCGGTCACGGCGGAGCGGATCGCGGAATACGCCGCGGCGACCAATGATCCGATCCCCGCGCACCGGTCGGGCGAGATCGCGCCGCCGGTATTCGCGGTGGTGCCGGTGTTCACGTCGATGGCGCCCGCCGCGCTGTCGGTCGCCCCGGTGGAGCTGCTGATGAAGCTGGTCCACGGTGAGCAGGACTTCCTGTTCCACCGGCCGATCCGGGCCGGCGACGAACTGGTGGTGCGGGCCAAGCCGATCGGCTATGTGGGCCGCCCGAACGGTTCGACCGTGGTGATCTACGCCGAAACTCGTGATGCGGCAGGCGAACTCGTCAATGAGCAGTGGATGACCGCGTTCTTCCGCAAGGTCGACGCCGGCCCCGGTTCAGGGGAGCTCGCGCCCACGCACCGGATCACCGACGAGGACCGCGCCGGCGACCCGGTCGCGAAGGTCACCGCCCACATCGACGAGGACCAGACCTTCCGTTACTCACCGGCCTCGGGTGACCCGATGCCGATCCACCTCGACGACGAGATCGCCCGCATGGCCGGGCTGCCCGGCATCATCAACCACGGTCTGTGCACCATGGCGTTCACCTCGTGGGCCGCGCTGACCGAACTCGCCGACGGCGACACCGCGCGCCTGCGCAGGCTCGCCGTGCGTTTCGCCAAGCCGGTGCTGCCCGGCCAGGACATCACCACCACCTTCTGGCCCACCGAATCCGATGATCCCGCCGTGCGGGCCTACGCCTTCGAGACCGAAGCCGCAGGCCAGATCGCGATCACCGACGGCCGCGTCGAAATCAACTAGGAGAGTAAGACTCATGGGAAAACTTGACGGTCGCGTCGCGGTCATCACCGGTGCCGGTCGCGGCATCGGCCGCGAACACGCGCTGCTGTTCGCCCGCGAAGGCGCCAAGGTCGTGGTCAATGACCTCGGCGGCGCCAACGACGGCACCGGCACCGACGCGGGCCCGGCCCAGCAGGTGGTCGACGAGATCGTCGCCGCAGGCGGTACCGCGGTTGCCAACACTGACAACATCGCCACCTGGGACGGCGCGAAAGCGCTGGTCGATCAGACGATCGGCGAGTACGGCACCCTCGACATCGTGGTGAACAACGCGGGCATCCTGCGCGACGCGTTCATCGCGGGCATGGACGAGTCGCAGTGGGATTCGGTCATCGCGGTGCACCTCAAGGGTCACGCCGCCACCCTGCATCACGCCGCGGCGTACTGGAAGGCGCAGTCCAAGGCCGGTACCCCGGTATCGGCCTCGGTGATCAACACCGCCTCGGCCTCCGGCACGTTCATGCCCAATGCCGGGCAGGGCAACTACGGTGCGGCCAAGGCGGGCATCGCCGCGCTGACGCTGGTCGCCGCCGACGAGCTCGAACGGTACGGCGTGCGCGTCAACGCGATCGCCCCGATCGCGCGCACCCGCCTGACCCTGGCCACCCCCGGCATGGGCGCGCTGTTCGCGGCCGAGGTGCCCGAGGGTGAGTTCGACGCGTTCGCCCCCGCCAATATCTCCCCGCTGGTCGCCCACCTCGCCGCGGCCGATTGCGCGCTCACCGGCAAGGTGTTCGCCGTCCAGGGCGGTGCGATCGTCGAACTGGCCGGTTGGCACGACGTGCGCACCGTCGAGACCGACGGCCCGTGGACCATCGACGAGGTGGCCGCCCAGCTGAAAGAGACCAACTAGTCATGGCGCGCAACAGTTATGAGCTCGGGGTCGGCGTCAGCGAGGACCACCTGGCCCTCGCCGACTCGGTCGCCGGTTTCGTCGAACGGACCATCACGGCAGAGGTCGTCCGGTCCGCGGTCGAGTCCACCGATGCGGGCAAACTGCTGCCGTATTGGGACGCGCTCGTCGCCCAGGATCTGCTGAGTCTGCACATCGCCGAGGATCTCGGTGGTCAGGGCGCGGGTCTGCTGACCCTTGCCGTCGCACTCGAACCGCTCGGGCGAGGTGTGCATACCGGCCCCTTCGTGTCGACCGTTCTCGCCAGTGCGGTGCTCGCTCAGGCGACGAATACCGCTGGTTCCCAAGACAAGTCGAAGGCGCTGCTGGCCGGTTTGGCGGACGGGTCGCGCACCGGTGCGGTGGCTTTGTCCTCGAACCTGACCGGCGCGCTGTCAGGCGGGGTGCTGACCGTCAGCGGCACCGCCGACGGGGTAGTGGGCGCCCTCACCGCTGATGTCGTCATCGCGCCGGTCGCGGTGGCCGGCGAACAGCGGTGGGTGGCCTTCGAGAACATCGATCTGACGATCAGCGCGCAGGACAGCATCGACGTGCTGCGCGGTTCGGCTCGGCTGCAGGCGGATTCGGTCGAGGTCTCGATCGATCGGCTGCTCGACGTGAATTCGGCCCGCGTGCGTTCGGTGGCCGCGGTGGTGCTCGGCGCCGAGGCGGTCGGCGTGATGTCGTGGTGTGTGTCCACCGCGTCGGAATATGCCAAGACCCGGGTGCAATTCGGTCGGCCGATCGGCCAGTTCCAGGGCGTCAAACACAAGTGTGCCCAGATGGGCATCGCCCTGGAGAAGGCGCGGGCCGTGCTGTGGGACGCCGCGTTCGCGCTCGATCGCGACGACGACACCGCCGATTACGCGGCCGCTGTCGCCGCGCTGATCATCCCGGACGCCGCGGTGCAGGTCGCCCAGGAGTGCATCCAGGTGCACGGCGGCATCGGATTCACCTGGGAGCACGACGCGCACCTGTACTACCGTCGGGCCCTCGCGCTGCGTGGGCAGCTCGGCGCGCGCGACGAACGTGCCGAAGCGGTGGCCGGTTACGCGCTGTCGGGACTGACCCTGTCCAGTGAACTGCAACTGCCTGCCGAGGCCGAACAGATCCGCGCCGCGGTCCGGGCCGAACTCGCCGAGATCGCGGCGATCGACGACGAGGACGACCAGCTCGTCGCCCTCGGCGACGGTGGCTGGAACCTCCCGCACCTGCCCCGCCCCTACGGCCGTTCGGCCTCGCCGCTCGAGCAGGTCGTGATCGCGCAGGAGATCAAGGCTTCCGGCATCCAGATGCCGCAGCTGCTGATGGGTACCTGGGCAGTCGGCGCGCTCGTCCCGCACGGCAACGAACGGCAGAAGCAGGAACTGGTCGTGCCGACGCTGCGCGGCGAACTCGTGTGGTGCCAGCTGTTCAGCGAACCGGGCGCGGGCTCGGACCTGGCGAGCCTGACCACCAAGGCCACCAAGGTCGACGGTGGCTGGCGGATCAGTGGACAGAAGATCTGGACCACGGTCGCGCAGTTCTCCGACTGGGCGATGCTGATCGCGCGCACCAGCCCCGACAAGCCCAAACACGAAGGCATCACCTACTTCGTGCTCGACATGTCCTCGCCCGGCATCACGGTGCGCCCGCTGCGGGAGATGACCGGATCGGCGCTGTTCAACGAGGTGTTCCTCGATGACGTGTTCATTCCGGACGAGAATGTGGTCGGCGCGGTCGACGACGGCTGGCACGTGGCCCGCACGACCCTCGCGGGCGAGCGGGTGGCGCTGAGCCAGAAGATGGAGGCCTACGCCACCGACACCGACCTGCTGCGTTTCGCGACCGGCCGTGACCTCTCGCCGGTGGCACGCTACCGGCTCGGCGAACTCATGGCCGAGAGTCGAGCGGTGGATGTCATCGGCTCGCGGGTGGTGCTCAAGCAGCTGTCCGGGATCGACGTATCAACCACGTCCAGCGTCGCCAAGCTGCTGGGAATGGGCCTGGGACAGGCGATTTCGGAGTACGTCGTGGCCGAACTCGGCGTCGCCGGTGTGGTATCGGTGCCCGGCGAGCGCAGCAACCACGCGATGGAACAGCTGATCGCGGGCCGTGCCACCACCATCTACGGCGGCACCACCGAGGTCCAGCTCAATGTCATCGGTGAGCGGATGCTCGGCCTGCCACGGGACGCGGCGGTGAACGGGTGAGCGCTCCCGGCCCTCGGGCAGGCGGGCCACTGGCCGGTCTGCGGGTGATCGAAATCGCCAGTCTCGCACCGGGACCCTTCGCGTGCATGGTGCTGGCCGATCTCGGCGCCGAGGTGATCCGCGTGGACCGCGTCGGTGACTCGGCGGGGCTGCTCGCCCCGTCGGGTGTGCTCGATCGCGGCCGCAAGTCCATCGCGGTCGACCTGAAATCTCCTGAGGGCCGGGAAGTCGTCCTGCGCCTGGCCGAAACCGCCGACATTCTCGTCGAAGGGTTCCGGCCGGGCGTAGCCGAGCGCATGGGCATCGGTCCCGACGCCTGCGCGCACCGCAATCCCGGACTGATCTACGGCCGGATGACCGGCTGGGGCCAGGACGGCCCGCTGGCGAACGCCGCCGGTCACGACATCAACTACATCGGTGTCGCCGGTGCGCTGGATCTGCTCGGCCGAGCCGGACAGCAGCCGACCCCGCCGGTGAACCTGCTCGGCGACTTCGGCGGCGGCGGAATGCTTCTCGTCGTCGGTGTGCTCGCCGCGCTCGCGGAACGGACGCGATCGGGCCTGGGCCAGGTGGTCGATGCCGCGATGGTCGACGGTGCGGCCCTGCTGACGTCCTTCCTGCACGGCATGCACGCCGCGGGCCTGTGGGAAGGCGAACGGGGCGAGAACCTGCTCGACGGCGGCGGCGCCTACTACGACACCTACCGCTGCGCCGACGGCGGATATGTCGCGGTCGGCGCGGTCGAGCCGCATTTCTACACCGAACTGATCGACCGGCTCGGCGTGGCATCGGCCGAGTTGCCCGCGCAGTACGACCTCGACAGTGCCGAGGAACTACGCACGGCGCTGGCCGCGGTGTTCGCCACCAAGCCGCGCGACGAGTGGGCGGCGGTGTTCGCGGACTCGGATGCCTGTGTGTCACCGGTGCTTTCGCCATGGCAGGCACACGAGCACCCGCACAACAAGGCCCGCGACGCCTTCGTCGAGGTCAGCGGCATCAGGCAACCCGCACCCGCCCCGCGATTCGGACGCACCCCCGCGCCGACCCCACGGCCGGGCAGCACAACCGGTGCCGACACCAGCGCGGTGCTGCGCGACCTCGGCTACGGAGACGACGAGACCGACCGTCTCCGCCGAGCCGGGGCGATCGCCTGACCTCGCCGATCACAGCGCCCCCGCGGGGTCCGGAGCGATGGAGTCCCTGGACTACAGTTCGTAGTACACGGATCCACCACTCCGGACCTCGTAACCCTGATGTGTCCTTACCCGGAGGGGCCCGCCCCGATCTGGACTGAGTGGAGGGTGCGACGAAGGAGTGCCCGGAGGGAGGGAAGATCGGGGGCCCGAAGGGCCCCGACTCGAGCGCGTCAGCGCTCCAATAACACAGCAAGGTCCACCGCCCCGGGCCCGGTGAAGGGAGAGCAGGGCCCGATGAAGGGAGAGATTGTGACCGCACAGCACACCGACGGCAGAGCCAGCCGCTGGGACCGCCACCGCGCCGACCGCCGCGAACTCATCCTCGCCGCCGCCCTCGAGGCCGTGCAGTCCCAAGGCGCCTCGGTCGGAGTCCAGGAGATCGCCGATCTGGCCGGCGTCCCACGCTCGGTCCTCTACCGCCTCTTCAAGGACCGCCAAGACCTCGACGAACAGCTGCGCACCCGCATCGTCGACGACCTGATGGCAGTGCTCGCCCCCACCCTGAACCCCGAAGGCACCGTCATGGAGGCGATAGCGCGCTCCGTCGACGCCTATGTGGGCTGGATCGCAACCAATCCTCGCCTGCACTACTTCCTCGGCGCTGGATCAGGCGGCAGCAAGGATCACAACTCGCCGATCGTGTCCGGGACCAAGATCGCCATCGCGGGTACCGTCCGCGAGGTGTTCGTGAGCGCCCTGCGGGCACAGTCCGCGCCGGTGGCAGTCGCCGAACCGATGGCCTTCGGCTTGGTCAGCTTCGTCGACGGCAGCGTGAACCGATGGCTGAGCCGGTCGATGCAGCCGATGGACGCCGCCGAACTGTCGTCCTACCTGCAGGTTGCCATCTGGGCGATCATCGACGCCAGTCTGCGCGAAGTCGGTGTCACGCTCGATCCGCGGACGTCGATCGCCGAGCTGACGGCGGCGGATTAGCTGTAACACGCGGTAGCGTCATCCCTTGTGTGGTACCTCCAGTACCACTAAACTGGAGCTGGAACCGCACCGAGGAGACACCGATGACGCTGTCCAGCTACCACGACGCCCTGCAGAGCCTGTCCGAGGGCTCGGTGACCAAGCACTTCGATCCCTACGTCGATATCGACTGGGACTCGCCCGAGTTCGCCGTGCACTCCGACGACCCGCGCTGGATCCTGCCCGATGTAGACCCGCTCGGCCGTCACCCCTGGTACAAAGCGCAGCCGGTCGAGAAGCGGATCGCGATGGGCTTGTGGCGCCAGGCCGGTATCGCGAAGGTGGGCATCGACTTCGAGCAGCTGCTCATCCGCGGGCTCATGCAGTATCTGCCGTCGGTGCCCAACGGTGACCCGGAATTTCGCTACATCACGCACGAGGCTGCCGAAGAGTGCAACCACACGATGATGTTCCAGGAGATGATCAATCGCATCGGCTATCGCGATGTGATCGGCATGGGCTCGGTCGATCGCAAGCTCACGTTGATCATCTGGCCCGCCGTGAAGTTCTTCCCCGGGTTCTTCTTCGCCCTGGTGCTCGGTGGTGAGGAGCCGATCGATCACCTGCAGAAGGCGTTGCTGCGCAGCGACGCCGACCCGCATCCGATGGTGCACCGGGTGATGGAGATCCATGTGGCAGAGGAGGCCAGGCACATCTCGTTCGCGCACGAATATCTTCGGATCAACGTGCCCTCGATGAACTTCGTGTCGAAAACCGTCCTGTCCGTGGCCTTTCCGATCATCATGCGGGTGATGCTGGCGATGATCGCGACGCCGCCGAAGCAGTTCGCCGAGAAGTTCGGAATTCCGGGCGCGGTGATTCGAGACGCCTACTGGCGCAACCCCTACTCGCGGCACGTCAAGCGCGACGTGTTCACCGATGTCCGCGCGCTCGCGACCGATATCGGCCTGATGAATCCTGTCGCCAAGCGTGTGTGGCGTCTGCTCGGCATCGACGGACCGGTTTCGCGCTACCGCAGCGAGCCCGCGCGCAGGGCCGCATGAGGGCCGAAAGCTGGCCCGCGCCCACGCGGGCCGTGCTCCCGGACAAGGATCCGTTCTTCGCACCGCGACCCGGGTTCGAGAGCCTCGCCGAGGGCACGATCCTGCGCTCGCGACCGGTCGAACTCGCCGCGTTCGGTCTGATCGGGCTGAAGGTGCAGGCCTGGCAGCTGCTGTATCGCACGACCGATCTCAACGGTATGCCCGAGGCATCGGTCACCACGGTGGTGGCGCCGATGGGCGGTGTCGCGCCCGGTGCGCCACTGCTGTCGTTCCAGTGCGCGATCGACGCGATCTCGCCGCGGGCGTTTCCGTCCTACGCGTTGCAACGTGGCTCCCGTGCCATCGGCACCTTCGCGCATGTCGAGCTTCTCTGTTTCGTCGACGCGCTGACCAGGGGTTGGGCGATCTCGATCCCGGATCACGAAGGCATGCTCGGCGCGTGGGGCGCACCGCGTGAACCGGGCTACCGCGCACTCGACGGCATCCGCGCGGCACTGGCCTTCGAACCCGGCGGGCTCGACCCGTCGACGCAGGTCGGCCTGTGGGGATATTCGGGCGGCGGTCTGGCCACGTCATGGGCCGCGGAGATGGCGCCGACCTACGCGCCCGAACTCGACATCGTCGGCGCCGTGCTCGGCTCCCCGGTGGGCGATCTGGTGTCGACCTTCCATCGACTCAACGGCGGCCTGCACGCCGGGCTGCCGACGCTCGTCGTCGCCGCGCTGCGCCGGGTGTATCCGGCGTTCGAAGAGCTCGTCGCCACCCATTTCAGCGACGACGGTCGCGCGGTGCTCGACAAGGCCGCCCAGTCGACGACCGCCGCCGCGGTCCTGCGGCTGGCCCGCTACAACGTCGACCAGCACAGCGGTACCCCGATCGCCGAGCTCCTCGCCATGGAGGCGATGCTGGCCGTCTTCGCCGATCTCACGCTCGGTGACCGGGCGCCCGCCGTGCCGCTGCTGGTCGTGCAGGCCGTGCACGACCAGATCATCGCGGTGGACGATATCGACGCGCTCGTCGAGCGCTATCGCGCGCTCGGCGCGCACGTGACCTACCTGCGTGACCGGGCGAGCGAACACATCACCCTGCTGCCGCTGTCGACACCGCTGAGCCTGAACTGGCTCGCCGACCGATTCGTCGGCGTGCCGGTGACGCCATCGGAAACCCGCACCGTGCGCAGCGTGCTCGCGCTGCCCGCGGGCAGTCGCGGGTCCGGCGCCCTCGTGCGCGCCGCGCTCCGGGTCCTCTTCGGGCGTCCTATCACCGCTTCGGCGACCGGGCGGGGCAGGGATGGTGCGGCGAGTAAGACTCGTCACGCAGCCTGAACTGGAACTTACTCACTGGTAAGATACCGATATTGGGTCTGCCGGTCGGCAGTAACTGGTGAGGTAAGGGGTTTACCGATGGGGATCGTTGCCGAGTTGCCGCGCGCGGTGCGCAATGTGTGGTCGGTGTCGTTCGGCGGTGGACTCGAGTCCTACCGCCCCGCGCCGTCGACGACGGTGTACGACGGCGCGCACCGGCACCTGAAGCGTTACGACCGCACCACACCGGCGAAGGGCAATCCGGTGCTGCTCGTGCCGCCGCTCGCGGTGACCACGGCGTGCTTCGACCTGCGTCCAGGGCAGAGCCTGGTGCGCTTCCTGCTCGACCAGGGCAGGCAGCCCTACGTCATCGACTACGGCGAATTCGGTTACGCCGATCGCGATCTCGGCCTCGAGGATTGGACCGACGACATCCTGCCCGAGGCGATCGCACGGGTTTCCGAGGAACACGACGGCCGTGGCGTCGACATCGTCGGCTGGTCGCTGGGCGGTGTGCTCGCTCTGCTGACCGCGGCCTCCCACGCCGACCTGCCGATCGCCTCCATCACCTGCCTGGCCGCACCGATCGATCAGGCCCGCACCGCGTTCCTGATCCCGCTGCGTCTGGTCGCCAAGGTCACCGGTGGCCGGGAGATGGCCTTGGCGACCAAGGTCATGGGCGGTATCCCGCAGGAATTCGTGCGGCTGGGCTTCCGGATCCAGGCCTTCGACCGCGAGCTCGCCAAACCGATGTTCCTGGCCCGCAACGCCTTCGACACCGAGGCACTGGCCAAGATGGAGGCGACCGACCGGTTCATGGCCACCATGCCCGGCTACCCCGGCCGCTCGTACTGGCAGATCTACCGCAGCCTGGTCCTGCGCAACGAACTCGCGAGCGGGTCGATCCGATTGCGGTCGGACCTGGTGATCGAACTGTCGAAGGTCACCTGCCGGGTGTTGCTGGCCGGCAGCCGCAGCGACGTGGTGGTGCCCGCCGACTCGGTGCGCCGCGGCCTCGAAGTGCTGCCGAATGCCGCCGAGGTCGAGTTCGTGGAGGTCAGCGGCGGCCACCTGGGCATGGTGTCCGCCGCCGACACGACCTGGCCCGCGATCGAGGAGTTCCTCAGCCGCTGACCACGGCCGCCGACCCGTGCTGCGCGCGCAACTCGTGCTTGATCACCTTGCCGCCCGCGTTGCGCGGCAGGGCTTCGACGACGACGAGCGCTTTGGGGTGCTTATAGCGGGCGAGGTGCGCGTCCAGGTGCGGTGCCAGCTCGGCCAGGCCGAGCTCGCCGCCGTCCTCGACGGCGACGACCGCGACGGGCACCTCGCCCCACCGGTCGTCGGCCCGGCCGATCACCGCCGCTTCGCGGATCCGGGGATGGGCGAACAGCACATTCTCGACCTCGGCGCAGTAGATGTTCTCGCCGCCGGAGATGATCATGTCCTTCTTGCGGTCCACCACATAGACGAAGCCCTCCTCGTCACGGCGCACCAGATCGCCGGAGTGGAACCAGCCGCCGGCGAACGCGTCGGCGGTCGCGCCCGGGTTGTTCCAGTACTCGCGCATCAGCGTCGGTCCGCGATAGACGATTTCGCCGATCTCGCCCGCGGCGACGTCGTTCATCGCGTCGTCGACGATGCGGGTGGCGATAGTGGGGATCGGTTTGCCGACGGAGCCGAGCTTGCGGATCGCGTCCTCGCCGTCGAGCACGCAGGTGATCGGTGACATCTCCGTCTGCCCGAAGACGGCCACATTGTGGGCGTTCGGGAACGTCTCGGCCATCGCGCGCAGCACCGTGTCCGAGGCCGGCGCGGCACCCCAGCTGATCACCCGCAGTCGCAGATCACGCTGTGCCACGGTGGGATCGGCGCAGACGAGCTGCCACTGGGCGGGAACGAGGAACACCGAGGTGGCGCGTTCGCGTTCCCAGGCATCGAGCACCTCGGTGACGTCGAAAGCCTTGAGCGGGTGGATCACCGTCAGTGCCCCGAGCACGAAACAGGCTGCGACACTACCCAATCCGGCGATATGGAACAGGGGCGACGCGCAGAAGGCGATGTCGTCGGTGCGGTAGTGCATGGCCCGGATACAGGTGAGGGCCTGGGAGTTCATGTTGAGGTGGGTCAGTACCGCGCCCTTGGGGTTTCCGGTGGTGCCGGAGGTGTACATGATCAAGGCGGCACTGTCCTCGGCGATATCGCGAGGCTCGTGCGGCGTGCCTTCCTCAGCGACCAGGTCCTCGTAGCCGAGCAACCCGTCGCCGGTCGGGTGGCCGACCACGATGCGCGTGGCCAGCGCGTCGGTCAGCGACGACACGGCACCGACCAGCGGCGCGAGCACGACATCGGTGATGACCACCGTCGCGCCGCTGTCGCCGACCTGGTAGGCGATCTCGGGTGGGGTCAGCCGGAAGTTGACCGGGACCGCGATCGCGCCGAGGGTGTTGATCGCGAAAACGGACTCGATGTACTCGGTGTTGTTGAGCATCAAGATCATCACGCGGTCGCCCTCGCCGACCCCGCGCCGGGCGAGCGCGTCGGCGAGACGTTCGACTCGCCAGTGCAACTCGCCCCAGCTGGTGGTCTTGCCGAGATAGCGAAGGGCGGGCCCATCGGGGCTGGTGGTGGCGTGGAGCGCGATCTGGTTCATCCAGTGATTGCGTCGCGAGCGCATCGGTTCTGTGGACATCATGTCTCCTGGGCGGGGCTAGGCGTACTGCCGCATACGTTCCGGCCATGCGCGGCTGAGGAACGCTGTGCGGCTGCGCTTATTTGGCCGGGTGGGCGATCGGACGGACTGCGCCGTCGAAGTTCGGTGCGCGGCGGGTCAACATCGCGGTCATTCCTTCGAGGAAATCGGCAGCGGTGAGCAGTTCGACCTGGCCGGTCTTCTCCCTGGCCAGCGCGTCATCGAGGTGGGCGAGGGTCGCCGCGTTGATCGCCGCCTTGGTCAGTTGCAGTGCGCGCCGTGGGCCCGCCGCGAGCTGGGCGGCCGCGGCATCGACCTGGGCGCTGAGCTCTTCGGCGGGCAGGCTGCGGGTGATCAGCCCCGCCGCGGCGGCCTCGGCGGCCGGCAACCGCGCACCGAGCAGCGCCAGTTCGGCGGCCCGTACCCGGCCCATCGCGGCGGCGACGACCGCTGTCGCGCCGCCGTCGGGCATCAGACCGATGGAGGTGAACGGCAGCAGCAGATACGCGGTGTCGACGGCATAGATGAGGTCGGCGGCCAGTGCGATCGAGGTGCCGACTCCGGCGGCCGGGCCATTGACCTGTGCGATCACCGGCAGTGGGGAATCGACGATCGCGCGCACCAGGTCATTGGCACGATCCATCACCGTCTCCGGTGCTGCCTCGTTGCCGCCCGCCGCGGCGGCCGCGGCGAGGTCGGCGCCGGTGCAGAACGCCTTGCCCGCGCCGGTCAGCACGATCACCCTGACCTCGGGGCGTGTCTGGGCCGCGTTGATCGTCTCGCCGAGTTCGCTCATCGTGTCGAGGTCGATCGCGTTCATCCGCGCCTGGCGGTCGATCGTGAGTCGCAGGATCCCGTGCTCTTCGTGGATCAGCAGGTTCTCGCTCATCGGGCCACCGCCTCGACGATCGAGCCCGCCAGCCGGCCCGCGATCAATGCCTCGGCTTCGCGCACGATCGTCGTGACCAGCTCGGCGCAGGTGGGGATGTCGTGGATCAAGCCCTGGCACTGACCGACGCTCCAGATGCCCGCATCCAGGTCGCCTTCCTCGTAGACCTTGCGGCCTCTTGCGCCCGCCACCAGCTCGCGCACATCCTCGAAAGTGCCACCGCCGCGCTCGATCTCGACCACTTGGCGACTGACGGCATTGTCGGCGACCCGGGCCGTATTGTTCAGCGTCCGGAAGATCAGCTTGGTGTCGAGCTCGGTATTGGTGACGATCTGCTCCTTCACGGCGTGCGCGATCGGGGATTCGACCGTGCACAGGAACCGGGTGCCCATGTTCACCCCGTCGGCACCCAGTGCCATCGCCGCGACCAGGCCGCGCGCGTCCGCGATGCCACCGGAGGCGAGCATCGGGATCTCGAGCTCGCGCGCCGCGGCGGGGATGAGCACCAGCCCCGGCGTGTCGTTCTCGCCGGGATGACCGGCGCATTCGAAGCCATCGATACTCACCGCGTCGACGCCGACCTGCTGGGCCTTGAGCGCGTGTTTGACGCTGGTGCACTTGTGCAGCACCTTGATCCCCGCGTCCTTGAGATAGGGCAGGTGGGTGGCCGGGTTGCCACCCGCGATCTCCACGATCGGCACGCCGGCGTCGATGATCGCCTGGCGGTACTCCGCGTACGGCGGCGGCGTGATCGACGGCAGGATCGTCAGGTTCACGCCGAACGGCTTGTCGGTGAGATCCCTGGTACGGGCGATCTCCTCCCGCAAGGCCTGCGGTGTGGGCTGGGTGAGACCGGTGATGATGCCGAGGCCGCCCGCCTCCGAGACCGCGGCCGCGAGTTCGGCCCGGCCTACCCACATCATTCCGCCCTGCACGATCGGGTGCTCGACACCGAAGGCCTCGGTGAATCGGGTGCGCAACATCGCGCCCTCCGTCCGGTTTCGACGTTCTCGTCCGCTGCTACGCAACCACAGTGGCTCTTTGCAACCGGCGAGAATCATGATTAACTTAGCGAGAATTGGGATTAACTTAACGGCCGCTGAGGTGGACTGTCAACAGTGTGCGCAAGTCCGCGTCGTGCTACTCGAAGGATGGTCGAAGATGACCGAAACGCCCACTACCACACCCCTTTCTGCGACAATGCTGACGACTGTCGACGCCGTTTCCGGCGAGCCGGTCGGCAGCTGGCAGATCGACGACGCCGCGGCGGTCGCCGCCGCCGTCGAGCGGGCCCGCTCGGCCGCGCAGCCATGGCGTGAACTCGGGTTCGCCGAGCGGAAACGGGCATTACGACGGTGGGCCGCGCAGATCGTCAACAATGTCGACGAGTTCTGCGCCCTGATCAGCGCCGAGAACGGCAAGCCCGCCGAAGACGCCTACCTCGAGGTGATCACCGCCGTCGAACACCTGAACTGGGCAGCCGAGAACGCGCACAAGGTCTTGAAACCCAAGACGGTGTGGCCGGGGCTGATGATGGCCAATGTCGAGGCGGTGATCGAACAGCGTCCACACGGGGTGGTCGGGGTGATCGGCCCGTGGAACTACCCCGTGTACACGCCCAACGGGTCCATCGCCTACGCGCTGGCTGCGGGCAACACCGTGGTGTTCAAGCCCAGCGAGCTCACCACCGGGATCGGGCACTGGTTCGTCGACGCGTTCGCGAAGGCCAACCCCACGCTGCCGCTCGGGATTCTGAGTGTCGTCACCGGTCCCGGCGACACCGGCCGCGCGCTGGTGGAGTCCGGTGTCGACATGATCGCGTTCACCGGGTCGACCGCCACCGGCAAACGGATCATGGCGGCCGCGGCCGAACGGCTCACGCCCGTGGTGCTGGAATGCGGTGGCAAGGACGCGGCGATCGTCGCCGAGGATGCCGATCTCGCGGCCGCCGCCGACGCGATCGTGTGGTCGGCGATGGCGAACTCCGGCCAGACCTGTGTCGGCACGGAACGCTGCTATGTGGTCGACTCCGTGCTCGACCCGTTCCTGGCCGAGGTCACCGCGCGGGTTCGCGAACTCACGCCGGGGCGGTCCTACGGCCCGATGACGCTGCCGAGCCAGGTCGACGTGGTCGCCGAACATGTCGACGACGCGCTCGCTCAGGGTGCGACCGCCGTCTTCGGTGGATCCGACTCGATCAAGGCACCGTTCGTGAGCCCGATCGTGCTGCTCGACGTCCCCGAGGATTCGACCGCGGTGCGCGAGGAGACCTTCGGGCCGACGCTGACCGTGCGCGGTGTCCGCGATGTCGAGGAAGCGATCCGGCTCACCAACGCCTCGCGCTACGGACTGGCCTCCTCGGTGTTCTCCCGCAAACGTGGCATGGAGATCGCCCGCGCGCTGCGGGCAGGTGCCACCTCGGTGAACAGCCCCGCCTCCTACGCGGCGATCCCCGCGCTGCCGTTCGGCGGGGTGGGGGAGTCCGGCATCGGCCGCATCCACGGCGCCGCGGGCCTGCTCGGGTTCACCCGCCCACATTCCATCGCACGCCAGCGCTTCGCGATTCCCGGCATGGCATTGCAGTCGTTCGCTCGCACCGAATCGACCATGTCGCTGATCCGCAAGCTCACCGCCCGCCGATTCGGGCGCGCCAAGTAACTCCACCCACTGACGACAAGGACGAGGAAACAACAGTATGGGCGTCGAATTCAGCTCCGAACACAAGGATTTCGCCGCGGCCGTCGCCGCGTTCGCCAAGCGCGAAGCGGGCACCCGCGAACAGCGCGACGCGCTCACCGCCAACGACACCGAACAGCACAATCCGGATGTCTACGCGAAAATGGCCGAGCTCGGCTGGCTCGGTCTGACGGTGCCGGAGGAATACGGCGGTTCGGCGGCCACGATGGTCGACATGTGCATTCTCCTGGAAGAATCACTGCGCGGCATGCTGCCGATCGGGGCGATCGGGCCGACCCTCATCACCGGCGGCGCCTACGCCAAATTCGGCACCGAAGCGCAGAAGGACAATGTGCTGCGCGGCATCGTTCGCGGTGCGTCCCAGTCGATTTCGATGTCGGAGCCTGAGGCGGGCTCGGATGTGGGCAACCTGTCGACCAAAGCGGTGAAGACCGCCGACGGCTGGCTGATCAACGGCCAGAAGACCTGGTGTTCCAACGCCCATATCTCCGAGAACATCCTGCTCGTTGCCCGCACCTCGAAAGACGGCGGAAAACACGAGGGGCTCACCATGTTCCACGTACCCGCGGGCACCCCCGGTCTGCAGATCACGCCGATCGAGCTGATGGGCAACCAGAAGGAGACCAACGACCTCTACTTCACCGACTGTCTGCTCCCCGAAGACGCGGTGGTGGGCGAGGAAGGAAACGGCTGGCGTCAATTGATGACCGGCCTCAACTTCGAGCGACTCATCCTCGCCGCGATGAGCTTGGGCGCCGCCGAACGCGCTTTCGAGGACACCATTCAATTCGTCACTCAGCGTAAGCAATTCGGTCGCCCGGTCGGCACCTTCCAGTCTCTGCGGCACCGCCTGGCCGACCTCGCCACCGAGATCGAATGCACCAAGCTGCTGATCTACAGCGTGGCGCGCGAGGCCGATGCCAACCCGAACAAGATGCTGGCCAGGGAGGCGTCGATGGCCAAGCTCAAGGCCACCGAAACCGGCAAGCGGGTGGCGCTGGAAGGCATGCAGATGATGGGCGGCTACGGCTACGCCCGCGAATTCGACATGGAAAAGCACGTCCGAGGGGCCCTGGTCTCCACCATCTTCGGCGGCACCAGCGAGATCCAGCGCGACATCATCGGCCGGACCCTCGGACTCTGACAGCGGCTGACCAAACCGCGGGAAGGGGCAGACCGAACCTCTCTTCATGCCTCACGCACGGTCGTGGGGTGATCCGTACTACGAGAGGTTTCCCATAGTGAGAAGAACACGGCGATCGATCCGTACGGCGACAGCGCACAGTGCGCTGGTGGGCGCGTTGGCCTTCGCAGGGCTGGCGCTACCCACCGGTGTCGCTGCCGCCGAGCCCGAGACCGCCCGTGTGGTCTCGGCAGACGACATCGACGGCGGGCGCCAGCTGGTGACCGTCTTCTCCCCGGCGATGAACAAGCCGATCCCGTTGCAGGTCATCCGGGCCGCCGACACCGAGAACCCGCGACCGACGATGTATCTGCTCAATGGTTCCCAAGGCGGCCCGAATGAGAGCGGATGGGACGCGCAGACCGATGCCGTGGAGTTCCTCAGCGGCAAGGACGTCAATGTCGTGTCCCCGGTCGGGGGTGCCAGCTCCTACTACACCGACTGGGTGCGCGACGACGCCGTGCTCGGCCGCAACAAATGGCAGACGTTCCTCAATGAGGAGTTGCCGTCGGTGATCGAGGGATTCCTCCGGGCCGACGGCAACCGCACCATCGTCGGTGTGTCGATGAGTGGCACCTCGGTGCTGAACCTGGCGATCGCCAAGCCGGGCTTCTGGAACAGCGTGGCCTCCTACAGCGGTTGCGCGCAGACTTCGGACCCCATCGGCCAGGAATTCGTTCGGATCACGGTCGAGAACTGGGGTGGCGGGCAGAGCATCGAGAACATGTGGGGGCCGCGCAACGGCCCGCTGTGGCGAGCCAATGATCCGCTCGTCAACGCGGAGAAGCTGCGCGGCACCGAGGTCTACCTGAGCACCGGCACCGGCGTCCCCGGCGCACCCCACGACACGCCCGCCGATAAACGCGTCCAGGAGGGCAGGATCCCCCTCCCGGTCCAGATCGCCCTCGGTGGCCCCATCGAAGCGGCGGTGCACTTCTGCACGATGAACCTCGCCAACCGCCTGCGCGAGCTGAACATTCCGGTCACGCTGGACGAACGACCCGTAGGCACCCACTCGTGGGGTTACTGGGAGGACGACCTGAAAACATCATGGCCGTTCCTGGCGCAGTCGGTCGGCAGCCGGACGAACTGAGTCCATCGCAGGGCAACTGCGACAACGAGTCCCGATGACCAGCTCCGCGGTCATCGGGACTTCGTTTCTGTGCCGTCGCAGGTCAGCGCACTGTCACCACCCGGGAATGCCGTCCGGTGGCACCATCGGGGAACGGTGTGGTCCGCACGTCGGTCTGCACCGTGCCGGTGGCATCGACGGCGCGCACTCGCAGCGAGTGAGTTCCGGGGGAGGCGTTCCACACCCAGGTCCATTGGCGCCAGGTGTCGATGGAGTACGCGGCGGCAAGCGTGGCCTGCTGCCAGGGGCCGTCATCGACCTGGACCTCCACGGCGGTGATACCGCGGCCCTGTGCCCAGGCGACTCCGGCGACGGTCACCGGTCCGGCGGGCAGCTTCGCGAACGCGGCGGGGACATCGATCCGGGACGCGGTCTTGATGGGCGCACGGTCGGCCCAGCCGCGTTCGGTCCAGTACGCCGCGGCGCGGTCGAAGCGGGTGAGTTCGAGGTCGACCACCCATTTGGTGGCCGAGACGTAGCCGTAGAGGCCGGGCACGATCATCCGTGCCGGGTAGCCGTTGGCCACGGGTAAGGCGTCGCCGTTCATCGCGACGGCGAGCAGCGCGTCAGGGTTGTCGAGGATGGCGGCCAACGGGGTGCTCGCGGTGAATCCGTCGATACTGCGGGACAGAACCATGTCGGCATCGCGAGCCGGGCCGGCTTCCCGCAGCAGATCAGCGAGGCGGTAGCCCGTCCAGGTCGCGGTTCCGGCGAGGCCGCCGCCGACTTCGTTCGAGACGCAGGTGAGCGTGATGAGTGATTCGACGGCCTGCCGGGCGCTCAATTCGTCGAAGTCGAGCCGGATTTCGCGGTCCACCATCCCGTGGATGCGCAGACGCCACCGGTCGCGGGTCAGCGACGGAAGCTGCAACGCGGTGTCGATGCGATAGAAATCCGCTGCCGGAGTGATGAATCGGGTCAAACCGGGAACCGAGAGATCCATCTCGGGAGTGACCGGCGGGATGGGATCGGCCACCCGCGGAAGGACGAAAGCCGCTCGGTCGGCGCCGATATCGCGCAGTCGCTGACCGATGACCCGCCCCGCGGTGCCCGCCGCCGCGGCACCGGCAACCACTACTCCCAGCGCCAGCAGGAACCCGCGACGGGTGGGCCCTGCCTGCCGACCGGCATCGGCCGGAACGAGGAAGAGCGCGCACAGCGCCGCGATCCCCGCACACGTACCGACTACGGCGGGGATGGCGAACAACGGTGTGGCGGTCGGCCTGGACAGCGCCAGCACCGCCACGACCAGGCCGAGACCGCCCAGGCAGCAAGCTCCCAGCGCGAGCTTGCGGCGGGTCACCTGGCCGATCAGTGCGGCCGCCGCCACCATGACCACACCCATCGTGATGGCCAGCGCCAGTTTGTCGTTCGTGCCGAACCAGCGAATGGCATTGTCCTTGAGCCACTTCGGCGTCCGGTCGACCACCGTCGCGCCGAGTACGAAGAACGGCGAGGACGTCGGATCGAGGAAGGCGGCCACGAGGTGTCCGACCCCGAGGACGACGGCGGCGGCCGCCGTAGTCGCGGCGGCCGCCGCCGTGCGGCTCATCGGCCGATGCGTGAACCCGATGCGGCGAATCATGCTGTCACTCCTGAGGTATCGAGTGTCGGCATGACCCGCCGGGGCGGGTCAGCCGACAGTCAAGCTGACGATTATCGGCGGGGTAGGCGCCGGCGAGCCACCGGCGGGTTCGACGGTCATCGCGAGGGTGTCGGCGGCATCGACTGCGGTGACGATCGAGACCGAACCATCCAGCACCGACACGGACTTCGGTGTGCCCGCGGGCGGCACCAACCACAGCTGGTACGTGCGGTTGGCGGGCAGGGTGGGCAAATCGCTGAACGACACCGCGGCGGCGCCGAGCTCCTTCGACTGGGACACTGTCATCGACCCGCCGCCGGGGACGGTGACCGAGGACTCCCGGCTGTCAGGCTGGTCGAGCACCTGTTGCGCGGTGACCGCTTTCGACCCCTCATCCGCGCGTTCGATCACCGCCGCGATGCCGACCCCGGCGCCGACAGCCACGATCGCCGCCGCCGCGACGGTCAACCACCGCACATGCCAGCTCCGGCCGAGAGCGCCGCGGCGCGCGAGTGGATGCCTGCGCGAATCGTGTTGATCCAAGGCCAGCATCAGCGCGGATTCCAGTCGCGCGGGTGGTGGCACCGAGTCGAACACGGTCAGCGCCGCGATGGTCTCCTGAATGCGGCGCACGGCGGCGTGGAACTCCTCCGCGTGGTCGGGTCCGGCCGCGACGAGCCATTCGTCGAGAGCGTGCCGCTGCTGTTGGTCCAGCGCGTCCAGTGCGTACGGGTAGGCCTCATCCATCCATGACCAAGGGGTCCGCCGATCTGTCTCGCTCATCGGAAATTCCCTCCGGTCAAACAATTTTCGAGTCTCTTCAAGCCGTCTCTGATCCGGCTCTTCACCGTCGGCAACGGCACTGCCAAGGTCTCGGAGACCTCGACATAGGTGCGCCCGCTGTAGTAAGCCAGCGCCACCGCCTCGCGTTGCAGTTCGGTCATGGTCTCCAGGCAATCCAGCACCGACTGTTCGTCGAGGCGCTGGATCACCTCCTCGGACACGATGTCGTGGTCGCAGCCGAGGTGAGCATGGCCGAAGACGAGGTCGCGGCTGGTGGCCGATTGCTCGGCTCGCACCCGGTCGACCGCGCGCCGATGGGTCAGCATCAGCAGCCAGCCGATCGGGCTGGCCTTGGTGGCGTCGTAGTCCGGCGCCAGCGACCAGACCTGCAGGAACACCTCTTGGGCGATGTCCTCGGCGGCGCCGTGGTTGCGCACCACCCGCAGCGCGAGACCGAACACCCGGGGGCTGGTGGCACGGTAGAACTCGGCGAACGCCGCACGATCACCGGCCGCGACGTCGCCGAGCAGTGTTACCAGCCGGGCCTGGGCGGCATGGTCGGGCTTGGCACCCGCCGGGCAAGCGGTCGCCGGATCGGCGACCGCTCGCAGGCGGATCGGTGAGGAGCCCGGCCGGTTCGTCATCGTGTGCTTCCTGCTCGCATCGGCATGAGAAGGACTTCGGCCAGCCCATACGTTCGGATGGGCGCCGCCGAGATATTTCTCGTCCGATCCTACGAGCCTCAGCGGCGCCATCATCGCCGACATCAGGCTGCAGGCGGCATGAGCACGCTGTCGATCATGTACACGGTGGCATTGGCCGTGCCGACGCCACCACAGATCACGTTCGCGTCGCCGACCTTGATGCTGTTGCCCGCACCGCTGACCGTGACATCAGCGCCTTCGACTGTCTTGTGCGTGCCCGCGATGGACTGCGGGGCGATCTGGCCGGGAACCACGTGGTAGGTGAGGATCTTGGTCAGCGTGGCGGAGTCGGTCTTCAGCGACTCGATGGTGGCCGGATCGATTTTCGCGAAGGCGGAGTCGACGGGCGCGAAGACGGTGAACTGGCCGCCGTTGAGGGTGTCGACCAGGTTGACCTGGGGGTTGAGCTTGCCCGAGACCGCCGCCACGAGGGTGGTGAGCATCGGGTTGTTGGACGCGGCGGTGGCCACCGGGTCCTGTGCCATTCCGCTGACCGAGCCGGGACCGCTGGGAACCTGGGCGGCGTATTCCGCGCACCCCGGACCGACCAGGCCCGAAGCGGCGGCAGCGCCGGAGGTGGTGGGCGCCGAGGTCATCGGCGCGGAGGAGGTGGGTGCGGTGGTGCTCGAGTCGTCGTCGGAACAGGCAGAGGCGCCGAGCACCGAGCCGAGGAGTACTGCCGCCATGAGGGCACTGCGCATCGATCGCATGGTCTTTCGTCACTTCCGTCGAGGCGGCACGGACGCCGCACTGGTTTGGACGCAACGGAGTTCGGCTGGCTCACCTCCTCGGATGGCTGCCGATCTGATCGGATTTGCGCGCGGCCTCCTCGGCCCGAGGAGTCAGGACTTCGTGGCGACGACGAGAATGTTCTTACCGAAGACCTTGCCGGTGACGACCTGCATGACCTTGCTGAGCGGGAACAGGACTCGATCGTAGAATTTCAGCGCTCGGGTGTTGATCGTGCCGTCGTCGCTGCCGATGATCTTGTAGGCCAAGGTGGCGAAGAAGCCGATCGGGTCGCAGTAGCGCGACTCCACGATCTCCAGCCCGGCATTGCGCAGAATGCGCTCGAGCTGGGTCCGGCGGTAACGCCGGTAGTGCCCGACCTTCGTGTCCATCGACGTGAACAGCATCTCGAGCGCGGGCACATAGATCACCAGCGTCCCGCCCGGCCGCAACAGTGAGGTGAGGTGTTCCGAGGCTTCCTGGTCGTTCTTGATGTGCTCGAAAACGTTGAAAGAATATATGAGACTGTACATTTCGGAATCGGAGGGCTCGGCGTCGCAATCGACGACCTTGTAGCCCTTCGACAGCAGCAATTTCTGCAACTCGGCGTCGGGTTCGAGACAATCCGGGACGATCCGCCGCTCGGCCAACATGTCGGCATAGGTGCCCCGACCAGCACCGAAGTCGAGGATGCGCAGGTCCGGCGACGCGACATGTTTATCCACGCAGTCGATCAGAAACTTGTTGTAATTGACCGCTTCGGTCATCGCCTCCAGGTTGTCGCACCCGGTGTACGCGAATTCGCTGCTGGTCACGCTTGATCCCCTCAATTCATCGATGGGCGGCAATGGCGGCCAGCGTAGTCCGACTACATTGCGGTGCCACGACATCGGGAATAATGACCGCGCCGCGCGCGCCGATCCAGTACGGACCGTGCGCGCGTCAGCAGGGCAGCGGACGACCGAGGGTGATGGTCTGCAGCAGCCGGATCACGGTGTCCTGCGGGCAGATTCCGTCATCGCCGAAGGTCCGGCCGAGGTCGACCACCAGGCTGAACGCCGCGTGCACGAGGATTCTGGCCTCGCCGATCGACAGCTCCGGCCTGGCCTGCGCCACGAGTTTGGCCCATTCGGTGATGATCAACTGCTGCAGGTGGCGCAGGGTTACCTGATCGGCGGGGTCGACATGGGTGAATTCGGCGTAGTAGACGAAGGTCAGCGCCCGCTCGTCGAAGGACCCGGTGACATAGAGGTCGATCAGTGTCCCCAGCGCCTCGGCGGGGGTATCGGCGGCGGTCACCGCGGGGGTGATCGCCCCGGACACCCGGTCGGCCGCGCGCCGGAACGCCGCGGCGAGCAGGTCGCTCTTGCTGCGGTAGTAGCGATATACAGCCGAGGCAGCCGACAAGTCCGCCGCGACGGCGATGTCTTCCATACTGACGTTCGGATAGCCACGCTCGTGGAACAGCTCCACCGCCTTGCGCAGCAAGAGTTCATGTTTGAACGGCTCCGGCCGCTCGGTGGCCCGCCGAACCAGCGCGGCACTTCGCTCACCCGACAGATCGGCGTCGATCAATGCCCAGGCGGTCGCTTTGAGCAGCGGGGCAAGCGCTTTCGCTGAGACGGTCGCGTGATGGTCGCCGATGCTGCTGATCACCGCGTACAGCGAAACGGTGCGGACCACGCGGTCGTAGCCGTCGAGTTCGGGGTGCACGTCATGGATGAGGCCACGCACCGCGGCGATCGCGGTGGTGAACTGTGCGGTGAACTCGGTGAAGTCGGCGGGCTCGAGGTAGCGGCGCTCCCACCGGGCCAGCGCGACGGTCGGGCGGTTGGCGATGGTGAGCGCGATGATCGCGTCCAGAACGTGATCGAGGCGCTGGCGCGGTGACCAGTCGGCAGCGTCGTCGGGGAGTTCGACGGCACTGCGCGCCAGCCCCGACAACCGCAGTAGTTCCTCCCGGAACAGCGCGTATTTGCTCGGAAAATGGCGGTAGAGGGCGGTGGAACTGATCTCGAGCCTGCGGGCGATGTCGTCCATGCTGACGCCGTGGTAGCCGTGCGCGCCGAACGCGGCCGCCGATTCCGCCGCGATCTGCGCACGCCGGTTCTTCGGCCTGCGCTTGACCACCCGTGGTGGCGCGTCCGCCGTCGATTGTGCCGCGTGTTCGTTCGTCGTCCTGCCCATCTCGTCTGTCATGTTATCGCCCGGTAACCGCGGGCTAGCTCACCGGATTCGCTCACTGGGCAGGCGCGGTCGGCGTCGGGGAATTCACCTTCTCGACGAGCCACCGGCCGTTGTCGGCGCGCAGGCTCAGCACCATCGACAGCTGGCCGGGCTTGGGTTTGTGCTGGGTTCCCAGGCTGGTGATGGTCTGGCGGATCACCACGATCGCCTCGGCCGAGTCCGCGTCGGCGGTGCGGATCGCGCACTGGGTGTCGGTGACCTCCGAGGTGACTTCGCCCTGGGTGAGCACCTCGCGCAACTCGGTGCTGGTCGACTCGAACTGCTTCTTCCAGTCGCCGGTCGAGCCGTCGAGCACCGCTGCGAAGTACTCGTCGAGCTGCAAGCTGTCGTAGTCGGCCAGCACCGGCCCGTAGTGGCAGGCGGCCTCGCGTGCCTGTTCCTGGGCTCGCAGGAGGTCCTTGTTCTGCTGGTTCTGCACGAAGAAGACGACCGAGGTTGCCAGCGAGGCGCACAGGACCACAGCCACACCGACGCACGCGACGACAGCGGCCGTGCGTCCCCGCAACCACGACTCCTCGCGGTCGGCGGTCGCAGCCGATTCCGTAGCCGGTGGTTCGGCGGTCGGCGTCGTCTCGGGAGCCGGGTCCGCCGTGGTCGCGCCGGAATCGGTGATCGGTTCGTTCGAGTCTTTGTCGTCGCTGGTCATGCTGGAACTCCTCAACGTGGTGCGGGGACGGCGGGCTGGGACAGTTCGTTGCCGGTGACGCCGGGGGGCGGCCCCGCGCCGTTGTCGGGCCCCGGCGGCCTCGGCGCATTGGCCGAACCACGCACCTGCAGGGCCGGATTGGCGGTGACGCAATAGTTGTAGAGACGCACCCTGGTGTCGGTGGTCTCGGTCGTCGGCACCACCGGGACGGTGTCGTATTCACACGTCGGCCGTGGCCACGGGTCGATGAGGGTGAAGAAGCCGCCGTCGTGTGCCGGAACGCCGATCGCATCGGCGAAGCGGCTCAGCGACGGGAACAGCGCCTCGAGTGCCGGTTGCCGGAGTTTGGCGGCCTTGGTGATGGCGACGAAGTTCGTCACCAGATCGGTGATCGGATCGTGGGTGCGCGAGACGAACCCGCCCAACGTCGCCAACTGACCCGGGCCCTGTTCCAGGAGGTGCCGTACCTCGGCGTCGGCGGCGGTGAACTGCCGGAACAGGGCTGTGCCCGACGCGGTGAGCGTGCTGAGGTCCGGTTGCGCGTGCGAGGTCGTTTCCGCGATGACCTCGAGATTGCGCAGCAACTGCTGAGTCTGTGGCAGTAGCTCGGTGAGCCCGGCCATCGCCCTGCTGATCCCGGAGATCATGTTGCGCAACCGATCCGGGCCCCCGGCGAGCGCCTTGTCGAGTTCGTCGACGATCACCGTGAGCCGTTCGGGATTCATGCCGCCGACCAGACCGCTCATGTTCGCCAGCACCGATTGCATCGGCACCGGCACCGAGGTCTGCGCGCGCTCGACGACCGAACCGTCGCGCAGATAGGGCCCGCTCTCGGAGACGGGACGGAAGTCCAGGTACTGCTCGCCCGCCGCGGACAACCGGTTGACGGCGACCGTGCCACCGACCGGAATCCTTGTGCCCCCGTCGATCTCGGCCACCGCCGCGACGCCGTCACCGGACACGCGAACCGCGCCGACCCGGCCGACCCGCCAGCCACGGAAGGTGACATCGCTGCCGGCGGTCAATCCGCCGGAGGTAGCCAGCTCCACGGTCACCACATAGTGCGAACGGCTCGGATCGATCCGCAGCACCGCGCCGCCCAGATAGAGGCTGCCGAGGACGAGCACGACCACGAGCCCGGCATTGGCGACGGCGACCCGCCTGCGCACCAGCCATTGCCACAGCGGTGAATTCATCGCGGACCCTCCTGCGGTGCGGGTTGCGGGATGCTGGTCACGCGACCGAACACCTTCGCGAGAACCTCGGCGAGACTGCCGATGAACGCGGGCACATCGCCCGCTTCGGGCCAGCGGCTGCCCGACGGGTCGGTGAGTGCGCCGATGTCGAGATAGGACACCGTCGCCGCGACCGCCAGCGTCGGGCCCTGCAGGCTGGCCATCAGCGAGGGATAGAGCGTGTGCAGACCATCGAGGGTGCCGGTGAGGTCGTCGCCCATCAGGGTGAATCCCGACATCAGGTTCTGCACGCTCTGGAACAGGCTCACGAACTGCGGCCCATTGCTGGTGCTGAAGTCGCCGAGCGCGTCCATGGTGACCGCTACTTTGCCGATCAGGTCGACGATCGACTGGTTGTTCTCCGCGACCAGGCCGATCAGCTGCGGAAAGCTGTCGGCGACGGCGCCGAGTTCGGCCTTGCGGCCCGCGAGCTCGGCGGTGAGCACCTGCAAGCCGTGCAGGGTGGCGTCGAGGTCGCCGGTGCGCTGGTTGAGCGCACCGATGACGTCGGTCATCTCGGTGATCAGGTGACGCAGGTGCGGTGCGTGCCCGGCGAAGATCGAATCCAGTTCGGAGGTGATCCGCGCGGCCTGGTTGATGCCGCCACCGTTGATCAGCATCGAGATCGACATCATCAGCTGTTCCACCGAGGCTGCCGAGCCGGTGTGCTCGATGCCGATCGTCTCGCCCGCGCGCAGCGGGGCGCCCGCGTCCGCGTCGGTGGGCAGGGTCATCGCGACGAAGATGTCGCCGAGTGGGGTGGCCTGACGCAGTTCGGCGGTGGTACCGCGCGGCAGCTGGATGTCCTCGCGGATCAGCATTTCGATGTCGGCCAGGAACGACGTGGTCGAAATATCGGTCACGACACCGATATCGGTGCCGCCGATCTTCACCTGGGCGCGGTCGGGCAGGTTCAGTGCGTCGCGGAAAGCGGCGTGCAGGGTATAGCCGGGGCCACCGATACCGGGTTCGGGCATCGGCAGCTCGCGCACGGTGAGCGAGCACGCGGTGCTCGCCGACACGACAACCGCGGCGCAGGCAGCGGCGGAAACGGCTGTGCGCAGGTTCATTTCGTGATTCCCAACAGTGCGGCGGTGAGCCCGAAGTCCGGGCCGAAGTCGGCGATCTTGCCGGTGCGGCAGCCGTCGAGGCGCATCTGGACGCGTTCGCAGAACAGCGACAGTGCCTCGCCGTCGAGCACCGCCTTGTCGAGTAGTCCGTGCAGGCGCAGCGCTTGGCGTTCCCTGCTCATCGCGTTGTCGATGTTGTCGAAGAACATCGGTCCGATGTCGATGATCTCGGTGAGTCCGCGTGCGTTGGCCCGCATCTGGGCGGCGATGGCGACGAACTTGCTGAGCGCGCCCGCCAGCTGATCCTGATTCTGGCCGACTACCGAGGAGGTGTTGGTGACGAAGTCGTCGAGCTGGGTCAGCACGGCCTGCAAACCGGGCGCCTGCGCGCCGAGCAGGGCCAGCAGTTCGGTGATCCGGCCGCTGAAATCGCGGACGGTCTGGTCGTTCTCGGCGATGATCTGGGTGATTTCGTTGAGCCGGATGACCGTGTTCGAGATCTGGTCGGAATTGGCGAAGGTCACCTCGAAGGCCGACGACAGTGCCTCTAGGGTTTCGCGGAGCCGGTCGCCGTTGCCGTCGAGCAGCGGGAACAGCACCCGGCTGGCCATCGGGCCCGCCTCGCTGTCGCCTTTCAGGGCGGCGCCGAGTTGGTCGAAATTCTCCAGGATGCGGTCGAGTTCGACGGGAGTTCTGGTGCGGGACAGGGGAAGATGCGCACCGTCGGCCAGTTCGGGGCCGGACCCGGTATAGGCGGGCGCCAGTTCCACATGCCGGTTGGTGATCAGCTGCGGCGAGATCAGCGCGGCCATCGCGTCGGCCGGGATCCGCACATCGCTGTTCACCGACATCACCACCTCGACGTAGCTGCCACGCGGCGTCACCGATTCCACGACCCCGACCGGAACGCCGAGTACCGACACCTCGTTGCCCACGTAGAGCCCGGCCACGCTCTCGAAATCGGCGCTGATGCGCTTGTTCTCGCCGAAGTACCGGTCGCCGAGACTCGACACACTGCTGGGTAGCAGCGAACAACCCGAGGCGACAACAGCGGCCACGCACAGCGCCGCCAGTTTGATTCTGCTTCTCATCAGTTGCACCCCTGTACGGCCTGCGCGAAGCACAGCCAGTTGTCGGGAAAGACCCACGGTGCCCAGACCTCGCCGTAGGGGCCGTTGCCGACCACGTTGTTGAACTGGCGCAGGGTGACCGGGGCGATCTCGTAGATCCGGTCCAGGTTCTCCTTGTTCTTGGTCAGGCCGTCGGCCATGGTGTCGAGGTTGGCGATCAGCGGACCGAGCTCGCCGTTGTTCTCGATACCCATGTCCTGCAACAGCTTCGACAGCGCCGCGACATTGTCGAGGAGCTGGGTGAGCAGCGTCTGTCTGGTCTGGACCGCGGCGCCGATCGCCTCACCGCGGGTGAGCAGCACGAGCACGCTGTTGCGGTTGTCGGACACGAGCTGGGAAACCTGGTCCATGCTTTTCAGCAGCAGGTCGACTTCGTCACGGCGGGCGTTGATCACCTGGGCGAGTGCGCCGATGCTGTCCAGTGCCTGCACGGCCATCGCGGGGGAGTCACCCATCTGCTTGTCGAGCAGGTCGAGCGCGGTCCGCAGCTTGCTCGGGTCGAGGCGCTCGATCCGTTCGAACGAGGACGTGTACTGCGGGTCCTGGATCACCTTGCTCAGGTTGTAGGGCACCGAGGTGTTCTCGACGGTGATCCGGTTGCCGCTCAGCGGGGTGCCCTTGCCCGGCTTCAGGTCGATGTGGAGCCTGCCGAGAATGGTCGACATCTTGATCGCCGCCTTGGCGTCGGCGCCCAGTCGCAGGTCACGGCGCACGGCAAGGGTCACGTCGACCCGATCGTTGACGAGCTCGACCGCGCGCACCGCCCCGACCTCGATACCGGAGATATCGACGGTGGCACCCGGCCGTAACCCGGCGGCCTGGGCGAACTCCGCGTGAATCGTCTTGTCGCCCAGGCGGAGCTGGGCGAGCAGGCTGGACCCGCCGAGCAGCACCGCCACCGCGAGCACCGCGGCCAGACCGAGGCGCAGGTTGCGGTTGTCGCGCAGGAACGCGAGCTTGCCGATCATCGGCACACCCCCGACTGCGATTCGCCGCCGATCTGGGAGAACAACCCCGGCGGCAATACCACGTTCCACAGCGAGACGTCGAGTCGGCAGATGTAGGCGTTGCCGTAGGCGCCGTAGCTGGTGAACCGGGCGACACCGTTGAGGAAGTCGGGAAGTTCCACGGCGGCGCGGTCGAGCGCGGCACCGTTGTAGAGCAGCATCATCACGCCCTCGGTGGCGGTGCGCTGCGCCTCGCCCATGCCTGGTTTCACCTGGCCGATGAGCGTGACCAGGGAGTCGGTGGCGCCTGCCACCCGGTCGACGGAGCTCTTCAACGTCTGTCCTTCCGCGTAGAGCCCGTCCATCAGGCTGCGGGTCTGGGTGATCAGGGTTTCCAGTTCGCCGCTGCGGTTGGCCAGACCCGACATCACCGCGCTGAGGTTGCCGAGCACGTCGCCGAGGATCTCGTCGCGCTGGCCGAAGGTGTTCGCCAGTTCGGCGGCCTGGGTGATCAAGGCGGACAGGGAAACCTCATTGCCCTGTAGTGCCTGGATGAGGGTTTCCGACAGCGAATTGATCTGGTCGGGTTGCAGCACACTGAACAGCGGTTCGAATCCCGACAGCAATGAGGACACGTCGAAGGACGGCTCGGTGCGGGTGAGCGGAATCTGTGCCCCCGGCGGCACGGTCACGCCGGCGTCCTTGCCCGCGGCCAGGGCGACATAGCGCTGGCCGATCAGATTCTGGTAGCGGACAAGCGCTTTCGTCGTATCGGTGAGGTGCTGGCGCGCCTCGATCCGGAAGTCGACGCGGGCGGTGTAGTCGTCGGTGAAATCGATCTTGTCGATGCGGCCGACCCGGACACCGGCCATCCGGACGTCATCACCCACGCGCAGCCCGAGCACATCGGTGAACAGTGCCGAGTAGCTGTGGGTACTGCCCGGCACGCTGCGCTGCAGTGTCGACCAGACGGTATAGGTGAGTGTGACCGTGAGGGCGACGAACAAGCTGAACCCGATGAGCGCTTTCGTCGATTTCATTGCGCGGCACTTTCGGTGTCGGGGACGAGGGGGACGTTGCCCAGGATCGAACCGAGCAGCAGCAGCTGGGTCACCGTGGGCCGCCCGCCGACCAGTGCCGCCACCGCGTCATATCCCCGCAGTGAGATCGGTGTCGCCGCACCGGCATTCGGCAGCGGTGCGGCGGCCGGTGCGGTGATTCCGGGGATGGCGGGCAGCCCGGGAATCGACGGTAGTCCCGGAATCGCGGGCAGGCCGGGGATCGTGGGTGCGATGGGTAGGCCGCCGCCGATGCCGGGAATTTCCACCGTCGGTGCGGGACCGGCCGCCTCGACGCGTCGCGGGAGCTGCTGGGCCGGATACTCCTGTGGCGGTGCGACGTCCGGCACTGTCGGCCCACCGCAGCGCGGCCCGGACATGTCGCCGTAGCGCGGACAATCCGCCGCGGTGTACTGCTGGAACGGAGTGAACGAGACGTCCATCTTCCACACCATCTGCTTGCGCGGCCCGAAGTGGAACACCTGCTGCAGCTTGTGCAGCGAGACATTGAGATTAGCCGCGGCCGACTGCAGGGCGGCGGGATCCTTGGCCAACGCGCCGAACACCGTGTCGAGCCCTGCCGCCAGGTCCTTGCCCGAATTCGGGTTGGCGGCGAACAAGCTGTTCACCGCTTCGACGGTGGAGTTGCCCTCGGTGAGCAGCGCGACCAGCTGGGTGCGGTGCTCGTTGAGGGTGTTCGCGGCGGTCAGCGAATCGCCGAGCATGCCGACCAGCTCGGGCGCGGACTGGCTCAACGCCATCGACGCACGGCCGAGATTGCCGAGCAGACCGCCGATCTCGGGAATCCGGTGCACCTCGGTGAGCCAGGTATCGAGGCGCTCGATGGTGGAGCCGGGCACGCGCGCGCCACCGTCGAGCGCGGCGGCCAGCGTCGCCAGCACCCGGCCGAGTTTCTCCGGCTGGATGGTGGTGAGCACGTCGCGCAGGGTGTTGAGCGTGGTTTGCAACTGAATGGTCGCCGAGCTGGTGTCCTCGCGGATGGTGGCGCCCGCACGCAGCGTGGCGGCGGCCGCGCCGTTGTCGACCAGCTGGATCGAGGTGACACCGAAGATGTTGTCGGGGATCACCCGCGCGGTGACGGTATCCGGAATCGTCGCGGCGATACCGGGTTTCAGCTCGAGGGTGGCGTGCTGGAGCCTGCCCTTGGCGACCATGTCGACAGCTGAGACCGCTCCCACGATCATTCCCCGGTACTTGACGTCGGCGCGCTGGGGTAGGCCGTCGCCGGTGCTGGTCAGTTCGGCGCCGACCACCACCGTGTTTTCGAACTCGCCGTTGTAGCGCAGCGCGAGCAGGTACAGCGCGACCGCGAAAGTGAGGGCCACGGCCAGGCCCGCGAGGGTGAGCTGGAGCGGTTTGGGCCCGCGGCCACTGGGATCGAGCATCATCGAGGCGACCTATCCCGAGATCCGGAATCCGGGGTCGATGCCCCAGATAGCAAGGGTGAGAAAGAGATTGGTGAACACCATCACGACGATGACCATCTTGATCGCACGTCCGGCCGCCACTCCGACACCTTCGGGACCGCCGGAGGCGGTGTACCCGTAGTAGCACTGGATGAAAGTGGCGATCAGCACGAAGATCACGACCTTGAGCACCGAGAAGAACACGTCGCCGCCCAGCAGGAACTGGAAGAAGTAGTGGTCGTAGGTGCCCGCGGTGGTACCGCCGAGGAACAGCACCGACAGCTTGGTCGCCACATAGGCGACCGCGAGGCCGAGGGTGTAGAGAGGGACGATGGTCAGCGTGGCCGCGATCATCCGGGTGGTGACCAGGTAGGGCAGCGGGCGGATCGCGATGGATTCGAGCGCGTCGATCTCCTCCGAGATCCGCATCGAGCCGAGCTGGGCGGTGAACCGGCAGCCGGACTGGATGGCGAACGCCAGGGTGCCCAGGATCGGCGCGATTTCGCGGGTGGTGGCGAAACCGGAGATGGCGCCGGTGAGTGGGCCCATGGTCAACAGGTTGAGCGCGGTATAGGACTCCACGCCGACGGTGATGCCGCCGAACGCGCACAGCACCACTACGACACCGACGGTGCCGCCGCCCACGATCAGCGAGCCGTTGCCCCACCCGACATCGGCGACCAGGCGCGCGACTTCCTTGCGGTAGTGCCGCAGCGCGAACGGAATCGCGAACAGCGCCTGGAAGAACACGATGGCCTGATGTCCGACCCGTTGGTTGACTCGCACAGGCGCTTTCGCCGCCGCACCGACCACGCGCACCGGCCGCAGCACGGGCGGGATGTATTCGGCTGCCATCTCAGACCACCTTCGACGGGAAGAAGGTGTTGTACAGCTGGGTGACGATGATGTTGGTGGCGAACAGCATCAGCGCCGAGGACACCACCGCCGAATTGACCGAGTTCGCGACCCCGCCCGGTCCGCCTTTGGTGTGTAATCCGATGTCGCAGGCGATGATCGCGGTGAGCACGCCGAAGATGGCCGCCTTGACCAGCGCGACGATCAGGTCGTTGGCTACCGCGAACGAGGCGAACGAGCCGATGAACGACCCCGGTGTGCCGTGCTGGGCGTAGACGTTGAACAAGTACGCGGTCGCGAAGCCGACGAACACGATGAACCCACACAGCAGCATGCTGACCAGCACGGCGGCGGCCAGTCGCGGCGCGACGAGCCTGCGCACCGGATCCACCCCCATCACCCGCATCGCGTCGATCTCCTCCCGGATGGTGCGCGAACCCAGGTCGGCGCAGATGGCCGAACCCACCGCGCCCGCGATCATCAGCGAGGTGACCAGTGGCGCACCCTGGCGGATGATGCCGAGCCCGGCCACCGCGCCGATGAAGGTGGTGGCACCGACCTGATTCACCAGGGCGCCGACCTGGATCGAGACCACTACCGCGACCGGGATCGCGACGAAGACGGTCGGCAGGGCCGAGACGTTCGCCATGAACGCGCACTGCTTGATGAACTCCTGGAACGGGAATCGCCGTTGCGCGATGGAGAGGAACAGCTGCGCGATCGTGGCCCTGGCGAGCAGAACCTGCCTGCCCAGTGTCTCGATCGACTGCTGCGGGTGCCGTCGCCAGAGCCCGGTGGCACTGTCGACAATCTTGTCGAGTTCCGACGGTTCGGTAGCGGGTCGCGTCATACGCTCAGCCAATGTTCGAGTAGGACCAGGAGTGCGCCGACCGCGGCCACGCCGAGGACGAGCACGCAGAGCAGCGCGATCCACATGCCCACGCGGAGAACGGGATTGACCTGTGTCCGCCCGCCCAGGATCTTGACGACGATCACCACGATGTCGATGAACCAGACCAGCGCCATCATCAGGTCATCGTCACGTTCGCGAAGGTGAGCACCGGCCAGCACACGATGGACCCGAGGAACGATATGACCAGGTCGACGCCGTGAAGGTCGCGGAGGTGACCGGTATGGGTGAGTGTCCAGACGACCCCGACGAGACCGTAGGGGATGCCGATGATGATGAGCGTGCCGAGGTATTCCGACACCTTCATCTCGTAACTGAGAAACCTGTCCAGCCGTCGCAACATGGCGATACCGGTGTTCCTTCCTTCACGAACCGGTCGGTGACGATGGCTGGTGGCCGATGTCGTTGACGGTCCGATGATGTTGCCGACAATTCTTGTCTGATCTGATGATGTTTCCGACAATTCTTCAAAGATGAGCGATGAGGCGACTGTGATCAGCGGATAGCCACCCTGCATGCCAGTGATAAGTTACTACCAATTCTCCCCGATGAGTCAAGAATGGTGATTAACATAGTCTCGGAAGGGGCGCCGACGGTCGGCGACTGTGCAGGAGGTTCGTGATGTCCGCGGTCATCGTTGATGTGGTTCGTACGCCGTCGGGCCGGGGCAAGCCCGGCGGTGGGCTGTCATCCGTGCACCCGGCCACGCTGCTGGCAGGCGTGCTGGCGGAACTGGTCGTGCGCACCGGGATCGATCCGGTCCTCGTCGACGACGTGATCGGCGGCTGCGTCACCCAGAGCGGGGAACAGGCCAACAACATCAGCAGGACCGCTGTACTGGCTGCCGGATTCCCGGAATCGGTCCCGGCCACCACGGTTGACCGGCAGTGCGGGTCGAGCCAGCAGGCCGTGCATTTCGCCGCCCAGGGCGTGCTCGCGGGCGCCTATGACGTGGCGATCGCCTGTGGGGTCGAGTCGATGAGCCGTGCGCCGATGTTCTCCAACACCCAGGGCAAGGACTCGCTGCGCGGTCCGCTCGCCGCCCGCTATCCGGCCGGGCTGATCGGGCAGGGGATCGCCGCGGAAATCCTCGCTGCCCGATGGAAATTGGATCGCACGGCGCTGGACGAGTTCGCCGCGCGATCGCACCGGCTCGCGGCGGCCACCGCGGCCGTGGGCGGGTTCGACGCCGAGTTGATGGCGTCCGGTGAACTCACCGCCGACGAGACGATCCGCGCCGCTACCACCGTCGACGGATTGGCCGGCCTGCGTCCGGCCTTCACCGATCCCGCTGTGCTGGACAGGTTTCCGGAGATCGACTGGTCGGTCACCGCGGGCAATTCCTCACCGCTGACCGACGGCGCGTCGGCGGCACTCATCATGAGCGAAGCCATGGCGGCGAAGCTGGGGCTCACCCCCCGCGCCCGCTTCCACTCCTTCGCCGTCGTCGGCGACGATCCCACGCTCATGCTCACCGCTGTCATCCCGGCGACCCGCAAGGCGCTCGAGCGGGTCTCGCTCACGGTCGACGACATCGACACCTTCGAGGTGAACGAGGCTTTCGCCCCCGTTCCCCTCGTCTGGCAACACGAACTCCACGCCGACCCGGCCCGGGTCAATCCGCGCGGCGGCGCGATCGCACTGGGTCACCCGCTCGGTGCTTCCGGCACTCGACTGCTCGCCACGATGGTCAACCACCTCGAACAAACCGGTGGTCGCTACGGGCTGCAAACGATGTGCGAGGCAGGCGGATTGGCGAACGCGACAATCATCGAACGGATGTGAGCACGATGACCATGGACTCCGTGGCGCCCGATCACGCGCTGACCCTCGACCGCGTGCGCCTCCACATTCCCGACACCTACCGATCCCCCCGCAAACGCCCCGCCCAACTCGCCGACGCCTTGGACTTCTGGATGTTCGCCGGTGCGGCCGCGAACGTCGCGATGCAATTCGCGCACCAGGGTGTCGCGGCCGGGGTGATGGAGAGCAAGGTGGAATCCGGTGCGCTGATGGTGCATCCGTGGAAGCGGCTGCGCACCACCTCCGCCTACCTCGCGGTCGCCGTGCTCGGCACCGACGAGGACAAATTGGCGATGCGGGAGGCGGTGAACGTCGCGCACCGCCAGGTCAGGTCAGGGCCGGACTCGAAAGTGAAGTACAACGCCTTCGACCGGAACCTGCAGATGTATGTGGCGGCGGCGATCTACATCGGTTTCGAGGACACCCATCAGCTGCTGCACGGCAAGATGACCCCCGACGAGCTCGAGGCGTTCTTCCAGGGCGCGGACACTTTCGGCACCACCCTCCAGGTCCACCCCGACATGTGGCCGAAGACGCGCGCGGAATTCGACGAGTACTGGCTCGGGGCCTGCGAACACGTCGTGTGCGATGACGAATTCCGCGCCTACATCGACGATCTGCTCCACTTGCGGATGATCCACTGGTCGGTGCGCGTGACGTTCGGCAGCCTCCTGCAGTTCCTGACCGCCGGCTTTCTCCCGCCGCATTTCCGCGACCAGATGGCGATCGAATGGACCGATTCCGACCAGCGCCGCTTCGAGCACCTGTTCCTGTTCGTCGGCTTCGTCAACCGCTTCATCCCGAAGTTCATCAGGTTCGCGGGCACCAATGCGATGATCCGCGATGTGCGTCGCCGAATCCGGAAACAGAAGGCGCTCATCTGATTCGGGAGCCGGTGGTGCCGAGCGCGGCGGCGGTGAGGCAAGCGAGGGCGGCGGTGATCCAGAGGGGAGTGTAGGAGCCGTTGATGTCGCGGATCAGGCCGCCGGTGAGAGCCATCGCGCCCGCGCCGAGTTGGTGGAAGACGCTGATCCAGCCGAAGGTGAGCGCGCTGTCGGTGCCGAAGTAGTGGCGGCACAGGGTCAGTGTCGGTGGCACTGTTGCGACGTCGAGGATGCCGAACACCACGGCGAAGACGACGAGGTCGGGGGACCATCCGCTGGTGAACAAGACCGGAAGGACGGCGAGCGAGAGGCCCCGGCCGAGGAAGAACACGGCAAGGAGCAGCCGTGGTTCGATCCGGTCGGTGAGCCAACCCGCGGAGACGGTGCCGAGAATGTTGGTGACGCCGATGATGGCCAGCAGGCCCGACGCGGCGGTGGCGGCCATCCCGTGATCGTGCGCGGCGGGTGTGAAGTGGCTCCACATCAGGCCGTTCGTGGTCGCCCCGCACAGCGCGAACATCGTGGCCAGGACCCAGAATCGGGTGTCGCGCAAGGCGCGCAGCAGAGCGGTGATCGTGCGGGCGAACGGATTGATCCGGCGATCGGTGTCGACCGGTTCGGCGTCCGGATCCGCGCCGTAGCGGATGGTGCCGACCGCGGCGGGGCTTTCGCGCAGGAAAAGCAGAACGCCGAGCAGCGCCACCGTGGCCAGGGCGCCGCACGCGAGCACGGGTGCGCGCCAGTCGGCCCGTTCGAGCAGCACCGACAGCAGGGGCAGCATCGCGAACTGTCCGAATACGCTTGCCGCGGTGAGTAATCCGGTGGCGAGACCGATCTTGCGGTAGAACCACCGGTTCGCCACGGTCGCGGCGAACACCGTGGTGATCGACCCGGTCCCGACACCGATGGCGAGGCCGAACCACAGCACGAACCAGAACACCGACGGGGTGACGAGCGCGGTGAGAACCGAACTCGCGATCAGCGCGATCAGCGCGTACGAGGTGACACGGCGGATGCCGTAGCGGTCCATCATGGCCGCCGCGAACGGCCCGACCACCCCGTAGAGCACCATGTTCACCGCCACCGCGGCACCGATGCCGGTGCGACTCCACCCCTTCGTCTCGACCAGCGGTTCGGTGATCAGGCCCGCGATCGTGGCGAAGCTTCCCGCCGCGATGAGCGCGAGGGCGGCCACGGCCACGATCGTCCACGCCGGATGAAAACGGGGCACCCGCCGGATCACGCGCTGCTCGATATCGACTTCGGAAATACTCACCGGAATCCTTCGCGTTGCTCGACGTCCTTATCCTCGTTTCTATCAACCACCGGTCAGGATCAACAGTATGCACAATCTTGTCCATATGGACGAAGCGGATACCATCGAGCGTATGGCTACCGAGGACGAAGTCCGTGCACCGATCGTGCGAGCGATGCGAAGCTGCCCCGTCGAAGTGAGCATCGCCGTGCTCGGCGGCGCCTGGAAGATGACAATCGTCAAATACCTCCTCGACGAGCCCCTGCGCTACGGCGAATTGCGCCGCAAGGTCGGCGAGGTGACTCCCCGCGTACTCACCCGCCAGTTGCGCGAGCTGGAACAAGACGGCATCGTCAGCAGACACGCCTTCCCCGAAGTCCCACCACGCGTGGAGTATTCGCTCACCTCGACCGGGAAAGCATTGCGCGGCTTCGTCACCGAGTTGAACCAGTGGGGTGCGGAATACGTCGAGAGTCTGGCCGAATCCTTGCCTACTCCGAGCCGCGGATCCGCTTCAACCGAATCAGCGTCACCGGGCACATGAACCTCGCCGCGGGGACAGTTCGGTATCAACAGCGGGCGGCCGAGGGTGCCTTGGGGTTCGTGGTGGTGAACGGTGAGGGTACGGCGGCGGACATGGTTGATCGTGCGAAGCCAGTGTTCGGAATCGCGCTGAGCGCGGTCAGCGTTCGTGTCGGATGCTCGGGTGAAATCAGGTGGTGGGCTTGCCGAACCAGTGGGAGAGGTGGGTGTTCAGGTCTTGTTGGTGCTCGCCGATCCAGGCGACGTGGCCGTCGGGGCGAAGCAGGAGCGCTGGAATATCCAGTGCCACAGTGGGATCGGTGATGAGGTCGACTCGGTCGGACCAGCCTTCGACGGTCAGGTGTTCGGTGCGGTCGAGTACCAGGCCGCGGCCCTGATGTAGCCGGTCGTAGAGGCGGCCCTGTTTCAGGTCGAGGTCGGGCAGACGGCGGCCGAGTAGGTCGGGGCCCGCGCCGAAGTCGTAGCGGATGTCGATCGCGGTGATCTTCTCGATCAGGTAGCGGGCCACCTCGTCGAAGTCCATCAGTTCGGTGAGCAGTCTGCGCGCGGCCTGCGGGCCCGGTTCGGTGGAGGTCAGTTCCACCTGGGCGCGGGTGTTGTCCAGGACATCCGCGGCCACCGGATGACGTTCGGTCTGGTAGGTGTCCAGTAATGTTTCCGGTGCCCAGCCATGGATCTGTGCGGCCAGTTTCCAGCCGAGGTTGACTGCGTCCTGAACGCCGAGATTCATTCCCTGACCGCCGGCGGGCGGGTGGATGTGCGCCGCATCGCCGGCCAGTAGCACCCGATCGACCCGATATCGCTCCGCCAGCCGGGTGGCATCGCCGAAGCGGGACAGCCAGCGGGGGGAGTGCACGCCGAAATCGGTTCCGGCGATGGCGCGCAACTGTTGTTCGAAATCCTCGAGAGTGGGTGGTTCCGAGCGATCATCGCTGACTCCCGCGGCGGGGATCACAACGCTATAGACCCCTGCGCCGAAGGGCCTGAGGCTGAATCGCTTATCGCCGATTTCGGTCACGATGGCAGTGACCTCCTCCTGCGACACACCCACTTCCATCTCGCCCATCAGCGTCTCGGTCCGTGAGGGCTCGCCGGGGAAGCCGACGCCGAGCAGCTTGCGCACCGTACTGCGCGCGCCGTCACAACCGACGAGATACCGCGACCGCAGCCGCTCGCCGTCCGCCAGCTCGACGGTCACCCCCTCGTCGTCCTGCTCGAAACCGGCTACCGCACAACCGCTCCGGACCTGCGCACCCAGTTCGATCGCATGTTCTTCGAGGAGATGATTGATGATCGGCTGCGGGATGCCCAGCTGATAGGCGTACGCCGAATCCAAGCCCTCGGGCGTAGGTTTGGCGATCGCGGCGAAGACACCGCCGACGGGACGCTGTCGTCCGCGTTCGAGAATACGATCCAGCAGTCCGCGCATCGCCATCAGCTCGAGGCTGCGAATATGCAGGCTGACTATGCGGACGAACGACGCCACAGGCTCGGGTTCCTTCTCCAGAACAAGCACCCGCACATCGTGCAGCCGCAGTTCGGCGGCCAGCATCGCGCCGGTCGGCCCACGCCCGGCAATGATCACATCGAACATGAACCACCCATTCGCCCAATCTCGCCCACCCAGTAGCCGCGCATCCCCGTCCGCAGGCGCCGCGCGTGCACGCATCTCGCAGATTCCGGATTTCCGCAGGTCCTGGCCTCGGCCGCCCATTGTGCGGCACTCCTGAGTCTTGCCGCAAGCAGATTTTTGCGCGCTCGCGTCGCGCTTCGGCCGGAACGGCATGTGCAGCTTGCTGATCCGAGTGGATCGTGCGGCCGCGATCTGAAATCTAGCAGCGCTAGACAGGCTGGCGGACGGGTGTTACCGTTGCTCCAGTATCTAGCGATGCTAGAAAGTTGGAAAGGAAGCCGAAAATGCTCATTGTCACCGGCCAGCTCATCGCCGCCGTCGCCGTTCTCGCCAACGCCATCGTCTATGGCACCGATGTCTGCGGGGCCGTGATCATGCGGTCCGTGTACCGCAAGCTCGATGACGCGACGGTGACCGTGAGTGCGGGCTGGGGTCACTACTACGGCGACAAGCGCATGCCGGTCTTCGGGGTGGGCGGTGTGGTCACCGCGGTGCTCACACTGGTGATCGCGCTGGCGGCCGGCCGGATCGGCGCCGCTGTCGCAGCGGGGATCACGGTGGCGGCGCTGCTCACCTGGCTCGCCTTCTACGTCCGCATCGCCAAACCGATCAATACCCGGCAGACCGCCGCTGCCATGAGCGGCATCATCCCGGCCGATGCCCGTGCGCTGCAAGACAAGTGGGACAGCATTCTGAAGTACCGGGTCACCCTGCAGTTCACCGCCATTGCCGGATTGTGCGCCGCGCTCATCCTGTTCTGAGCTCAGCCCCCACGGTGCGGGCACACCTGAAATCGAATTCACCGAGGAGTATTTGACATGATCTCGAGGGGCAGTGGCGCGGTCACCTGTACCAGCTGTCACCCTCGGCGCCTGCTCGCCGTTGCAAGTAGTCGGTCAACGAACCGGCAACCCACTTGCGGTCATCGGTTTCGTGATCCCAGACATACACGCCGGTGTTATGTCCCGATGGCAGCCGGACGTAGGCGAACTGGTCACCACCGCCGTTGTCACCGAAAAACATCAACTGGTCGAAGGACATGTACAGCTCCGCGAATTCGGCATCATGGCGGAACTGGGTGTTCTGATCGATGATCTCCTCGACCGACCACACGAGACCGGACCCCCACTCGGCGAGCACACCGTTAGTGTGCCGCAGCAGATCTCGCAACTCGTTCGGAACGGCCTGGCCCAAATGGCTCTCGACTTGGTCTACCTCCGTGCCGGAAGCTTCAGGTGCGAATTCCGCATCCGCATAGAGTTCTCGGATCAGGTCCTTCCACATTCGCCGATCTTGCCATGCGATGAACATCGTTGAACCCGTGTCTCTTACGACGAAATCTTGCCGTTCGATCGGAGTCGTCGAGACGTTCCGCAATAGGCCATATCGCGTGGGAGAGAGCCCGTGATCGCAGGCTGAGTCTCCGGTGCGGAACCAGGAAACTCGGATGACAGTGATCGGATCGGTAGGTTAGCGTCGATGGGATGAATCGCCAGTGGATTCTTGTCCAACGACCTGCGGGCATGGTTGACGACAGTAGCTTCGAGCTCAGGATCGGCCCGGTCCCGACCGCTGGGCCGGATGAGGCACTCGTCAGGGTGGTCTGGCTGGCTTTCGATCCGACTCAGCGAGGCTGGCTCAATGACGGCCCGAACTACCTGGATCCGGTGCCACTCGGTGCGGTGATGCGGGCAGGTGGTGTCGGTCAGGTAGTGGCATCCCGCAACGCCGAGTATGCAGTGGGGGAGTGGGTTTGTGGGATGGTCGGATGGCAGGACTACGCGATCGCATCGGGCCAGGGGCTGCTGGGACTCAATATCGTTCCCCCGGGTATCGACCCCAAGATGATGCTCGGCATCTTCGGGGCGACCGGCCTGACCGCCTACTTCGGCATGATCGATATCGGTAGGCCCTCGGCCGGGGATACCGTGCTGGTGTGCGGAGCCGCCGGCGCGACCGGTTCCATCGCAGGCCAGATCGCGAAAGCCCTGGGATGCAGGGTGATCGGGATCGCGGGCGGTAGCGCCAAGTGCGCCTGGGTCACCGAGGTCGCCCGGTTCGACGAGTGCATCGACTACAAGGCCGATGACGTCGAAGCGAGGCTTCGCGAATTGGCTCCCGATGGTATTGATGTGTTCTTCGACAACGTCGGCGGCGCCATCCTGGATGCCGGACTGGCGAATATCGCCGAGCGAGCCCGAATCGTGGTCTGCGGCGGCATCTCTTCCGGATACGAAGCGGGTGAACCGCCTCCTGGACCACGCAACTACCTGCAACTCGGGCTCAAACGGGCACGGATGGAGGGATTCATCTTTCTGGACTACCTCGACCGATTCCCCGAGGCATTCGCCCGGTTGCACGAATGGATGACCCAAGGCCACATCGTGTACGCCGAAGATGTCGCCGAGGGTTTCGAACTAGCGCCGGCCACGTTGCGCGGCCTCTTCGAAGGGCGCAACCTCGGCAAGCAACTGCTCCGCATCGCACCCGAGCCCTGACCTTGCTCGAACGGTTGGTCGCCGGAATCGATGGGGTTTTCTCTAGTAGACGGGCAGGCTTGCGCGTATGAGCTGGAACGAGGCATTCGCGGATCACTATGACGAATGGTCGGCCGATATGACGGCGGATATCGCCTTCTATGTCGAGCTTGCCGGTCGCGCCGACGGGCCGTTGGTCGAACTCGCGATCGGCAACGGCCGGGTGGCCATCCCGGTTGCCCGAGCCACCGGGCAGCCCGTGATCGGCATCGACACGTCTCCTCGAATGCTCGAGCAGGCCATGATCCGGGCCGATGAGGCCGGTGTGCGGCTCGAATTGCGCGAGGCCGACATGCGCGATCTGCGTCTCGATCAGCCGGCCGCATTGATCTACTGTCCATTCCGCGCGCTACTGCACCTGAACACCTGGGCCGACCGCCGCCGCGTCTTCGAACGGGTAGCCGCCTCCCTGCGGCCCGGCGGACGATTCGCGTGGAACGCGTTCGCCTTCGATCACCACACCGCGGCCCGCCTGGACGGCACCCGCCAGCTCGGACCGATCCCGCACACAATCCGGTATGCGGTGGGCGACAACCGAATTGACCTCGTCCGCGACGATGGCGCGGTGAGCTCCCTGTGGTGGGCGACGAAGAACGAGTGGCTCGGACTCCTCGACGTGGCGGGGCTGGAACTCGAGGCACTCCATGGCGGGTTCGCGGGCGAACCGTTCAGCGAGGACAGTCGCGAATATGTCTTCGTAGCCCGACGCCCGGATGGTGCGTAGTACAGCCACTTACCGGTGTATGCGGCCGTTCGCAGGCGTCGGACGGCGCGGTACGTCCAGGAGATGCTGCCGCCGTGCGCCTGCCGGATCGGCCACTGTCAGGCGGCGAAGACGGTGCGGACGACGGACTCGTCGCCGTCGATCTCCACCAGTCCGAGGGCGAGGGCGTCGCTGAGGGTGAGGGCGCCTGCGGCCAAGCCGAGAATGTAAGCAGGGTCGGCGCGGACGGTCGCGTCGAGGTCGCGGTCATCGTGTTGGCCGACTTCGAAGCCGGAGTGCGTCGCGCGGAGCTGGAGCAGGGGACCGCCGATCTCGAGCCCGACCGTCGCCGACGGGCGGACCTCGACCCGGGTGTCGAGCAGGGCGGGGACGGCGAGGGCGAGCCAGCCGGGGCGGAAGGAATCACCGTCGGCGGGGCCGTGGACCATCAACGGGGTGGACCAGCGGATCAGGCTTTCGATCGGCTGGCGCAGCTCGGCGCCCCACGGCGTGAGGGCGTACTCGACGATGCTTCCCTCGCCGGCCAGCCGCCGCTCGACCACGCCGGCGGCCTCGAGGTCACGGAGCCGATCGGCGAGCAAGTTGGTCGCGATGCCGGGAAGGCCGTCGATCAGGTCGCGGTAGCGGGCGGGGGCGATCAGGAGCTGGCGGACGATCAGCAGGTTCCACCGGTCGCCGACGACTTCGAGGGACCGGGCGAGCCCGCAGTACTGGCCGTAGCTACGCATTATTCCCTACAATCGCTTGAAATTCTCAAGTGCACGTGACATGCTCAAGCATACCGTTGATGCCGAGCCCGGAGGGGGCCGCCATGGCCGATATCACCAAGAGCGTGCGGCCCGGTTGGGTCGACGACGATCTGTTCCCGTTCGAGAGCCGGTTCATCGACATCGACGGGCACACCGTGCACTACGTCGACGAGGGGTCAGGTCCCACACTCCTGCTCCTGCACGGCAATCCGACCTGGTCATTCCTCTGGCGCGACGTGATCCGCGCACTGCGCGATGACTTCCGGTGCATAGCCCTCGACTACCCGGGCTTCGGACTGTCGACGGCGAAGCCCGGCTACCGCTACCTGCCCGAGGAACACGCGGACGTGGTCACCGGGTTCGTCGACGCGCTCGGCCTCGATCGGGTCACTGTGGTCGGGCAGGACTGGGGCGGAATGGTCGGCTTGGCGGTCGTGCAGCGGCGCTCGGCCGTCTTCGATCGGCTGGTGCTCGCCAACACCTGGGCCTGGCCGGTCAACGGGATATTCCATTTCGAGTGGTTCGGTCGCGTCATCGGCGGACTCCCGTTCCGCTTCCTGGTCCGGCGGTTCAACCTCCTGGTCAAAGCCTTCATCCCCACCTGCCACCGAAGGCGGAAGCCGACCGCTGCCGAAATGGCCCACTACAGCCAGGCGCTGAACACCCCGGAGCGGCGCCAGGCTTCCGCCGTGCTCCCCGGCCGGGTCCTCGCCAGTCGGGACTTCTTCGCCGCGGTCGAAGCCGGGCTTGCCGACATCGCGCACCTGCCGACACTGATCGTGTGGGGTGACGCCGACATCGCCTTCCGCCCCCAGGAGCGCGAGCGCCTGGAAGCGACGTTCACCGACCACAAGACCGTGATCGTCGAAGGCGCAGGCACCTACGTGGAATCCGACGCGCCCGAGGAGTTCGTCGCCGCGATCCGCGACTGGACAGCGACGCAGCGTCGAGACGCGACCCGGGCGGGTGAGGCAGACCTATAGGCCGCTCTGGACGGTGCGGGCGAGAATGCCGAGGGTGGCGCGCAGTGCCGACTCGGGAATGATCGGGAAGATGGCCGCCTCGCGATAGCGGGGCGCGATCTTGCTCCAGTCGTAGTACGAGGTAACCAGTGTGCCGGTCTCGTCGGCCTCCAGGCGATAGCCGTACCGGTGCTCGATCGGCGGCTTGATCGTGCCCGCGATCGTCCATTCGAGCTGGGTGTCCTGCTCGAATTCGGTGATGATCACCGTCACGTCGTATTTGCCCATCGGCAGGTCGTTGAGCGACTCGCGGTCCATGTGCACGATGAACTCATCCCCGACGCCCGTGACGGGTTTCCCTTCCGCCGATTGCAGCATGCCCGAACTGTCGATGGCTACGTGCCCTTCGGGGGAGCACAGCAGTGTGAAGATCTCCGAAGGCGACGCGGTGACATGCCGCTGGACCTCGAACCGTTCTACCGTCATGCCACTACCCTCGCATACTCGTCGTCGACGCAGGACTGGGTGTGAGCCGCCGGAGCTGGGGTGACGAGGCGACCGTGATCAGTTGCGATTGGCGGGTATTCGGTCGTGGTGAAAACTGCGGCCGTTGTCGAGACCACTTTCACGTCAGTCGAGGGTCACCAGCACTCTCGGATGTTCTGAGCCGCCAGGGGGTACGAACTGCCGGGCAGTGCCCCCGGATCCGTGGGCCACGGAACCGGGGTCTAGTGGCTGAGCTGATGCCCCAATAGCGTGATCTTCGCCGCTCGGGCAGTTGGACAGTTCGAAAACGCAGAGCAGTAAGGAATTTCGATGAAACGATCACTCGCTGCGGCCACACTGGCCGGTGCACTGATGCTGGCCCCGATGGCTACCGCCCAAGCCGCCACCGAACAGGTCGCCCCCGTCGCAGGGTGCGTCGAGTTCCCCATCGGCGCGCCGGGCGGGTGCGACTTCTTGCAGAACATCCTGCAACTGCTGAGCGCCGGCTCGTCCAGCCTCAGCGGGTAGCCCGCAGCATCCTGAACTGAATATTGCGAGCGACCCGGTCACCTCGAATGGGCGACCGGGTCGCTTCGCGCGGTCAGCAATGCCGTTCCACGGTCTGCGCCTGGTCTCGTCGAACCATTCACGCCAGTCCTGCTGCTCGGCCGGCACCGTGACGCGTAGTGTCACCCCTCGTGCCGACTGGTGGTAGCAAACAGGTTCGCGCCGCGCGTAAGCGTAAGAAGCGGATGGCGCAGGTCACCCACGACCTCACCGACGCGCAATGGGACGCGCTCAAGGTGTCCTGGGGCGGGTGTGCTTACTGTGGTTCCCCTGTCACCTCGCTGCAGAAGGACTGTGTGCAGGCAATCTCGCGCGGCGGCCGCTACACGCTCGGCAATGTCGTGCCCGCGTGCGGGTCGTGCAACGCCAGCAAGTGCAACGCCGAGGTGACCGGCTGGCTGCGGCGCAAGAAGCTCGACGAACGCTCGTTCCTCGTGCGCCACTACGAGATCGCGACCGAGCTCACTACCCGGTTCGCCTAGTGACGTAAATCGGTGATGGAAGTTCTCCAGTAGTCTCGGGGGACACATCCTATTCGGCTACTCCCGCGTTTTCCGATGTCGGCCGGCCAACCAAATCGCGCGCACCATGCGCCGCCGTGCTGGTGAGGGTGCAATCTAAGCCGTCGCAACGCGCCACTCCGACTCGCCCACTCCCGAGCCGGCAAAAGCTGACCCTCCGCACCGCCGGTGGTTCCGCCGACAGAGCCCCCGATGCTGGAATGCGAACAGTCACAAGCTATTCAGCTGCAAGTGAGTAACAGTCGAGGTCCGTGGAGCGACACCATCCTCGGCGGATAGAGCGCCATCACCGAATGGTGCCGGCGACGTTGTTCGCGTTCGGCCTACCGATCAGCCGAGGTGAGCAGTCCAGACGAGAAGGTCTGGCGGGGAGGAAGATAATCATGGCTCAAACCGCGGAGCAATTTCGCCGCAAGGTCGAGAAGTTCAACAAGGTGATCATCAGACTGCAGAAGATGGGAATCGCCCTCGGACCCCACTACCTGATCACCACGACCGGGCGCCGAACCGGCCAGCCACGGATCGCGGCGATCGGGGTAATTCCCATTGCAGGGCAACGCTACATCTTCCAGGCATACCCGAAAGCCGCCTGGGTCGCCAACGTTCGCGCAGCGCAGACGGTCACCCTCTCGCGGGGCCGTCGATCCTCGGTCGTGAAGTTGGTAGAACTATCCGTCGAGGAACGTCGACCGATACTGCGCGACCACATCGAGAACAGCCATGCACGGGTCGGCAAGTTGTTCGTCACGACCGGCTTGGTCGAGGATCCGACCCCGCAGGCTATTGCTGAGGCCGCCGATCGGATTGCAGTATTCCGCATCGACGCCCACTCCTAGCTCGCGCTCGAATGGCACGGCGGGGCCACCAACAACACCGCTCGGCCGACTCGCTGGCCGGGCGGTGGTCGATTCGTGACCAGAATCCAGCTGCAAGCCGCCCGACTGATGCCCAGACTGCGCGACCAACCGACACCAGACTTCACGACCAAAGCCACGCTTGATCACGCAATGACAAAGCCATCCTCGAGATAGGCGACGCCACCATCCCGGCGGAGTGAGCGCGCGGCGGCCACGCGGCGAGCCAGCACCGCCGGCAGCCGCTCCGAGACCTCCGGCTCATCACACCAGGCCCAACTGACAAGCTCTTGCGCTTGCAAGGCTATTGCCGCAGTCTGATCGGCTGTGAGCTGTCCGCCGTCATAAAGGAACATCACCCCGTCGCTGGGATATAGACCTGGCGGAACCCAATCCACCACCAGTAACCGGCCCATCGACACCGTCAGGCCGAGCTCCTCATCGATCTCCCGAACAACCGCGGCAAGGGGCGACTCGTTGGCTTCGACGACGCCTCCCGGTAATTCCCAGTAGTCCTTGTACGTCGGCTCGACCAGCAATACGCGGTCACACTCATCGACAAACAAGGCACCCGCTCCCATCCGCTTCCGCGGCAGCTCGGAAACGTCTTCGACTAGTTCAGACCCCATGGGGCACAACACTATCCAGCCCGACCGTCAGACGTTGCGCAGCAGCTCAGGTGGCCGCGGGAGGCGGTATGTGCAGACACGCCTAGGCTCGCTGAGTGCATCTGAAGCTGGTTAGTCAGGTTCGGTGATCAACGGAAAGTCGGCCCCTCATCGGTACGCTCGTGGACATGGGCGGGGACTTGTTACTGCTGATCGCGACCATCGGCCCGTTGGCACTGTTCGGATGGGCGGCTGTTCGGGCGAAGCACCGCGGTCTCGGCGGGTCGTTCGTCGGGCCGTTTCAGGAGATGTTCGATCCCGGCGCGGCGCGCGCACAGATCGTCATCGAGGAGATCGCGGAACTGCCGGATCCTGCGGACTCCGGCGACCCGGACAACGACGACGATGCGCCGAACACCGTGGTGTACAAGGATATTCGACTCTACATCAACCCCGATAAGGCTCGGCGGCGGTGAGGTGACGAGACCACCAGCGGGCTGGGTGAGCACTCGGCTGGCCAACGCCGAGATGACTGGCTGGCTGCGGCGGATGCACACGAGACGAACAGTTTTCGAACAGCCGTACTGGTGAGAACGCCAGGCGCTGTGACTAGCAGCGGTAAGTGGCGGTGTTTTCGCGCCATCTGATGGCCTCTGCGGCGGCCAGGGCGGACAGGTCCCGCAACGTACTCTGCGCGGTACCGATGGCAGCAGTCGTCCCCACGGCACTGGCGTGGAGGTCTCGGGCGCGCGGGTCTTGAGGTTTACGTTGCGTGCATGTTTAGCGTCGAGGTGCCGGATCGGCCGGCGGAGTTCGAGCAGGAGGATGGGTGTGTTCTGGTCTGTTGCCGAGATTGCCCGCATGTCGGGCGTGACGCCGCGCACGCTGCGGTACTACGACGAGATCGGGCTGCTATCGCCCGCCGGTATTCGCAGCAACGGCTACCGCGTCTACGAGCAGGAGCAACTGCTGCGGTTGCAGCAGATTCTCGTGTTGCGGGAGTTCGATATGCCGCTCGATGCCATCGCGGCGATTCTCGACGGCCAGACCGACCACGTGCAGGCGCTGCGCGAGCACCACGCGAGCGTGACCGACAAGCGTGATCGTCTCACTCGGGTGGCACACACGCTTGCCCGCACCATCGAGGAACTCGAGAGCCAGAAGGGCACAGGAGCTGTGACCGAAATCAATAGGCCGGAAAACCTTTTCGAAGGTTTCGATCCGAACTTGTACGAGGCGGTAAAAGGCGTCGATTGGCCGGATCAAGACCAGGCCCGGCAGCGATCGCAACAGTTCATCGACTCGCTCAGCGTCGAGGACCTCGAGCGAATGCAGCGAGAAACGACCGCAGCGATGATTCGGATGGCCGAATTCATGGCATCCGAGACCGCGGTAAGTGACCCGTCCGTACAGGCGGAGATCGAGACGGCGTACCAGCTCGTGCGCACGAGCTGGGACCCGGACGCTCGTGAGTTCAAGGCACTGGCTCGTACATATGATGAGCCGGCCTACGCCGAGAATTTCGACCGTATCGCTGCGGGGCTTGCGACGTACTACCGCGACGCGATGGTGGTCTTCGCCGACACCCGGCTCACCTGATGTAGGCGGCAGCCGCAGGGTCGGGTCGGCCGACCTTGGACGCGCAGCTTCAGGTAGCTGACGAGCACCCTGTATTCGGCAGAAGCGGACGTTCCAGAGACTCTGGCGGCCAACAGCTCTGGGCGGCTGTCCAACGCGCGCTCCGCCGCAAAAGCGGGCATTCCACGCTGGCGCAGCCGTACTCGAGTTCTACAAGCAATCACGACAGAAGGTGTCGTGATTGCTTGACAGGCTGACTTGGCGACCGGCGGACGGCCCGATCGGTCACGCGTCAAAAGGAGCGTCGAGTGAGTTCTGGAGTCAACCCGTGCATCGTGTTCAACGGCAACGCGCGGCAAGCAATGGAGTTCTATCAGGAGGTCTTCGGGGGCGAATTGGAGCTCGGAACGGTCGCGGACTTCGGCTCACCGGAAGCGCCCAACGCTGAAAATGTCATGCATGCCCGGCTCGACACACCGGCGGGCTACACGCTGATGGGTTGGGACTTCCCGTACGACCGGCCCGGGCACCCGCCCTACCAGCCGGGAAACAACGTTGCGGTCTTCGTCGGCGGCGACGACGAACTCCGCGGATACTTCGAGAAGCTTTCGGTCGGCGGCACCGTAACGCTGCTACTCGAAGAGCAGGTGTGGGGCGACGAGGCGGGCTCGCTCGTGGACAAGTTCGGGATCAGCTGGATGTTCAATATCACGGCAGTGCAGCACTGATCGAGCACCAAGAAGTTGCATTGAACGACGACTGAACCCCAGACACCCCTGGCCGGGCAAACATCTGGCTGCTTGTCCCCGGTGCGGCGGAGCAAGGGTAGAAGCACACTGTATTCGGCAGATGCGGACATTCACGGCCGCGGTATGCGGCATTACCGGGCGTTGTTCACCTGCCTTCAATCATCGGGGTGAACGTCGGTGATGAGGTGGAAGCGTTCAAGTACCACTAGTGTCGCATCGTCCACAGTGAACACTGGGTCGTCTAACGCTGCGCGGAACTGGCTACTGTGCCAAAACAACTCATGGTCTGCCCGCCACTCCGCGACGCTAGCGTGGCCCTCACCCTCATCCACCACGTGCGCGAGCTCCACCTGCGCAAGTGGGACGACACGCACGTCAGCGACCTCGATCACCGCGACCGGAAAGTCGTTCGAATCGATAACCACCGAATGACTCCCGGCCTCCGGCAGAGCCGCTCCCTCATGCTCGTACTCGACGACGAGCCCCGTCGTGGAGGTTTTGGAACCGTCGAGGATCGCTGCCACCAGCTTGTCCCGCAACGGACCGGGGAAGGCGAACTCGGCCCTGGGCATTCTCGCGAGGTCCACCGGCGAGGGTGCGTCGTTCGTCATGCAGTCACCTCACCATGAAGAACGGGCGCTCTCATAGTCGGATGCGTCCGTTCGCGACCACGCGATAGGCGGCATGTGCGGATGTTCAGGGCTGGGATCGAGTTTGCGGCAGTTGGCAAAGTCAGTAGTTGAAGTCTGGCGCGTCGATGGGAACGACGGGGGGCCAGGGGTTGTGGTGTAGGTCGCGTTCTGGAATGGGTGTCCCGTGGAACCATCCGTGGGTGCGGTCTGTGGGAGTGGTCTCGTGGGCGTCGATGTAGTCCAGATGTAGCCAGGACCATTGCTGGTGGGCTGGGCAGGGGCTGGTGCGTATGCGGGGGTCGGTGACTACGTCGGATTCGACCAGGACGTCGAGGTGGTAGGCCGCGGAGAACCACTGTGCGGTGTCACGTTCGGCGGGTCGGGGGTCGCGGTGCCAGGTGGTACTGAGTGCGCGGTCGTCACCGAGGCCGCCGGCGCCGATCGAGCGGGCGGCCAGTCGGTGGACAACGGGAGCGGATTCGGTCAGGTCTGCGCACAAGCCTTGGGCGACAAGGGAATTAGCGTAGTGCCCAGGCCCGTTCACCGAAATCATTACGCCGCCGGGTATTCGGCGGTCGTGATGTCGCCGTAGATGGGCACCGGTGTGGAATAGCTGCACACTGCCTTTGAACAACCGCAGCACCCCGTCGCGCCCACGCAGCGGGAGGGCCTCGGTGTAGATCACGTCCGGGTGGATTGGAGCCAGTTCGGAGAGATACAGGGAGGCCAGATCGGTGCATAGCCGGGCGAATTCGGGGCCGGGGCGGGCATGGGCGAGGCGGCGACTGTTGAAAATCACGAGGAAGGCACTGCTTTCACCGCGTGCAGCGCGTTCCTTCCAGATCTGTCGGTCCCCGGCGATGGCTGCGGCGACCGCGTGAGGCCCGGCAGTGAGCATCTGCTCATCGATCCAGCACAGGTTCATCGCCAAACCGTGGGCGGGTGTGCCGGACTTGGTGGCCATCCGGCCGAAGATGCACGGCTGGTGTCGTGCGACCCATGCGAGGAACGCCTCTCGCTTCGCGTCCGCACCGGCGTCGGACAGCAGAATCTCATGGGCAGTGTCGATGTCGGGGCCGAACGATGTCCCGGCTGGGTATTGAGGGAGGTCGGACAGTGCGTCGAGCGAGATACCGGCCGGAATCGGTGTCATCGTTGCCTCGGTGTCGGGGGCGATGGAGCTCTGGACCGCGCAAGTCTGCCCTGCGATCTCGCCGATCGCCCGCCGCCACTCCGGGCGCGCGGACGGTGGTAATGCGCTGTTCGCATAACGATGAAGGCGTTATCTCCGAGGGAAAATCGGCCGGAGGCATAGATGGCCGATCAGTTTCTCCGGGTGACCCTTACGCCGCTGCCGGGCTGCCAGTGCTGAATTATCAGCAACTCTGCGGCCGCGTCGACGTAGGTGAGAACTGCGCCGGTGAGATCGAGGCGGAAGTCGTGGACACCCGGTGGCGATCCGAAGGCTGCCTTTGCCGGTCCGGTGATTTCGACCGCGACACCCATAACCTTGGCGTCACCGTCGCCGGGATGGGCGTGGATGGCACACCTCCCGTCGCGCCGCAGGTCGGCTGCCTTCATCGCGTCGGGCATGGAACCGAACATCAGGTCTGGTCCGATGAACTCCACCTCCGATCCGCTCACTCGCGGGGTGCCGTCCCGGCGCAGTGTGGCCAGCACATGTGTCTTGTGCGCATCGAACCGTGATCTCACGTGGGCAGCCAACTCGGGTGCCTCGCTCGCAAACTGCTGCCATGTCGCCATGGAAGACAGGATGTCACCGCCCGCTGACAGCTCTTGTCAGGTTTTCCAGATCTCGACGCGTTCTTCCTTACGGGAGCTGTTTCGAGCCCTCGACGGTGTCCGCGAAGTAGGCGATCTCCAGGGTTGCGGCTGCGTGGCCTGAGTAACATTTTCGATCACCCAGCGATCTTCCAGACAACATCGATTCAGGAGGTTCTCAATGCTTTCTGCGAAAAGGCTTGCTGCAAGTGCCGTTGTTGTTACCGCCAGTGCTGCCGCAACGCTCGTCGGTGTCGGCGGTGTAGCCCAGGCCGACGTTCCGGTGTGGCAGGCCAACTGCCACGTGTACAACATCTTCAACACCGGCGGGATGGCCAATTGCGAGCTGCCGACCTGGCATCAAGTGAAGCTCACTTGCGTGGCGTGGCCCGTCCCGTTCGTCTACTGGAAGTACGGCCCTGCGCAGTACGGGCAGAACCAGTCTTGGGCCAGCTGCGACTCGCTCAACGCAATGGTGGGGATCGAGGTTATCCAGGCGTAGCCAGCCCTGACAACCGCACGGTATGCGGCATCGTGGGATCGGCCGGCGGAGAGGCTGGCGGAATGGTTCTCGGCAGGTCGGCTATCGCCGCCGGACCGCCGACCTCTCCGGGATCAGGGCGAGTGCAGCCTATCCAGGGCGGTAGCGAGTTCGGGGCTGGTTCGCACCTCGGGCAGGCGCGCTTGGAGGGCGACGCCGAAACCTGCCATGCGGATCGTGTTGTCGATGAAGTCGTCCAGGTCTTCGGGCCATGGCAGGTGCGGTTGGGTGATGAGCAGTGAGACGCAGCCGTGCGCAGCCGACCAGAGATGCAGCGCCAGTGTTCCTGGATCGCCGTGCATCAGGCCGGTGGCGACACAGGTGGTGATCGCGTCGGTCATCAACCGGAAACAGGTTGTCGCGGCAGGATTTTCGGAACTGGACGTGCGCATCAGCAGGACCCGGTACTGCACAGGGTGCTCGAGTGCGAACTTGACGTAGGCGCGACCGAACCGCCCCAGCGAATGGAAGGGGTCCGCTACCTGGCAGCGGTGGAACAAATCTTCCAGTTGACCCCAGACCCGGATGCAGACCGCTTCGAGCAGGGCTTCCCGGTCGGTGAAATGTAGATAGACCGACGGAGTGGAAACTCCGGCGGCCGAGGCGACGGCGCGCACCGTGAGCGCGTCCTCGGTACCGGCGGTTTCGAGCAACTGCTCGGCGGCCGCCAGGATCTCTTCCCGCAGCCGCCCGCCCTGTCCCGGATTGGCTCGCACCCTTCTGTCCGTCACCTCATCACATTGACATTGTCAACCTGACGGTGTCAACCTGACTGTATGCAGACCTTCGCCGACGCCACGGCGGTAATCCCCAGTAGCGACGCTTTCGCAGCAGACCTCGACCCGCAATGGGCCGTGGGCGACAAGCTGCACGGCGGCTACCTCCTGGCTGTGCTGGCCCGCGCGGCCGCTGCTCGTTCCGATCACCCGCACCTGACCACGATCAGCGCCACGTTCCTGGCGCCCCCGTCGCCTGGTGCGGCGACGGTGACCGTCGAAGTCCTGCGCGCCGGCCGCGCCTCGACGCAGCTGCGTGCGCGGCTGGAGCAGAACGGCCGATCCTGCACCGAAGCCCTGATCACACTCGGCTTGCTCGAGGATTCCGACCCGTGGTGGACGACCTCGACAGCCCCGGCCATCCCGGCCGAACACGACTGCTTCCATTCCCCCTCGAACCCGCCGGGCGCCCCATTTCCCGTGCCGCTGCTCGAGGTCGTCGAGCATCGCCTCGACCCCTCGACCCTGGGCTTCGTCGTCGGCAAGCCGTCCATGGACGGTCGTATCGCCGCCTGGCTACGCCTGGCGGATGGCTCCGACTGGGATTCCTTCTCCCTGCTGATCGCCTTGGACCCGATACCCCCGGCTTCCCTGACCTTGGGCATGCCCGGCTGGGCGCCCACCATCAGCTTCACCGCCTATCTGCGCCGCCGCCCCGCCCCGGGCCCCCTCCACGTCACCATGCAGGCCACCGACGTCACCGCAGGTCGAATGCACGAGACAGCCGAAACCTGGGACAGCAAAGGCAATCTCGTCGCCCGCGCCACCCAACTCGCCGCTGTCCGCATGCCTGCTGAACGCGCACGGTAGTCGCGTGTGAGTCCGCTCGGTAACGCAATACCAGCATACCCAGGGGAGGTGTACAGGCGGCTGCCCGCCGACCTGGTCGACGACACCGGATCGAGGTTGGCCGGCCTTGTTATACGTCGACAAGGTCATCGCTATCATTCATGACAAGGTCAGCATTCAGTCGGAACTAGACCGACGTGGCCGAGTTGACTCGCGGATCGGAAAGAGCGGCGTCGGATCATGGCGGAGGACCTGACCGTGACTCGGGTGCTGGTGATACCCGCGTCCGAGTTGCGCGAGCGGTTCTCACGGTCGTCCGGTCCGGGAGGACAGCACGTCAACACCACCGACAGCCGGGTAGAGCTGTCGTTCGACCTCGCGAACTCGCCCTCGGTGCCGGAGTGGCTGCGCACCCGGATGCTCGACCGGCTGGCCACCCGACTGGTCAACGGGGTACTCACGATCGCCGCATCGGAGCAACGCGCACAGCTGCAGAACCGCGCGGCCGCCCGCGAACGCCTGGTCTCGTTACTGCGTGACGCCGCTGCCGCCCCGCCACCTGTTCGCCGCGCCACCAAACCCTCGCGCGGAGCGAAGGAACGTCGCATCTCCGCGAAGAAGCGGCGCGGCGTCACCAAACGCAACCGCCGCGCCTCCCCGGACGATTAGTGCCACCCTGCTCTCGAACTCATCCGTCGAGGAAGCGCAGCAGTTCTGAGGTGACGAACTGCGGGTTCTCCTCGACGAGCCAGTGTCCTGCGTTCGGTACGTCCACTGCCTGCACGATATTGGTCATCCGTGGGGCCGCGGTCGCCCGGACCGGGTCGAGCTGCCCCTGGGCGGTCATCAACAGCGTGGGCACCTGTGTCGGTGCTGCTGCCACGGCATCGCGGACGTCCTGGTCGAGAGCGCGGTAGAGCTCGAAGCCGCCTGCCAGCGTTTCGGGTCGGCGGTAGGTCCGTGCGTACTCGTCGATCTCGGCGTCGGTGAACGGGGATCGGTCCGACGTGCCACCGAAGGCAGATCCGCCGAAGGAGACCTGCGGATAGAACAGCGCCAGGTACTCGCGGACATCGTCGCCGACCACTGCCTCGGGGACCCGCCGCTGGGAGTGGAAGGCGATATGCCAGCTCATCGAACGGTAGGTGGGCGCATCGATCCCCGGCCCGGGTAGCGGCAGATCGAGGTAGCCGAGGCGTGCGGTGTCGGCGGGGAACTGGGTGGCGTATTGGAAGGCCACCGCGGCGCCGAAATCGTGCCCGACGATGCGGGCGTCACGCACCCCGAGCCGATCGGCGATCAGGGTGTGCACGTAGCGGGCCAGGGTGGCTTTGTCGTAGCCACTCGGTGAGCCGGTGCTGTCACCCAGTCCGGGAAGGTCGATGGCGTAGACGGTGTGTTTCTCTGCGAGGTCTGGCATGATCGGCCACCAGCCGAACCAGGTCTGTGGCCAACCGTGTATCAGCACCAGTGGCGTGCCGCTGCCACCGGTCACGTAGTGCATCCGGACCCCGTCGATATCGGCGAACTCGTGCCGGAAAGTATTGTCGAACTCCGGGTCATTGTGGGTGGCAACGGCGTACGGGGGAACGTCGGCGGGGGTCGGCGTGGTGCACGCTGCGGTGCCGACCGTGAGCAGGAGAGCTAGCGTAACGGTCGCCATCGCGCGTACGGATCGGCGGAAGCGGCGCGGCGACGGCCGGGTTGCGGTGATCATGTGTTCCTGTCCTGGGAAGTCAGCGCCCGGTGGCGCCGTCGATCAATTCGCGGAGAATGTCGGCGTGGCCCGCGTGGCGGCCGGTCTCCTCGATCATGTGGACGAGTGCCCAGCGGACGCTGGGAGTGGGACGCGTCGACTGCGGCACGGGTCCGCCGAGATCGGTGCACCCATCGAGAACTTCGTTCGCGCGCTCGACCGTCTCGCGGTAGCGGGCGACGACATCGGCCACGCTGTCAGCCGGTGCGGCTCGGAATGTCGCCTGCCAGTCGGTCACGTCGGCCCCGAGGAATATCGAGTGTTCGACGAACGTCAGGTGATTCAGCAGTCCGAGCAGGTTCGTGCCCGACGGCACCGCCGCTGTTCGCACCTGCGGTTCGGGGGCGCCGTCGACCTTCGCGGCAATCGAGGCCCGCAGGTAGTCGAGAAATGCGCGCAGAGTCGCGGTTTCGCTGCTCCCGGTCCGGGGCGGCGGGGCATCGCGGCGCCGGTTGGTGGTGGGCACGGCGGTCTCCTTCGTCGGTGGCGGATCAGACAGTGCGGCGGATCAGCAGGACGTGGTCGGTGACCTCGGCGGTGCGGCCATCCGGTCCCGTCGCGATCCGGCGGGGTGCGTCGGCCCGCTCGACGAGCCACGTCGCCGGATCTAGATCGATACCCGCCGCGACTTCCCGCGGGCTCGGGTAGCGGAGGTCGGGGTCCTGATTCCACGACCATGGCGCAGTCGAGCCGTGGTCGACGACCAGCAGTCGCCCGCCCGGGCACAGCGCGTGCGCGGCCGCGCGCAGGACGGTGGCCCGGTCCAGGCCGAAGGGGGTGTGTAGGTAGTGGGCCGAGATCAGGTCGAATCGGCCCTGCGGGAAGGACTTCCGCAGATCATGCTGCTCGGTAGTGACGCGGCTACCCAGGCCGTGTGAGCTGGTGAGGTCGGTGAGCCGCGCGAGCGCCACGGCCGAGATGTCGACGGCGGTGACGTGCCAACCCCGGTCGGCGAGCCAGAGCGTGTCGCCGCCGTCGCCACATCCGAGATCCAACGCGTCCGCGGGTGAGAGATCCGAAACCACCTCGGTGAGAAGGTCGTTCGGCTGAGGGTCGGTTGCTGGCGAACGGGCGGCGTAGACGCCGTTCCAGAAGGTGACCGCATCGGTAGCGCTCATCAAGACTCCTTTGATCGGGACACTCTCAGTGTTTCCGGACCCAGCACGATCTGGCACGCAATCTTGCTGTTCCGGCAAGATGAACTCATGGATACGGAAGACGTGCTCGACATGGTCGGCCCGCGGCTGCGTGCGCTGCGTCGCGACCGCGGCATCACCCTCGCTGACTTGTCGGCGCGGACGGGGGTATCGGAGAGCACCTTGTCTCGACTGGAGAGCGGGCAGCGCCGGGCGACCCTGGAGTTGCTGCTGCCCCTCGCGCGCACCTACGACGTTCCGCTGGACGATCTCGTCGGTGCCCCGCGCACCGGCGACCCTCGAATCCACCTGAAGCCGATCCGGCGGTTCGGGCTGATCTTCGTGCCGCTGTCGCGGCGGCCGGGTGGGGTGCAGGCGTTCAAGATGATCATTCCCGCGGTGCCCGAACCGCTCGAACCGACACCGCAGACACATGACGGTTTCGAATGGCTGTACGTGCTCAACGGTCGCCTGCGGCTGGTGCTCGGCGAGCGCGAACTGACATTGTCGGCGGGTGAGGCCGCCGAGTTCGACACATCCTTGCCGCACTGGCTCGGCAGCGCCGACGGCGGTGCGGTCGAACTACTGATCCTGTTCGGCGTGCAAGGGATGCGTGCGCACGTGCGCGCCGACGCAACTGGGTCATCGCACGGCGAGGGCCATTGATGCGTGACCATCTGTTCGCCACCGAACGCTCATCTGCGACCGGGCCCGGCGACGCGTGGTGCACCGGCGATTTCGGGAGGTCCGGAGGTGAAGTGGTCAACGCCGGGTGACGAGCTTCGCACTGCGGAGCAGCCACACCGCCGGGACCAGGCAGCACAGCAGCGCGAAGAGGCTCGCTTCTGGACCGAATGTCCCCCCGGTAAGCACCTCCGGTCCGGAAAGGACGGTGCGCAGCAGGCCGGGTTCGCCGTCAGCGCCGGATACCGCAGTGCCGAACACGCCGGACTCCGTGAAGTTCCAGGCGAAATGCAGGCCGATCGGCAACCACAGCGACCGAGTGGCGGTGTAGGCGATGGCCAGCAGCGCGCCACCTTCGACCGCGATGGCCAGGGTGCCCCATAGCGTGGCGTTGCTGTTGACCAAGTGTGTCAGACCGAAGATCAGTGACGAGACCGCGATCGCGACGATGCTGCCGGTCCGTTCCTCCAGGATGCGGTGCACCACGCCACGGAACAGCAGTTCCTCGGTGACCGCCACTGAGGCCATCGAGCCGGCCACGCCCAGGCAGGCCCCGAATGAGCCACTGGTGACGTCGGCGTCGGTGAACAGGACCGCAAGCAGCATCGTCGCGAGGAAAGCCCCGGCGCCGATGAGCGCACCGTGCCCGAGCCCGCTCCACCGCCCCGCGGCGGCCAGTTCCGTGACCTCCACCCGGTTCTCGACACGGCGGGAGAGCCACGTATAGGCGAAGACCGCCCCGGCGGCCGCGCCGATCCCGAGGGAGAACCGCAACACAGGCACACCCGAAACGAGCGCGTCCACCCCCCGGGCGGCGATCAGCAACACGACCGTCCCGACGAGCAGAACCGGCACCCGGAACCGCTGCAGCGGCGTTTTCCGCTCGGTAAGGATCGCCATCAAATGTCCTCTCGCCGTTTGTGCAGTCCGGCGAGATTACGAACGCGTCGCGCCGCGCCACATCACTCCGTGGGAGAGTTCCTCAGTAGTACTCGAGAGTGAGACCGTACTGTCCGCCCGCACTCGCTGCTCGCCCGGATGGGCGTAGGGCATCTTGCCGACCAGTACGTTGCTCGGTGAATACCAAGCCGCGACAGCTGCACGGTCATCGGAACTATCGGATGTGTTCTGAGCCGCGACGGCTCGGCCCGCCGACACCCACAACGGTGGGTTTCGGATCTGACGTCGCCGCTGCCGTAAGTCGGCGGCCCAGGGCGCGCACGGCGTCGGTGAGGGCATCGGGGTGTTCGATGATGAACGGGCGGTCGAGGCCGGCGAGGACGGGGGGAATCCAGTCGAGTTGTTCGGCTCGGATCAGGACCCGGACCCACGGGGCGGTGTCGGGGGGTGTGGAGATCTCGTGCACCGTCGCGATCGTCGCGGGGAGGAGCGAGCGGACTTGCGTGAGGGTGCCCTGGACTCGGATCGATGCCTCGTGCTGATAGCCCGCGGTGGCAAGTGCGGACAGCAGATGGGCGGTCGGCTCGAATTCGATGGGGGGAGCGAAGGTTTCGGAGAGAATGGTCACCTCGGTGATCCGGTCCAGCCGGAACTGGCGTAGGTCGGCACTGTTGCTGTCCAACCCTGTCAGGTACCAGCGGCCGGAGTGGGCGACGAGCCCGTACGGGTGCACGGTCCGCGCACTGCGTTGTCCGTTCCGGTCGGTGTAGCCGATCGCGACCGGTCGGTGCTCGCGGGTGGCCTCCGCGATCGTCAGGAGGACAGCGGTCTCGACAGCGACTGCTGGGCGGGGGTCGGTGGTGAATTCGGCGGTGTTCATCAGTGCGTCCAGCCGGGCGGTCAGACGCTGAGGCAGCACGCGGCGGAGTTTGGCCGTAGCACTGTCGGCGGCGTGGGCGGCCGTTGTCGACCGGCTGGTGAGGAGTCCGAGCAACACGGCCACCGCCTCGTCGTCGGTCAGCATCAGCGGCGGCATCCGGTACCCGGGAGCGAGCCGGTAGCCCCCGTAGCGGCCACGGACCGATCGGATCGGGATATCCAGGTCGGTGAGATGGGTGACGTAACGCCGGACGGTGCGTTCATCGACACCGAGCCGTCGGGCGAGTTCGCCGACGGTGTGGGTGCCGCCGGCCTGCAACAGCTCGAGCATGGCCAGCACTCGGGTGGTGGGGCGCGTCATCGGGAAATTCTCGCATCGATACCGGGCGGGAACTGTCCGGTATCAGCTCTACCGTGGCGTGCGGCGGTGGAAACCTCCGCCCCATCCGACAGCAGGAGCGCGCAATGAACCTCGTCTCGATCCGCCTGATCACCGACGACATCGAACAACTGGTCGGCTTCTATCAGCGCGTGACCGGCATCGAAGCCAGGTGGGCTACACCGGATTTCGCCGAGATCGTCACCCCGGTCGGCACGCTCGCGATCGGCAGCGTCCGTACCGTGGCGCTGTTCGGAGCGGGCAGCGCGCGCCCGGCGGACAACCACACCGCGATCATCGAGTTCATGGTCCCCGACGTCGACGCCGACTACCGGAGGTTGCGCGACGCTGTCGACGATTTCGTCAACGAGCCGACGACGATGCCGTGGGGCAACCGGTCGCTGCTGCTTCGCGACCCCGATGGGAACCTGATCAACCTCTTCACCCCGATCGCCACGTAGGCCGTGCACGCGAACCCATTCGGCAGCGTTGCCCGCGCGAGATTCGCCGACCGGTGCATCGGAGCGACGAGCCCGAGGGAGAGCATCTTGCTATGCTATCGCACGGTCTCCGACCAGCTGTAGAGACAAAGATGTCGGCGCCTGCCCGGTGCGGCGCCGACATCATCCGCTCCTGGTGTCAGTCCGCCCACGTCGTGGGTGAACGCGGCGGCAACACTGGTGCGCAGCTGGATCAGCTGGACACCTCCGAAGCCGCCGAAGCGGGGGCGTCCGGGGTCGTCTGGGGGCGTGGCACGGTGAAGGTAGCCAGGACCGAGCCGATGGCGATGGCGAAGCAAGCCGCTGTGTACCAGAGGTTTCCGATGGGGTCGCCGTTGCTCGTCTGACCGTCGACGGCGTCGAAGAAGGCGGGCAGTGACGCGATCCAGAGGACGGCGAAGACAGCGAGGTAGAGGGCGCTGAATCGTTGCACGAACGGGTCTATGTACTGCGGATCTGCCGCGGATCCTCGGCGGAGCTCGGACCATTGGCGAACCATCACGACCCCGGCGACCACCGCGAGGACGGCCAGTTCGAGTGCGTAGACGATGCCGCGGACGGTGGTGTTGCTCATGCCGATGACGGTCGCGGGGAGCGGGAGCAGGAAGGTGCCGACCGAGGCGAGCAGGCCGATGACGACTGTGCGCCAGGTCAATTCGATACCGGAGAAGGCTCTGCCGTCATCGACGTGGCGGCCGACGAAATACTGCACGCAGAAGGCCAGCGACATCGGCCACAATGCCGCGAAGACGACGACGCTGCCCATCGGGACCGAATCGAACATCGGCTGGTTGATCGGGTTGTCCACCGACCATTCCCACCACCGCAGCTGCGGTCCGAGGTGATCGAAGATCTCGTAGAACGCGTGGTGCACGAAACCCACGCAGGTGGCGCCGATCAGAACGCCGTATCGACGGAAGATACCGAGCATCCGGACGATGCCGAACGCCATTGTCGCCATCAGTGGATAGATCGCGATGATGTAGATGGGCAGTCGGCCCCAGAGGAAGTCGACAGTGAACACGTTGTGCGCGAACATCGTGTCGACGTGGTCCTCGATGCCGAACGCGGCCGGGAAGTACAGCGGCGGTTCGATGACGAACAGGTAGGCGGTGGCGCCGAACCACAGGACCAGGTTGGTGGGGTCGCCGTGGCGGCGCAGGCGCACGATCGCGTACCAGAGCGCGAGAATCGCGCCGATGACGATGGTGAGTTCGAGGACCGGCAGGGTCCAGTTCTCCAGGGCGAACGGGCTGCGGAACTCGACGAGTCCGCCTGCTTCCTCGCAGGAGAAGCCGAGCTCGGTGGCGAGCTCGGCGAAGGTGTTCGAGCAATGGTCGGACATCAGGGTTACCTTCTACGAGCTGACGGAATCGGCGGTGTACCAACGGGTTACGTCGTAGCCCTCGTCGTAGCGGCGGAACCAATCGCCGGCGAGCGCGGGGAGCTGCTCGTGCTCCGGATTGTGCCGCGGCATCTGACTGCGGATGATGCCGCCCAGTGCGACGAGCTGTTCGCGCAGCCCGAGATCGTCGAACGCGCGCGGCATCGTCCCGTTGTCGGCCGGCTGCAGGAACGGCAGCCACCGGCGCAGCGTCTGGCCCCTGCGGTAGTTGGCGAACATCGACAGCGCGTCGACTTCCCGATCCTCCAGCGGCACATGCTCGTTGAAGCCCGCGCACGCCACCCGGATCACCTGCAGCACGTGCCGGAAGATCGACGCCGCCACCCGCATCCGGTACAGCTCACTGTCGACCACCGAATTGAAGATGATCAGCGCCGAGCTGCGATGCTCGACTTCCTCGACGAAATGCCAGATGAACAGGGAGGCGACGCGATCGTCGCCGGGGGCGAACAGATTCTTGTCGTTGTCGAGCATCAGCTTGAACACCGGCGTGAACGTCGCCTCGAGGTCGGCGGTGTAGGCGAGGCGGTACTTCACCGAGGTCTCGGCGGTGAGCTTGTCGAACTCGCCGATCACCGCGTCCAGGGTCTGTTGCAGACCAGGGTAGCGGCGGATCAGCGCCTTCACGTGCTGGCGGTGGGCGGTGGAATGCTGACCCTCCTGACGCATGAACGCGTCGGCCTCCGAGGCCACCTCGGGGTCGGTGATCTGCGGTTTCGCCTGCGTGATCAGCTGCACGATCATCTTCTCGAAGCCGATCGCCAGGAACGAGACGGCATTGGCCATCGACGAGAACGCCGGGTTCTGCGGGTTCCACAGGAAGGGCACGTCGTAGTCGGAGAACGCGAAATCCATTTTGCGGACGTGAAGTTCGGTCACGGTGGGGCTACCTCGTTGTCGGCCACGGTTGATTAAAAGCAATCATACGATTAAGCCGTCGAGTGTATGATCACTTTCGAGGAATTCGCCCTGACCTGGGGTTGTGCTAGCGTCCACCTGGTGGCGCGTAGACGTGGGTGGGGCGGCAGTCCGCCGGGTGACGATGCGGAGGCGACGCGCCGGATCATCGCTGCCGCAGTCGAACTCATCGGCCGGACCGGTGCGGAGATCAGCATCGCCGACGTGGCGGAATCGCTCGGCGTCATCCGTCAGACGGTCTATCGGTATTTCCCCAGCGCCGACGCGCTCATGACCGCCTCGGCTATCGCCTCGGTCGACGATTTCCTCGATCGACTCACCCGTCAGGTCAGCGGCCTCGGCGACCCTGTCGAAGCGATGACAGAGGCCGTCGTCTTCACCCTCACCGACGTCCGCCGCACACCCCACCTGGGCATTCTGCTGTCGAGCTCGTATTCCAACGCCCACCCGGCGGACATGACCTCCGACGAGGCTCAAGCCTTCGGTATGACGATGATCCGCCGCTTCGACGTCGACTGGACCGCCCACGGCTACGACGACCCCGCCCTGCGCGAACTCGTCGAATACGTGCTTCGCACGATGCAGTCGTTCTTCCTGTCGCCGGGCAACCCGGCACGCTCCGATGACGAATTGCGTCGTTACCTGCACCGATGGATGGGATCCGCGATCGGCGCGCAGCAGAAGGGCTGAACGCCGAGCGTGCCCGCCCGGAATTCCGGCCGGGTCCTCGGCGGTGGAATCGGCCGCGCCCGTTGACATCGCGCGTTCGACGAGTTCGAAGAAGTGATCGAGCACGGCGACGAAACGCGCTTGGTCAGGTGAGTGACTGTGCACTCACTCTCAGTCAATGCGGATGGCGGAGTTCGTCGAGTGCGGTATCGACGTCCGGGCCGGTCAGTTTGTGCCGATTGCTCCGCATGACCAGGCGCAATGGTCGCGGGCAGTCCTGGACGGTGGAGTAGCGATCGGTCGCCACGATGCGTGCCGGTGCGGCGAGGCGGTCGCGGACCCGGGTCATGAGTTGATAGCGGCTCAGTGTTTCCGCGCCCGCGATGTGCACGACGCCCGATTCGTCCGCGAGCTGCTCGAGCGCCGGCGCCAGGCTGGGTAGATACAGCGGATTGCAGACGATATCGGTGCGCGCCTGGATCTCGGGTGCGGCGAAGCGGGCCAGGAATTTATTCGACAGTGGGCTGCGCCCATAGACGAGCGGAAGGCGGACAACCAGGTGGCGGTCGTGTTCGAGGACCAGGTCCTCGGCGGCGACCTTGGTCTCGCCGTAGACGTTGATCGGTGTGCGCGTTGCGCTTTCGTCGTAGTTCTCGGCCGTGCCGTCGAAGACATTGTCGGTCGACAGGTAGATGAGTTTCGCGCCCGTGCTCGCGATGGCATCGAGAAGTGGCACCATCGGTGCGACGTTCGCCGCGTAGGCCGCGGCGCGATCACGTTGCGCGGCACCGAGATCCACGACACCGGCGGTATGGACCACCAGGTCGAACCCCTGCCCGACGAGTGCCCGCACCGCGCCGGTGTCGGCGAGATCCACCGGGACGAGCCCATGCCCGCCCCGGCTGGTCCCGACGACCTCGTGGTTCTCGGCGAACTGCGCGTGCAGTGCGCTGCCGACGAAACCGGAGGCGCCGAGGATCAGGATCCGCATCGTGTCAGCGCGCCTGCCACTTCGGCTTGCGCTTCTGCGCGAAAGCGATGGCGCCTTCTCGCATATCGTCGGTCGCCGCGACTGCCATGATCTCGCGGTTGGTCTGGTCCCAGGCGGCGTCATCGGCGAGCTTGCCGTCGATCATGCCCAGTGCCACCCGCTTGCTCGCCTGCACCGCCAGCGGTGCGTTCTCGGCGACCCGGCCGGCCAGTGCCAGCGCCGCATCGAGAACCTCGGCGGCGGGAACGACCCGGTTGATCAGGCCGAGTTCCAGCGCGCGGGCCGCGGTGATCGGCTCGCCGGTGAGGATCATCTCCATCGCGACCTTGCGTGGCAGCTGCTCGGGCAGGCGGAACGCGCCACCGGCCGCGGCGAACAGGCCGCGGGCGACCTCGGGCAAGCCGAACGTGGCGGTCTCGGCGGCGACGGCGAGATCGCTGGCCAGGACGAGTTCGGTGCCACCGCCGAGCGCGAAACCGTTCACCGCCGCGATGGTCGGCTTGCTGATCGGGTGCCGGACGTACCCGGCCAGGTTCCAATCCTCATGTCCCGGGGCGAGAATCGACTCACCGCGACTGAGCGCCTTCAGATCCGCGCCCGCGCAGAACGCCCGCTCGCCTGCTCCGGTGAGTACCACCGCGCGGATCTGCGGGTCGGCCTCGGCTCGCTCGAGCGCCTCGCCGACCCCCGCGCTCACTTCGGCGTTGACCGAGTTCATGGCCTCGGGCCGATTCAGCACGATGACGAGCACATGCTCGCGTTGCTCGACGAGAACTGCGCTCACGAGTGACTCCTTCAGTTGGTGTCTGCCTGCATGACAAACCTCTTCGATCTGTATCACGTCGGATGATCTTGAATACCCGAATCGGGAATTCGTGTCCGTCACCGGCGCGCACACCCCAGTCGTCGTAGGCTGCCGAACACTCGCGAAAAGAAATTTCGGCCGGGTGTCGATCCGCAGGGGTGCCCGTTCGACCTAGGGATGAACACAGGGCCCGGCAGACGGGTCCACACCGATCCGAGGAGACGAAATCATGAAGTACATGCTGATCATGCGCGCTACCGACGAAGCCTGGGCCGCGGCCGCCGATATCGACTTCAACGAGATGCTCGAGACCATGGGCAAGTTCAACGACGAGTTGATCAGCGCCGGGGTGCTGGTCGCCGCCGAGGGGCTCGACGACGCGGCCCAGAGCGTCGTCGTCGACTACTCGTCGGAGACTCCGGTCGTCACCGACGGGCCCTACGGGGAGACGAAGGAACTGTTCGGCGGGTTCTACATTCTCAACGTGGCCTCCAAGGAGGAGGCGATCGAGTGGGCCAAGCGCATGCCGGTCGTCGTACCGGGCACCAAGACCGAGATCCGGCGGGTCCCGAGCATCGATGAATTCCCGCAGGACAATGTCTGGGTCGTGAAGGAGCGCGCGTGGCGTGAGGCCACCGGCCAGATCTGAATCACGATGAGCGACCACACCGGCCGCGAGGCCGTCGCCGCCGTGTGGCGGATCGAATCGGCCCGCATCGTCGGTGCGCTCGCGCGCTACACCCGCGACTTCGCGATGGCCGAGGACCTCGCCCAGGAGGCCCTGGCCGAGGCGCTGGTGACGTGGCCGCGCGAAGGCGTGCCACGTCAGCCGGCCGGGTGGTTGCTCACCGTCGGCAGGCGCAGGGCGATCGACGCGTTCCGGCGCCGCGCCGCCCTCGATGACCGCTACACCGCCCTCGCCGCCGACCTCGGCGAGGGCGATGCGCTCACCGGCGGCGACCCCGTGCGGGCGGCGCAGGACGTGCTGTGGGATCCCGATCAGATCGACGACGACGTGCTCGCGCTGATGTTCATCTCGTGTCACCCGGTGCTGTCGCGGGAGGCACGGTTGGCCTTGACGCTGCGCGTCGTCGGCGGTCTGACCAGCGACGAGATCGCCAAGGCGTGCCTGGTGCCCACCGCGACCGTGCAGGCCAGGATCACCAGGGCGAAGAAGACGCTCGGCGCGGCCGAGGTCGCTTTCGAGGTGCCGCCAGCCACCGAGCGCCGGGCTCGGCTGGGATCGGTGCTCGGCGTCATCTACCTGATCTTCACCGAGGGATCGTCGGCCAGCACCGGCGGTGACCTCATCCGCTTCGATCTCGCCGGGGAAGCGCAGCGGCTTGCCCGCGTGTTGTCGCGGCTGATGCCCGCCGAACCCGAGGTCTACGGCCTGCTCGCGCTGCTGGAGCTGACCGCGGCGCGGTTTCCCGCCCGTACCGGTCCCGACGGTGCGCCGGTGTTGCTCGAACAGCAGGATCGCCGCCGCTGGGACCGCTCGGCGATCCGGCGTGGCCGTGCCGCGCTGGTGAAAGCCGGCGAAGTCGGGCGCGGACTCGGCGCCTACGGTTTGCAGGCCGCGATCGCCGAATGCCATGCGGTCGCGCCCTCGGTCGAGCGGACCGATTGGGAACGGGTGGTGGTGCTGTACGAGGCGCTGGGCAGGCTCGCGCCCTCGCCGGTGGTCGACCTCAATCGTGCGGTGGCGGTGTCGATGGCGAACGGGCCCGCCGCGGCCTTGCCGATCGTCGACGAGATCGCCGCATCCGGCGCCCTGTCCGCCTCGCACCTGCTGCCCAGCGTGCGCGGCGAACTGCTCACCCGGCTCGGCCGCACCACCGAAGCTCGCGAAGAGCTCACCGACGCCATCCGCCGGTGCGGCAACGAACGCGAAAAAGCCGTCCTCGCAAACAAACTCGCTGCCCTCGCCTGACGGATCGTCGCCGGGATCGGCGTTCGGCCACCAGCGGCACAGGGAAAGCCGGTATCCCGTGGTCCGCGCTCGACCGCGGTCTCGGCAGGCACTGGCGAGTCGGCCGGTTCGATAACGGTGGCGGATATACCCTGTGACGCAGGACCATATTCACAGTTCAGAGGCTATAAAGGCCGGTCTTCGCGCGCTCGTAACGTTTGCTCACACAGAGGCGGGGTATTCGTGAAAGGCGACGACGAGAGGTGTTGTGGATGTCAAGGGAGTCAAAGGAATCGAAGTCGGTGCTGCACCGGGCTATCGGTGCTTCGGCGATCGGTAATGCGGTCGAATGGTTCGACTACGGTGTCTATGCCTACTTGGCGACATATATCGCGAAGTCGTTGTTCCCCGGCGACGGCGAGTCCGGAATGGTTTACACGCTGCTCGGGTTCGCCGTATCGTTCCTGATCAGGCCGGTGGGTGGCATGATCTGGGGTCCGCTGGGCGACCGCATCGGGCGAAAGCGTGTGCTCGCCACCACGATTATTCTGATGGCCGGATCGACGCTCGCCGTCGGCCTTATCCCGAGCTTCGAGATGATCGGCATCGGCGCCCCGATTCTGCTGTACCTGTTGCGCATGATCCAGGGACTTTCCGCCGGTGGCGAATACGGTGGTGCCGCGACATTCATGGCCGAATACGCGCCCGATCGCAAGCGCGGATTCTATGGCAGTTTCCTCGAGGTCGGTACGCTCGCCGGTTTCACCCTCGGTAATCTGGTCGCCCTGCTGCTGGTGAATGTGCTCGACGACGCGTCGATGAATTCGTGGGGCTGGCGCATCCCGTTCATGATCGCCGGTCCGCTCGGCCTGATCGGCATGTACCTGCGCAGCCGGGTGGAGGACACGCCGGTGTTCCGCGAGGTCGAGCGCAAGGACGAGACCGAGGAAGTCTCCGGCGTCTACCGCGATCTGGTGACGAAGTACCTGCGTCCGGTGCTGACCCTGTTCGGCCTGGTGATCGCACTGAACGTCGTCAACTACTCGTTGCTCAGCTACACCCCGACCTACCTCGGTTCTACCCTCGGCATGGAGGAATCCGATGCGTTGCTCGTGCCGTTGATCGGCCAGGTCGCGATGCTGTGCACCTTGCCGTTCCTGGGTGCACTGTCCGACCGGATCGGGCGCAAACCCATGTGGATGTTCTCGTGCGCGGCGATGATGATCGCGGTGATCCCGGTCTACCACCTGATCGGTTCCTCGCTCGCCGGCGCGATCGCGGGCTTCGCGATCCTCGGGCTGCTCTACGCACCACAGTTGGCGACGATCTCGGCCACGTTCCCCGCGATGTTCCCCACGATCGTGCGTTTCGCCGGTGTGGCGATCGGCTACAACGTCGCCACCTCGATGTTCGGTGGTACCGCGCCGGTGATCAACGAGGCGATCATCAGCGCGACCGGCAACAACATGATTCCGGCGTACTACATGTTCGGCGCGTGCGCGGTCGGCCTGATCGCGTCGTTCTTCCTCATCGAGACCAAGGGTGTCTCGCTGCGCGGCACCCAGGTGCCGGGCACTCCCGAGGCGATCGAGGAACAGCGTGACCTGGGCGAGCCCGAAGAGGTCGTCGCGGTGAAGTGAACCGCACACGGAGGGCGCGGCGTCGAGACGGCGCCGCGCCCTCGGTGTGTCCGGGACTAGCTCTGCGCGGCCGCGCGGAACACGGCGAGAGCTTCCTCGCCGAGGTGCGGTCCGCTGATCTCGACCGGGACGTTCGAGCTCGCGACAACCTCGGCGCAGGTGAGCTCGAAGCTGGTCCCAGGGGGCAGGATCGGCCCGAATTCGGCTGCGGCCGCGGCGAAGACGATGCGGCCGACCCCCGCCCACACCATCGCGGCGGCGCACATCGGGCACGGTTCGCCGCTGGCGTACACGGTGGCGCCACGCAGGTGCGCGGCGCGGCCCGCCGCGGTCGCGAGGGTGATCGCGACCAGTTCGGCGTGGGTGGTGACGTCGCCGGTGGTGTTCACCGCGTTGACGCCCTCGGCCAGAACAGCACCGTCGTCGGCGACCGCGACCGCGCCGAAAGGCCGGTCGCCGAGCGCGGCGGCGTGCCCGGCGAGGTCGATGGCGCGGCGCAGGTGGGTGATGTCGATATCGGTCAGCTCGCTCATGAGGTGAGATCCACTTCCGTTCCGATGCCGTTGGCGCGGGCCTTGTCGATGAGCAGGCGGGCGGCGGCCAGGTCCTGCAGGCCGATGCCCACCGAGTTGAACAGGGTGATGTCGCGATCGCCGCGACGGCCGGGGGCCCGGCCCGCGATCACCTCGCCCAGCTCGGTGCCCACCGCGTCCTGGGTGATCGCGCCTTCGGCGATGGCCACCAGGGTGTCCCCGGACTTGGTGAGCGTGGTGCCGATCGAGTCTACGACGACCATGGACCGGCGCATGGCTTCGCCGTCCACCTCGCGGTGATCCGCACGCGGCGGCGCACCGACGGCATTGATGTGCAGGCCGTCACCGAACCAGGCGCCGCGGACGATCGGTTCACGTGACGGAGTGAGGGTGCACAGCACGTCGGCGGCGCGGGTGACAGCCTCCGGGCTGTCGAGGGCGCGCACCTCGAGTCCGAGATCGGCTATCGCACTGCGGAATCGGTCGACCGTGGCCGCGGTGCGCGACCAGACCAGCACGGTCTCGAGTTCACGCACTGTCGCGATCGCACGGGTGTGCTCGACGGCCAGATTGCCCGCGCCGATCACGCCGAGAACTGAACTGTCTTGTCGCGAAAGGTATTTCGTCGCCACGGCGCTGGCGGCGGCGGTGCGTACGGCAGTGACGAGGCGTCCGTCGATCAGCGCCTCGCACGCACCGTCGGCCGCCGAGGTCACCACGATCACCGACCGCTGGACCGGCAGTCCACGCTCGCGGTTGGCGGGCAGGTCGGCGAGCAGTTTCACGGCGGCCGCTCCGGCGGATTCGGCGGCGGCGACCATCGGCACGAAGGCCGCGCCGCCCAGCGCCATCGCCGGTGGGGCGGGCACGAACGCGGTGCCGAGCGCGAGGTCGGCGTGCGCGCGCTCGACGGCGGTGAGCACCTCGCCGCGATCGAGTACGGCGGTCACATCGGAGTGCGACAGGATCAGAGTCAACGGTGGCTCCTACGAAAGTAGTGGCAGGTCAAGAAGTTCGGGCGAAGGCGACGGTGAGGTCGCGCGGCGAGCGGCTGTTGCCGACCAGGCCGCTGACGGCGACGATCGCGATCAGGTAGGGCAGCATCACCAGCAGCGCGAACGGCACATCGACACCGAGTGCGGGCAACGCGAACTGCAGTGCCTGGGCGATGCCGAAGAACACCGATGCCCAGATCACCCCGAGCGCGCGCCAGCGGCCCGCGATCACCGCGACCACGGCGAGATAGCCGATGCCGCCGGTCATGTTGTCGCTGAACGAATGCACTTCCGAGAGCGCGAGTTGCGCACCGCCGAGGCCCGCGGCGAACGCGGCCAGCAGCACGCAGCCGTAGCGGACGGTCCGCACGGACAGACCGGTGCGGTCGGCGGCGACGGCGTCCTCGCCGATCGCGTCGATCACCAGGCCCAGCTTGGTGCGGCGGGAGAAGACGAACGCCAGGACGGCGACGACCGCGATGCACACATAGCCGAGTGCGGTCTGCCCGAACAGGGCAGGTCCGATGACCGGGATGCGGTGCAGCAGAGGGATTTGCAGCGGGTCGAAGCCCGGCACGCTGTGTCCTTTGCCGTCGGCGAGCAGGAGCCGCGCACCATAGGTGGTGGCGCCGAGCGCCAGCGCGTTACTGGCGATGCCGACGACGATCTGGTCGGCGCGCAAGCCGATACTCCAGATCGCTTGCAGCGCACCGAAGAGCAGCGCGGCGATCACCGCGGTGGCGGCACCGAGGACCGGCGAACCGGTGGTGACGGCGCCGAGCACACCCGCGAACGCGCCGGTCAGCATCATCGCTTCGAGGCTCAGATTGAGCACGCCCGCGCGCTCGCTCACCAACTCGCCGCTCGCGGCCACCAGGATGGGCAGGGTGAAACCGATTCCGCTGGTGGCGATGTCGGTGACCGTGTCGAGGCTCATCGCGGCGCTCCTGCCAGATCGGTGGTGTCCACGGAGGGAACCGGTTGTGGTGCAGCGGGTTCGGACTTGCGGACGCTTCTGGTCCAGATGGCGGCGCCTGCGATGAACACGATCATCAGCGACTCCACGACGGCGATGGTCGAGGCGGGCACGTTGGCCGCCAGTTGCAGGTTGATCCCGCCGGAAACGAGGAAGCCGAGCAACAGCGAGACGGCGACGACCGCCGACAACGAGCCGCGAGCGAGCAGGCCGACGACAAGCCCGGAGAAGCCGTAGCCGGAGGAGAATCCTTCGGCGAGCACGAAAGGCGCTGTCGCCACCAGCAATCCGCCCGCCACACCGGCGAACGCGCCCGCGCTCGACAGGCTCAGGAAACGCAACCGCTGGACGGGGAGCCCGAGCCGCGCGGCCGCGTCGGGATTGAGCCCGACCGCGCGCAGGCGGGTGCCGAGTGCGGTGTGGCGCACCAGGATCGCGGTACCGAGTGCCGCGATCACCGCGATCCACAAGGCGATGGTCGCGGGGGAGCGTTCGATGCCGAGCAACGGTAGATGCGCTGCCTCGGTGAGCTGCTCGGATTGGGGGAGCGTCTCCGAGGAGGTCACCGGCTGACGCAGCAGCGCTGGCTCGTGCACGACGAGCAGCACCAGTGCCAAGCCGACGAAGTTGAGCAGCAGCGTGGTGATGATCTCGCTGGTACCGCGTCGGACCCGTAGATACGCCGCGATCGCGGCCCACAGCCAGCCCGCGGCCGCGGCGCCGATCAGGACGGCGGGCAGGGTGATCGCCGTCGGTGCGCCGGTCAGTGTGGTGCCGATCGCGGTGGCCGCGATGCCGCCGGCGCAGATCTGGCCCTCGCCACCGACATTGACCAGCCCGGCGCGGTGCGCGATGGTGAAACCGACCGCGACCAGCATCAGGGTGGCCGCGACATTGAGCGAGGCGCCGATGGCGTAGTCGCTGCCGAACATCCCCTCCCACAGCGCGGTCATCGTCGCGCCCGGCGCGGCGCCGGCCACGGCGGCCAGGATCAGACCGATCACGCCTGCGGCGACCATGGCCGCGGCGGCGACGACGATCGGCTGATGCGCCCACTGCCGCAGGTCGATCCGGCCGAGTCCGGCCGTGATGGCCGGTCGCCGCGCGGGGCGGTTCTCGTTCGCCGCGGTCATGCCGATACTCCCATCATCATTTCGCTGATCTGTTGTGCCGCCGCTGGGTCGGAGGTTTCCACCGGTCCCGCGAGTGCACCGCGATAGGCGACGAACACGCGGTCACACAGGGCGAGCAGCTCGGGCACTTCGCTCGAAACCACCAGCACGCCGCAGCCGTCGGCAGCCGCGCGGCGCAGCTGAGTCAGCACGAAATCGACGGCGCCGATATCCAATCCGCGCGTCGGCTGGGCGGCGACGAGGCAGCGCAGGTTCGCGGCGGACAGTTCGCGGGCCAGCACCATCTTCTGCTGGTTGCCGCCCGAGAGCGAGCCCATCCGCACCCACGGTCCCGCCGCTCGCACATCGAACCTGTCGAGTTCGGTCTGTGCCGCGCGGCCGATGGCCCGTTTGTCGAGCAGGCCGAAACGCCGGAATCGGCCGAGTCGGCCGAGGAAGAGGTTCTCGGCGATGGTCATGTCGGCGACCATCGCGTCGCGATGGCGGTCCTCCGGGACGACACCGAGTCCGAGTTCGGTGCGGGTGGCGGGGCGCGCGGCGGTGATGTCGGTGCCGTCGAGGGTGACGGTGCCGCCGGACGCGGGAGTGCTGCCCGCCAGGACCGCGACGAGTTCGCTCTGGCCGTTGCCCTCCACGCCGGCGATGCCGACGATCTCACCGGGGCGCACCAGCAGGCGCACTTCATCGAGTGCGGTACTGCCGTCGGCACGTCGCGCGCTGAGTCCGTCGACCGCGAGCACGGGCGTCGACTCGAGTGAACTCGGCTCTCTCGCTGCCGGTTTCGGTGCCGACGACGCAGCGTCGATACCCAGGGTGGCGGCGACCGTGGGGTCGAGGTCGGCAGCGGTGCGCCCCACCATGGCGGTGAGCAGCCCGGCGATGCTGGTGTTCGACATCCGCCCACCACCGGCGACCGTGCCGCGCCGCAGCACCGTCGCGGCGTCGGCGACCCGGGCCACCTCGCCCAGTTTGTGCGTCACCAGGACCACCGCTTTGCCGTCGGCGGCGATGGCGCGGCAGGTGTCGATCAACGCGTCGATCTCGGCCGGATCGAGCACTCCCGTCGGTTCGTCGAGCAGGATCAGGGCCGGATCGCGCAGCAACGCCTTGACGATCTCGACCTTCTGCCGTGCGCCGACCGGCATCGTCGCGACCTGCTGGTCGAGATCGATCCGCAGGCGGTAGCGCTGCGCGATCTCGTCGAGCCGGTCGGTCAGGTCCTTGCGACGCATCCGGAGTCCGTGCTGGGTGAGCAGCAGGTTCTCCGCGACGGTCATGGTGGTGACCAGGCTGAAGTGCTGGTGCACCATGGCGACCCCGGAGGCCATCGCGGCGGCGGGGGAGTCGGGCCGGAAAGTTTTGTCGCCCAGTCGCATTCGGCCGGAGTCGGGGCGGTAGCCGCCGAACACGAGATTGCACAGCGTCGACTTGCCCGCGCCGTTCTCGCCGAGAATGCAATGGACAGTGCCGGATTCGACGGTGACGTCCACATCGTGCAGTGCCTGCACGTCACCGAAGCGCTTACCGACCCCCTGCAGGGTCAATGCGGGAGTGCTCATGGTGCTCAGTACGGCTTGACGGCGCCGGTGGACAGGGCCGTTTTCGCCTTCGCGAGTGCGTCTACGACCCCGGAATCCTTGCTGCACAACACGAAATCGGTGCCGTCGTTGGGCGAGGTGAGCCCGAATCGCACGTTCTCGGCCTTCCACGAGTTGTCGAGCGCGGCGTTCACCGCGAACTCGACCTCGGCGCCGATATCGGTGTGCACGTAGCCCAGGTACACGGGGTTGGTGCAGTCACCGGGGATCGGGCCGCCGACCATCGTGGCACCGGACTGGGCCGCGGCCTGCTCCATGCCCGCCTTGCCCAGGTTCACGATCTGGCCGAGCGTGCCCGCGCCCGCGCCGTAGTCGGCCAGTGCGGCCTGCTTGGCCTTGGCGGGGTCGTTGAAGTCGCCGACATACTGCGGGGTGAGGACCTTGACGTCCGGTTCGGCGAAGCGGGCGCCGTTGCTGAAAGCGTTGGCGGCGTTGACGATCGCGGGCAGCTCGACACCGCCGACGAAGGCCACCGCACCGGACTTGGAGCCCGCCGCCGACACCGCGCCGCTGAGGAATTCGGCTTCGGCCTGCTGCGGGTCGTAGTAGGCGAGATTGGCCAGGGGCTTCGCGTCGGCCGGGCCGCCGATCTCGACGAACTTCACGTTCGGGAACTGTGGCGCCACCTTGCGCACGTCGGCGTCGGTCTGGCCGCCGAGCGAGATCACCAGGTCGTTGGTGGAGGCGAAGCGGACCAGCGCCTGCTGGTAGTCGCTGGCCGCGACCTGCTCGACCTTGCTGAGTTCCACCTTGTCGCCCAGCGTGTCGGCGATGCGCTGGTACCCGAGATACCCCGACTGCATGAAGCCGGTGTCCGAGAGCGAGCCGGGGAAGAACACACCGACCTTCAGCTTGCCCCCCGATGCCGAGGTGTCGGCGGAACCGCAGGCCGACAGGAGGGCAGCGGCGGCAAGGGCGGCCGAGCCGAAGGCGATCGCGCGCCGAGTGGACTTGTGCACGGGGTACTCCTTGTTCGAACGAACCGCTCACTTAGCGGTATACCGTTAAGTGTCAGCCTGGGGCTCGTAGATGACAGGCGGATTACGGAAAAGTAAGAAACGGTCGCACGCCGCGAGCGGGCTACCGTTGTGGGCGTGCAGGAGCAGAAGGATGATGCGGTGGCAGACGAACCGGCGAAGAAGTCGCTGCGGGATCAGGCCTACGAGGAGCTGCGTGACCGGATCATCGATCTGCGCTTGAGCCCCGGTCAGCGGCTGGTGGAACGCGACCTCGCCACCGAGTTGGCCATCTCGCGGATCCCGCTGCGCGAGGCCCTGCAGATGCTCGAACGAGAAGGTCTGGTGGTGATCGTGCCGCGGCAGGGCGCGATCGTCGCCCCGTTCACGGTGACCGATGTGCGCGACCTTTTCGATGTTCGCGAGAGCCTCGAGGTCCTCGCGGCCCGCCTCGCCGCCGAACGCGCCGAACCGGCCGACCTCGCCGCTCTCCGTGCACAACTGACCGCGGCCCGTCAGGCAACCGCCCGTGGCGACCAAGCCGCGATCGCCGCCGCGAACGCCGGCTTCCACGCGGTCATCGTCGAAGTCTCCGGCAACCCGCTGTTGCACTCGTTATTGCGCCCCTTGGAATCCCGAGTCCGCTGGCTGTTCCACCTGACGAAGGAACGCGACCCCGGCACCCAATGCGACGAACACGAAGCCCTCTACGCCGCCATCGCCGCCAACGACCCCGACTCGGCGGCCGAAATCGCCTATCGCCATGTGGCTTCCGGTCGTGAACCCAGTCTTGCCCTGTCGGCGCAATGGTCGATGCCCGCCATCGACCCTGTGTCGGCTACCCGCACCCGTCAGCGCGGCAAGAGCGCCTGAGGTATCTGATCGGTCATAGTCGGCGGATTCCGCGCGCGACCTTGGCAAACGATGACCCGGTTCCGAGTCCTGTACGCAGTTTCGGATGGCATGCGCCGAGGTCGACCATCACGGCGTAGGTCAGGCCGTGGTCGCGTCGTTCGGCGAACTGGTCGATCACCTCGTCGGGTGTGCCGACCTGGAAGACTTCCCTGATCAACGACAGAGGTGCGCGACGACCGTACTCCAGCGCGGTGGCCTCGTCGATGGTCTGCGGGAGAATGTCCTGTGCACCGGAGAACGTGGGGCCTAACGGATGCTCGACACCGTGGCGTGCCCAGGCCTGCGCGGACGCGGCGAGCGCGTAGGCGCGGATCACGGCCGAGTCGAGGATCTCGTCGACAATCGTCTGCGACTTCGCGGTAATGACCCAATGCCATCCCGCGGCTCGGACCGCGGCGGGGTCGCGCCCCGCATCCGAGGCCGCGGCCCGGATGGTGTCGAGCTTGTCGCAGTATTCGGCCGGACTGCTCGGAAAGGCAGGCAGCCACGCGTCGGCGAATCGACCGGTCAACCTGAGCATGCGCGGCCCGTGCGCTCCCATCCAGAGCTCCGGTCGGGTGCCGCGGTGCGGCGGCAGCGCGAAGACCGCGTCGCGCAAAGGGAAGAATTCCGAATCCCGGGAGATCGGCTCACCGTTGGATTCCCACAATGCCCGAATCGTCGCGACAGCTTCCTCGAAGCGCGCCACCGGGCGTTGCCAATCGACACCGTAGGGCTCATTGTTCTCGCGTTCCCCGGGACCGATCCCGAGAATAGCTCGCCCGCCGCTGAGTAGATGCAAGGTCGCGGCGGCCTGTGCGGTTACCGCCGGATGCCTGCGACCGGCGTCGGTGACGCCAACCCCGAGCCGCAGCCGACTCCACCGATTCCGTGCCGCCGCGCGCCCGAGCAGGGTCCACGGTTCGTAGAACGCGTCCGCGGCGGGGGCGATCCGCGCGCCGCCGACATGGCTCGGCTTCCATACCGACGAGGGAAACAGCCCGATCAAATGGTCGATCACCCACAGCGAGTCGGCGCCGGTCGTCGCGGCGACGAACTTCGCCGTGCGCTGGGTGAAATCCGGCGCATAACGGGAATGAAGGCCTGGATCGACAATTCCGGTCTTGACTCGTGCCATGGGTTTCTCCCACTACTCGATGCCGCTTCGCCGGTCTCCACGCGACCACCTCGATTGTCCCACCGGTCGGCGGTCGCTATCCCGCGGCGTGCAGGGCGACGCGGGCGGCGTGGATGGCGGGATGCAGGCCGGTGCCGTTTCGGTAGACCAGTTGGGTGTGGCGGCGGATCGGCAGGGGGGTGAGCGTGATGTGTTCGGGGGGTGCGTAGAGGGCTAGAGCGGGGACTATCGCGGTGCCCGCGCCCGCGGCGACGAGGGTGAGAACGGTGTCGAAGTCGTCGGCGTGGTGGCGGATATGGGGGGTGAATCCTGTTGCCTGGCAGGCTCGGATCGTCAAGGTGTGGCACAGGGTGCCGGGAGTTCCCGCGATCCAGGCGGATCGGCGGTGCGCGGCCAGCGGATCCTGGGTGGGCACGGGGGTGCGCGTGGCGAGGTACACGGTTTCGGTGTGCAGGGGTTCGGTGTGTAAGGAGGCGTCGGCGTCGGCGGGGACCAGGTCGTAGTCGTGGGTGAGCGCGATGTCCAATGTGCCCGCGCGCAAGGCGTTCGGGATGTCGGCCGGGTCGATTTCGGTGACGGTGAGTTCCAGGCGCGGATGATCGGTGCTCAGGGTGACCAGGGCGGGGGACAGCAGGGTACGCGCCGCGGTAGGGAAGGTACCGATGCGCAGGGTTCCCGCCAGTTCGTCACGGGTGCAGGACAATTCGGCGTCGGCGTGTTCGAGGGCCGCCAGGATGGTCTCGGTGTGGCCGACCAAGAGATGGGCGGCGGGTGTGAGGGTGACGCGGCGGCCCGAGCGTTCGAGCAGCGGGACGCCCGCTTCGCGTTCGAGGGCGGTGAGCTGCTGGGACACCGCCGAGGGCGTATAGCTGAGCGCCTCGGCGACCGCGGCGACGGTGCCGCGGTGGGCGAGTTCACGGAGCAGGCGAAGTTTGCGGACATCGAGCATCAGTTCAGCTTACGGTCGGCGTTATGAATGTGAACTGGACCTGATGATAGGTCCGGCTCGATGATGGAGCCATGACATCGCTACACGGCCTCTTCGTCCCCCTGATCACGCCGTTCACCGCTGACGGGGCACTCGATCCCGCCGGACTCGAACGCCACGCGCACGCCGTCCTCGACGGGGGCGCGACCGGCCTCGTCGCGCTCGGCACCACCGGGGAACCCTCCGCGCTCACCGGTGCTGAACGCTCCCGAGTCCTCGACATCTGTGCGAGTGTCTGTGCCGACCGCAGCGCACCACTGATCGCCGGTGCGGGGGGCAACGCCACCGCTGAATCGGTCCGAGCGATCGCCGAACTCGCGCGGCCCGTCGCGGCCGTGCTGGCGGTGGTGCCGTACTACGTGCGACCCAGCGAAGAAGGTGTGATCGCGCACTTCACGCAGCTGGCGGCGATCAGCCCGGCTCCGCTGCTGGTCTACGACGTGCCGCACCGCACAGGGCGCCCACTGAGCGGTAGCACACTGATTCGTCTCGCCAACACCCCCAATATCGTCGGCTTCAAACACGCCGTCGGCGGAATCGACGCGGCCAGTGTCGAATTGATGGCCGCACAGACCCCGGCGACCGTGCTCAGCGGCGACGACCGATTCGCCTCCGCCCTGCTCGCCCTCGGCGCGCACGGCGCGATCCCGGCCGCGGCCAACATCGCGCCCCGCGCATACGCCGATCTCATCGAGGCCTGGCACGCCGGTGACGTCACCCGGGCCCGCGCCATCGGCAACAGCCTCGACGCACTCGCCGCGGCCCTGTTCGCCGAGCCCAACCCCACCGTCATCAAGGCGGTACTCGCCGAGCGTGGCCAGATCTCCAGCGCGGCCGTTCGGCTGCCGATGCTGCCCGCCTCGCGTGCCGCGACCGAGGCGGCGCTGGTGGCGAGCGAGGCGGCGACGATCACGCGGGTGTGACACCGAGGTCTCGGTATCGACGGCGCCGGGATTACGAACAGTAGATTTCACTGGTCTTCGGCACCGAAAAGTGCTTGGGTTAACCGGTGACGAAACCTCCGGATATCGGTGCCGCCGCGCCCGATCGCACTCCCGACAAGTTGGATGCCGCCGTGCTGAAGGTGGCGGGCGTAGTCGTTCTCGGTGCGGTGATGTCGATTCTCGACATCACCGTGGTCACCGTGGCGATCCCGACCTTCATGCAGGACTTCAATGCCTCCGTCGAGGTCGTCGCGTGGACCATGACCGGCTACACCTTGGCGCTGGCCTCGGTCATCCCGATGACCGGCTGGGCCGCGGACCGCTTCGGTACCAAACGCCTCTATATGGCGGCGCTGACCTTCTTCATCATCGGATCGGTGCTGTGTTCGATGGCGTGGAGTATCGAGTCGCTGGTGGCGTTCCGCGTCATCCAGGGCATCGGCGGCGGCATGCTGATGCCACTGGGCATGACGATCATGACCCACGCCGCGGGTCCGCAGCGGATCGGTCGCGTGATGGCGGTGCTCGGTGTGCCCATGCTGCTCGGCCCGATCTGCGGCCCGATTCTCGGTGGTTGGCTCATCGACGCCTTCAGCTGGCATTGGATCTTCCTGATCAATCTGCCGCTCGGCATCATCGCGCTGGTCCTGGCCTATGTCGTGTTCGCTCCCGACAAGCCCAAGCCGTCGGAGTCGTTCGACTTCCTCGGCATGCTGCTGGCCTCGCCGGGCTTGGCGCTGTTCCTGTTCGGTGTCTCCTCCATTCCGGAGAAGGGCACCGTGATGGCCGCGCGTGTGCTGATTCCGGTGATCATCGGCGCGGCGCTGTTGGTGGCGTTCGTTTTCCACGCGCTGCGCACCGAGCATCCGCTGATCGATCTGCGGCTTTTCGCCAACCCGTCACTGCGCTACTCCGTGCTGACCATGTCGCTGTTCGCGACAGCGTTCTTCGGCGCCGGTTTCCTGCTGCCGAACTACCTGCAGCAGGTACGCGGTGAAACGGCGTTCGACTCCGGCTTGCTGATGGCGCCACAGGGCATCGGCGCCATGTTGACGATGCCGATCGCGGGATTCCTGGTCGACAAGATCGGCCCAGGCAAGATCGTCATGTTCGGCATCACCTTCATCACCATCGGCCTCGCCGGGTTCACGCAACTGGGCGCCGACACCTCATACCTGCTGATCGGTGGCGCGCTGTTCGTGATGGGTCTCGGGATGGGCTGCACCATGATGCCGGTGATGACCGCCGCCATCCAGACGCTCTCGCACGCACAGGTCGCGCGCGGTTCGACGTTGATGAACATCGTCAACCAGACCGCGGCCTCGATCGGCACGGCGACGATGTCGGTCGTGCTCGCCGCCCAGCTCAACGATCATCTGGAGGCCAAGGCGGCCATCGGCGCCAACGCCAGGCCAGATCTCGCCGCCCAGATTCCGCCGTCGGTGATCGAGCAGGGGCTGGAGCTGGCAGCGACAGCGTTCAGCAACACCTACTGGGTCACCGTGGTGCTCGCGGTGCTCACCCTGGTCCCGGCGTTCTTCCTGCCGCGGACCAAGCCGAAGGTGCCGGTCGACGCCGAAGCGGTAGCGCTGGCCTGATCCGCCATCATGCCGAAAGCCCGGGCGCAACATCGTGTTCCGTCCGGGCTCTCGTCGTCGAACACTCAGCTGTAGAGCTTGACGAACGTCTCGAGCGAGCGTTCGATATCGCCGCGCAAGGCCTTGGCGATGGTCGAGCCGATCGGGCCGAACAGCGGTGCGCCGCCCAGTTCGATGTCGAGGCTCACCTTGGAACCGCTGCCGCTCGGTTCGACGCGCAGGCTGAGGCCGAACTTGGTGCCACCCATGCCCTTGCCGCTGAGGGCGAGCTCGCGCGGCGGCTCGGCGGTGCGCACGGTCCAGGTGACTTTGTTGCGGAAGCCCTTCACGCTGGCGATGCCGACGAGAACGGTGCCCGGCGTCAACTCCTCGGGCAGCGTGCCGCGCCACGCCTCGTGAATGGTCAGCCAATCTCCGAGGTGCGGAAGGTCGGACGCGTGCGCCCAGGCCTGGTCCGGCGGGACGGGGACATCGACGGAGAGCTTCAGTTTCGCCACGGCGGGGATGTTATCCGGTACCCGGGGTTCCGTAAGCAGCGGCTCGAGACATAGCAAACCAGAATAGATCAATTGTCCAGTAGTGCGGACCGTTTTGTGCGGGAATTATGATGTCTGACAGCATGATCCGTGTCGCGATCGTTATGCGTGCTGCTAATGTGTGCGAGTCGCTGGAAACGGGGCGTGTGAATCGGGTATTCGAAATCACACCGCGATCGACGGCGAATGCCTTGTCGGGACGGCCGACGAGGGCCAGGCGGCAACAGCGTCGTGTGGTCGAGAACGACGAAAGATCTGATGAACTCAGGAATCGCGGTGCTGTTGCTTGTCATCGGTGCGCCGCTGTTACTGCTCGCGATCGCGGTCAGTGTGTTGGCCATGCGGAACGAGCGCCGACAGCGGCAGCGGGCCGATGCCGCCATCCGTGAGCGCCTCGCCTGCGAGAACGCCCTGATGCAGCTGGCGCATTCCACGCTGCCCGCGATCACCGCCGCCGTGCGCCGGCACGAGATCCCGGCGGTCGCCGTGGATCTGCCGGTGGAACTGGGTGATTCGCAGTTCGGCCAGGCGCTGCAGTGGATCGCCACGGGCCATGCCGAAGATCTGCGCGTGGTCACCGAGGAGACCAGGGCGATGGTCGAACGCTATGTGGAGCAACGCCGCGTGAGCGAGATACAGGCCGCGCAGGAGCAGACCCGCGGCGAGCTCTCGGCGTCGTCGCGGGCGGCCACCAGCGCCGCGGTGCGCTCCTTCGGTACCTCGGTGGTGAGCCTCGGCACCGACCTCGGCCAGGTCGTCAGTGCGGCGCTGCGCGAACATCGCGACGACGCGATCTACGAAACGCTCACCCGGATCGACCACACCGTGCAGCAGATGATCCGGCAGGCGCAGTCCTATGTGATCGTCTCCGGCGGTCTGCCCGGTCGTCGGTGGCCACAACAGTCGCTCACCGATGTGGCGGGCGGCGCCACCGGGCGGGTCAGGGAATTCCTGCGCGTGCGGACGACGCAGTCCGACCGGATCGTGATCAGCCGCGCGGTCGAACCGCTCGTGCACACCATGGCGACCCTGCTGGACAACGCGCTGCGCTACTCACCGCCGTCGTCGTTCGTCGAGATCGGTTTCCAGGAGGGCCATCACGGCGTCACCGTGATCATCGACGACGCGGGCATGCGGATGAGCCCCGAGCAGCTCGAGGACGCGCGCCTGGTGCTCAGCGGCGAACGCCCGGTCGACATCCACGATCTCGGTCCCGCGCCGAAGGTCGGCTTCCCCGGCATCGCGGCACTGGCCCGGCGCTACGGATTCTCCGTGCACGTCGACGGACCCAACATCTTCGGTGGCATGCGGGCCATGGTGTACGTACCGTCGGCGCTGCTGGTGAGCGGGGACGCACCGCGGCTGCCCGAGCCCGAACTCGCCGCGCCCGCCCATATTCCCGTTCCGGTCGCCGAGGTCGAATCGCCCGGCGCCGATGTCCACGAGATCACCAGCGGCGGGCTGCCCAAGCGCCGCCGCAGACCGGTTGCCCCGGATTCGGCGGGGGTAACGACCGAGTCGGGGCAGGGGCGCCCCGACCTCGCCGCTGCCTGGCGCAGCGGATCCCGCAGCGGTCGTGCCGCTGCGGCCGAGCGAACCACGGAAGGAACAGCCGATGAGCACACCGGTAGCCGATAGCACCAACCGATTGGCGTGGCTGCTCGAGGATCTCGAGATCCCCGGCGTCCGCTTCGCGGTCCTGCTGTCCGAGGACGGACTGCGCATCGCCCACTCCCGTGGCGTGGTCAAAGACGACGCCGAACGGTTCGCCGCGGCCGCCTCCGGCCTGCGCTCGCTCGGCAAGGCGCTCGGCGAGTTCTGTGGCGGCACGTCGAATACGGTGCGCCAGAACATGACCGAGTACGACGAGGGCATGATCATGATCACCGCCGCGGGCGCGGGCGCCCTGCTCGGGGTCGCCACCACCCCCGATGTCGATGTGGCACTGGTGGCGCATCGGATGAACGAACTGGCTTCGCGCGTCGGTCACGAGATCGGTAGCGCACCCCGACTAGGCGGGAGGAATTGAGCCGCGGCAGGCGCGATCCCGACCTGGTGCGGTCCTATGTGCGCACCGGCGGGCGGGTGCGTGCCGCGCATGACCTGGATCTGGTGACACTGGTCCGTGCCGTCGACGACGCGCGCCCCGATCACCGCCCCGATGAGCGCCGCCTGCTGGCACTCACGAGCCGCCGCGGCGCACTGTCGATCGCCGAATTGTCGGCCTATCTCGACCTGCCCGCCTCCGTCGTGAAGATCATCGTGTCCGATCTGCTCGACAGCGGCCACCTGCACTGCCCCACCCCGGCGCAGGTGAAGCCGGAACTCGCACTGATCAAGGAGGTGTTGCATGGCCTCCGCGCCATTGCGGGATGAGGTCGACTACGTCGCGGAAACCGTGACACGGTCGGTGAAGATCCTGGTCGCAGGCAATTTCGGCGTCGGAAAAACCACCTTCGTGTGCGGGGTGTCCGAGATCAGGCCACTGCGCACCGAAGAGACGATCACCGAGGCCAGCATCGGGGTCGACGACATGGCCGGGCTGGGCAGCAAGGTGTCGACCACTGTCGCACTGGATTTCGGCCGCATCACCCTGAATCCCCAACTGGCGCTGTACCTTTTCGGCACCCCGGGCCAGGAGCGGTTCGCCCCGCTGTGGGAGGAACTGGCACGCGGCGCCCTCGGCGCGCTGGTGCTCGTCGACACCCGGCGCATCGAGAAGGCCGACGACGTGCTCTCGGCGCTGGAACAGCGTGGCGTGCCGTATGCGGTGGCGGTGAACGAATTCGAGGGCTTCCGGCGCTATCCACTCGAGGAGGTGCGCGAGGCACTCGACCTCGCCCCCGGTACCCCGGTGATCGCGCTCGACGCACGTCGACGTGATCAGGGTCTGCGCGCGCTGATCACGTTGGCGGAGTATCTCTTTCGCAGACAGGAAGCGACAGCGTCATGAGGGTGGATATCGCCGCCGACGAGCGGGTGGCGATGTGGGCACCCGAGTTCGCCGCCGATCCGCAGGCGGCCTACCAGCGGATGCGCAGCCGGTTCGGCTCGGTGGTGCCGGTGGAGTTGTCGCCGGGCATCCGGGCCACGCTGGTGATCGGCTATCACACCGCCGTGCGCATCCTCAACGATCCGGAGCACTTCCCGGCCGACCCGCGCATGTGGGAACGCGACATCCCACTGGACTGCCCGGTGCTGCCGATGCTGCAATTCCGGCCTGCCGCGCTGCGCACCACCGGCGCCGAGCACACCCGGTACCGGCAGGCCAATGTCGCCGGCATCGCCGGGGTCGATCTGTACGCGATGCACAGCACCGTCGAACAGTTCGCCATCCCGCTGATCAACAGCTTCTGCGTGACCGGATCCGCGGACCTGTTGAGCCAGTACGCGTTTCCGCTGGTGTTCCAGGCGCTGAACTCGATGCTCGGGTGCACCCCCGAGATCGGGCAGCAGGTCGCCACCGGGATGGCGCAGATCTTCGAAGGTGACGACGCCGAGGCGGGCAACAACCTGCTCGCCACGGCATTGGCGGATCTGGTCGGCCTGCGTCAGCGCGAACCCGGTGACGATGTCGCGACCCGCCTGCTCCAGCACCGGGCAGCCCTGACCGACGAGGAGATGGTGCACCAGTTGCTGGTGCTCTACGGCGCGGGCATCGAGCCCATGCTGAACCTGGTGGTCAACACCTTGCGGCTGATGCTCACCGACGACCGGTTCGCGGGCAATGTGCTCGGCGGCAGCCTGTCCACCCGCGACGCGCTCGACGAAGTGCTGTTCACCGACCCGCCATTGGCCAACTTCTGCATGACCTACCCGCGTCAGCCGATCCTGGTCGACAACACCTGGCTGCCCGCGCACGAACCGGTCGTCATCAGCATGTCGGCATGCAACAACGATCCGGCGATCGCCGGGCGTGATGTCGTCGACAATCGGGCGCACCTGGCGTGGAGTGCGGGTCCGCATGGTTGTCCGGCCAAGCCGGTGGCGTACCTGATCGTGCAGGACGCCATCGACCAATTGCTCGATGCGCTCCCGGAATTGGCCCTCGCCGTGCCCGTCGAGGACCTGGTGTGGCGGCCCGGCCCGTTCCATCGGTCGCTCGCGGCGTTGCCGGTGATATTCCCGAAGACACCGCCACTGCCGATGCCCTGACACCGGCGAACGCGTGGTGGCTCAGGCGATCTCGGAGGGCGCGCTCAGCGCGGCCTGCATGGCGACACCGTCGACGTAGGTGTGCTTCTCCTTGACCGCGCCGTCCTCGACAGTCACCATGTCCGCGATATCCACATCGACGGTGCGGCCGGTGACGGAGGTGCCGGACAGCTTCCATCGCACCACCCAGAAGTCGTCGCCGACGCGCAGGTCGACCTGGGTGAAGGTCAGGTCGGGGACGAGCGCGAAGTTCGCGGCCGCGGCGGTCCGGATCTCGGCCCGCCCCTGCGCGGGTGCGCCCCCGGAGTGCAGGTGGAAGACCGAATCTGGCGTGTGTAGCGCGGCGATGCGGTCGGGGTCGCGCTCGGCCCAGCAGGCGTGATAGCGCTCGAACAGATCCTTGGTGACATCGGACATGGTCGTATGTTCCCGAATCGGGAGTGGCTGGTCTAGGGGCGAAGGGCCTCGCTGTCGACTGGCGCAGTGAGGCTTGCTGAAATAGGTTAGCCTTGCCTAATGACGACTGAGACTGTGAATCGACCGGCCATGGTCTACGCGCCGGCGACGGTTCGTCGCGCGGTACGGCTGACGCCGCGCATGGTGCGGGTTACCCTCGGCTGTCAGAACTCGGCCGCCCTCGCCGACATCGGGCCCGATCAATACACGAAGCTCTTCTTCCCGCTCCCGGGCAAGCCGCGTCCCGTGGTGCCGCCGCCGCTGGACGACTCGGGCAGCGTAATGAGTTGGTACCAGCGGTATCTCGCGATGCCCGACGAGGTTCGCCCGCCGATGCGCACCTACACGATCCGCGCGCAGCGGCCCGAACTCGGCGAGCTCGACATCGACTTCGCCTTGCATGCCGAGCATGCGGGCCCCGCCTCGGACTGGGCTTCGACCGCCGCGCCGGGCGACGAGCTCGGCCTGCTCTGCCCGCCGCACGCGCTGTACACACCGTCCGGTGATTCCGGCTGGCAGTTGCTCGTCGGTGACGAGACCGCCGTTCCGGCAATCGGCGCGATCATCGAACGCCTTGACGTGGGTGTGCCGGTGCGAGCGTTCATCGAGGTCGACGGTCCCGCTGACGAGCAGCGGTTCGAGACCCGCGGCGACGTGGGGGTCGAGTGGGTGCATCGCGGCGATCGCTCGCACGGCGACGCGGTGGTCGACGCGGTGCGCGCCGCCGCGCTCCCCGCGGGCGCGCCCTACGCGTGGATCTCCGGTGAGGCCGAGTTGGTGAAGCTCGCCCGGCGTAATCTCGTCCGCGACCGTGGCGTCGACAAGCGCGCGATCACCTTCACGGGCTACTGGCGTCAGAACCGTACCGAGGAGGACAACGGCCGCGAGAAGGTGCGCCGCGCCGCCGCCGGTGAGCCGCTGGTCCTCGACGAGGACTGATGCGCATCGACCTTCCGACCGTCTGTGACGCCGCTAATAGTTATTGCACTAATTATTAGTGGCGTAATAGTGTGTGGGCTAAGGAAGGTGGTGGACGATGCAGGAGCTCGACGACCCGTTGCGGCTCGATCGGCAGGTGTGCTTCGCGCTGGCGGTGGCCAATCGATCAGTACTGGCGGTCTACCGGCCGCTGCTCGAACCGCTCGGCCTGACACATCCGCAGTATCTGGTGATGCTCGCCCTGTGGGGTGAGGCGCCGATGTCGGTGAAGGCCGTCGCCGAGGCGATCCAGCTCGACTCCGCGACATTGTCACCGCTGCTCAAGCGGCTCGAATCCGCCGGTCTCATCACCCGCCGCCGCGATCCGCACGACGAGCGCACGCTGCACATCGACCTCACCGAGGTGGGCCGTGACCTGCGTCAACAGGCCGAGCAGATCCCGCCCGCCGTCGTGGCACGCCTCGGCGTGAGCCTGGCGGATCTGGAAGAACTGCGCGATGTCCTCGGCCGGGTCAACGCGGCCGCGCGACGCGCATCCGACGTGAGGGAGCAGTAGTGAGCAACTCGACCCCGAATCTCTGGCAGCGCGTTCGCTACATCACCGGCGGCACCCTGCCGGCCTCGATGGCGGACTGGGTGCTGGCCGACCTCACCGGCCCCGGCGCGACCCGCCGATACCTGATGCGCTTCCTGCTGCCCGTGCTTCCGATGCTGTGCCTGTTCTTACTGGTGCCGGGCCCGCTGTGGATCGGGCTGTCGATGATCGCGCTGCTGTACCTGCCGCTGCTCTACTTCACCGTGGCGTTGGTGTACGTGTACCGCCGGCACCGCCTGGTCAGCCATGGCTTCGATCCCGAGTTGGCGAACGAGGCCGAACGCCGTCGGGCCGAAGTCGAACGCGTTGCCTACGAGAGTCGCCACCACCGCGGCTGAGCCGCAGGCAACGGGTCGAGGTCGAGAACGGGGGAGTCAGCCCGCACGCAGAGTGGGCCCGACGAATCGTTCGACCATACGACGTTCCGCCGTGGCGTCGGGCAGCGGCCAGGTGAGCAGCGACAAGACGACGCGCACGACCCAGCCCGCGGCCTCGTCGTCGGGGGCGATTCTGGTCAGCGCGGTCGCGATGTTACCGAGTTCCGGTGCGCCGGCGAGGAATTCGTCGGTTTCGGGGGAGCGGTGCCGGATCAGCCACTGCCGCAGCACCGGGTCGGCGCGGATCGCGGCGACGGCGGCCAGGATCGCCTCCACGGGGCGTCGGCCGGGCGGGGCCGAGTCGAGGACCGCCTCGACGCGCGCGACGACGGATCCGGCGGCCCTGACCATCACCGCGCTCACCAATTGCGGTTTGCCGCCGACGTAGCGATACAGCGTCGCGCGTGAGCAGCCCGCGGCCGCGGCGATGTCCTCGGCGGTGACGTTGTCGATGCCGTATTCGAGGAACAGTGCGAGGGCGGCGCGTTCGATGCGGTCGACCGCGATGGTGCGTCGGTCACCACCGGTTAGCCAGTCCACTCGGTCGGTCATCGGCGAACCTCCAATGTCTCACAGTGAGACGTGCATCGGAATCTGTCTAGCCAGAACTTACCGGGCAGGGACTTGTTTCGATGAAATACGCGACAGGTTCCAACGACAACGATATCGCTGTGCTGTCTCACTCTGAGACGGTCGTTGACCGTATGCCTCTCGTCGTTGCACGGTGAGCGCCGACAGCCTGACCAGGAAAGGCGGCGGCCATGACCACGGACCTCGAAGCGATCGACCTGTTCGACGCGGCGGTGCTCGACGATCCCTACCCGATGTATCGCACTCTGCGCGAGCAAGCGCCCGTCTACCGGGTTCCCGGCACGAACTTCTACCTCGTCGCCTCGTGGGCCGCGGTCGCCGAGGCGACCCGGCGCCCGGCGGAGTTCTCCTCGCATCTGACCGGCGTGCTCGTCGCCCAGCCGGGTGCGGCGCCGACGACCTTCGACCTCGACGCGACAGGACAGGGCATCCACGTGCTCGCCACGGCCGACGGCGACATTCATGCCGCCCATCGCGGCGTCGTCGGACCGGCGCTGGCCAAACGGGTTCGCACCCTCGGCCCGTTCGTCACCGCACTGACCGAACAGCTGTGGGCGGCGGAGCTCGACGGCGATCGGATCGACTGGGCCACCGGGGTCGCCGATCGATTGCCGCTGGCGCTGATCGCCGAACTCGTCGGACTGCCAGGCGCCGATGTGCCGACACTGCTCTCGTTGGCCTACGACTCCACCGAAATGCTGGGCGGTGTCGTCGCCGACGGCCGGATGACCGCGCTGATCACCTCGGCGGCCGAGCTCGCCCACTACGCGTACCTGGCGATCAGCGGCGCGAAAGAGCGAGTGGCCGATCGAGATTCGCCGCGAACGATGCTCGAGGTACTCGTCGCGGCGATGTTGGCGGGCACGATCGACGAGCAGCAGGCGGTACTGATCGTGGTGCAGCTGATCGGAGCGGGCGGGGAGTCGACCGCGGGTCTGATCGCCTCGGCGGCACGACTGCTCGCCACCGACCTCGCCCTGCAGGCCAGTCTGCGCGAACGGCCCGAGCTCATCCCCGCGTTCCTCGAGGAGGCGCTGCGGCTGGAGTCACCTTTTCGCGGCCACCACCGCCACGTCGTGTCGGATACTCAGCTGGGTGGCGTCGACCTGCCAGCGGGGAGTCACCTGCTGTTGCTGTGGGGATCCGCCAACCGCGATCGGGCCGCCTACCCGGATCCGGACGTCGTCGATCTTGGCCGGCCGCGTGGACGTGCGCACGCGGCGTTCGGTGCGGGCGCCCACTTCTGCATCGGGTCCGCCCTGGCCAGGCTGGAAGCAACCGCCGCGATCACCCTGCTCCTCGAACGCACCGAGCGGTTCGGTCTCATCGATGAGGAGCCGCCACGGTGGGTGCCCAGCCTGTTCGTGCGCCGCCACGCGACTCTTCCGCTCCGCGTTACGCGCGCCTGAGGACGGTTCTGGTCCCGCGGCTCGGGTTCTCATGGGGCGATAGCGCTTCCACCGGTGGCAAGTTCGGGCCTGAGCCGGATCGGGCTCGGGTCGGCTGGATCGCGGTCGGCGCGGGCGGAGTTGCCTCCTGGCGGGGTGTGGCACGGTGTCGGGGTGCGCCCCCGTCTGTTCCTGCCCGCCTGCCTGCTCGCGGCGACAGCGCTGTTCGCCGGATGCGCGTCCACGGACGCGACCCCGGCAATGTCGACCGCGACGGCCGTTTCCTCGGAGAGTGCCGTGCCGCCTACTTCCCCCGTCGTGAACCGCACGGTGGTCCTCGATCCCGGTCACAACGGTGGCAATGCCACCCACCTCGCGCAGATCAACGCGCCGGTGCCCGACGGACGCGGCGGGACGAAGGCCTGCAACACCACCGGGACCTCGGCCGACAGCGGCTACACCGAGCACGAGTTCACCTGGGATGTCACCGTGCGCGTGCGAGACCTGCTCGCCGCGCACGGTGTTCGGGTGATCCTCACGCGCTCCGACGACACCGGCGTCGGACCGTGCGTCGACCAGCGCGCCGCCATCGCGAATCAGGCGGGCGCCGACGCGGTGGTCTCGATCCACGCCGACGGCAATACCGGCGCGGGCGCGCACGGATTCCACATCGCCTATGCCGAACCCCCGCTGAACCCGGTGCAGGCCGAGGCGGGAACGCGGCTGGCCACTGCGCTGCGCGATGCCATGGTCGCCGGTGGCGCGGTGCCGTCGACCTATGTGGGGTCGGCCGGCCTGGATCCGAGGGCGGATCTGGCCGGGCTCAATCTGGCCGAGCGGCCGAGCGCCCTGGTCGAATGCGGGAACATGCGCTCGGCGACCGATGCCGCGCTGATCGAGACTCCGGCGGGGCGGGCCCGCTGTGCCGAGCTCATCACCGCCGGAATTCTCGCGTTCCTCGGCTGATTCGCCGACTGCCTCCGCCTGATTTTGGAGGAGTCGCGCAAAGTTCGCCAGGCCTGCTTCGGCCGTGCCCGCGCTCGAACAGTAAGGCGGCTTGTTGCCAACATGGCTACCTATCGTCGACGGCTGGCAAATCTGTACACCCGCGATAGCTGGTCAATTAACTCGCCGGTTGCTCCGAGTGGGAACCGGTTGGTCTGAAACGTGTTCATTCGCTGAATTCGCACTCCTGCCAAAAGGTTCGCGAATACCGGCCGGTAGCAGTATTTTTCGCTATCAGGACGGTTGACGGTTGATCTTCGCCGCCTTAATGTCCCTGTCACAGTTCGATATCGAAGTGTTCAGTGTCATCGCTCGAAATGTTTCCCGGACGGCAAGCCGGCCCCTGCCGTCCTCCGCGTGCGTTTCCAAGGAGTATTGATAGTGAGAAGCCGAATTCTGTTCTTCGCCGGAGCAATGGCATTGGCGCCCATCGTCACCGCGTTGGTCCCGGCCGGGAGCGCTACTGCGCACGGCTGGATCACCGGGCCCGCGAGCAGGCAGGAACAATGCGCCCGTGGCCTCGTGCCCTGCGGCGCGGTGAAATACGAACCGCAGAGTGTGGAGGGTCCGAAGGGGCTCACCAACTGCAGTGCGAACAAATACCCCGAGCTCGATGACGACAGCCTCGGCTGGGTGCCGCAAAAGGTTTCCGGCAGTGCGAGTTTCACGTGGAAGAACACCGCGAACCATCGCACGCTGAATTGGGAATACTTCATCGGAAATACCAGGGTCGCCGTGTTCGACGGTCGAAACGAACAGCCGTCCATGGAGGTGACCCATACCGTCGATTTGACGAAATATTCCGGTCGGCAGAAATTGCGGGCAGTATGGAATATCGGTGATACCGCAGCGGCGTTCTACAGTTGCGTCGATCTCGAGATAGGCGGCACACCCGGGGCTACGACCACCCCGAAGCCGACCACTTCCCGGCCGACCACCAGCACTCCTGCCCCCACCACCACGCCGCCCGCGACCACCACGAAACCTCCTGCCACGACCACGAAACCGCCGGTGACAACCACTCCCGGGCACGAGCACCCGACGACAACGGCTGCCCCCACCGGATCGGCCTGGCGTCAGGGTGCCACCTATGCCATCGGCGACAAGGTCACCTACCAGGGCGCCACCTATAGCTGCAGGCAGGCGCACACGGTGCACGACCCGAACTGGACACCGCCGAACACTCCCGCACTCTGGTCCCGGGTGTAGCCGGCACGACGAGGCAGGCGAAACGGTTCGTGTGTTCTCCCACCATCGGTCCCACGATGGGGTGAGGATGGGGACCGACTCGCCGGCCTCGCGTTCGGTCGGCCCGCAGCACAAGGACGTGAGATATGAGTGACAGGAAATTCGCCATCGCCGTCGCGGCCATCGGGACGGCAATGCTGGCCACGACCCTCGGCGCTCCCACCGCCTCGGCCGGTGTTTCGCACTTGACCGTGAAACCCAACCTCAGCGTCGGCTCGGCAACCGACTACGGCACCGGATGCACCCATCAGCTGCTGGCCAGGCTCAGCGTCGGCATCGTTCCTGTTGCCTTCTACGACAACGGCGCGCTCCTGGCCGTGGTCGCCCCGACCGACGGCGTCGCCATGTTCAACTGGGTGCCGTCCTACACCGGTGCCCACGCGCTGACCGCCGTCCAGGACGGTATCGCCAGTAGCGCGAATGTGACGGTCGGCCGGGGCTTCCGCTTCGGGGAATCCTGTGTGGTCACCGGCGGCTGACCTGCCAGCAATACTTCGGCATCCGCGGGAAGCGTGCAAGCGATTGGATAGTTTCACATCGGCGATGTCGGCAGGTGTGGCCGACAAACCAAAATCCGGCCGAAACGGTCCCGAACTACCGGTTTTGTCTGATTCTTGTTGAAGGGGCGCCGCGGCCGGGTAGCGTGGCGACCCGCGAGGTGGTAATGACCGCAGCGCCCATTTTTGCCCGCCGACCAGCTGGGTCGAAAAGGCCGACGGGAAGTAGAGCACGGAGTTTGGTCACCGACGTCATCGATGTGAGCGCGGATTTCACCATCGCGCGACAAGCGTTGTGGGATGTGCTGCTCGATCCTCAGAGTTATCCACGGATGTTCACCGGCATCGGCAGTTGTGAACCGGTGGAACGTCCCGACGGTGCGGTCCACTGGCAGGTGCGGATCGGATCTGCGAGCGGCGGGATCAGGACGCACGAGTTCATCCTGGTCATCGGCCGTTGGTACGAGAGTTTCGAACTGCGCAGCCCGGTGCTCGGCAGCTTCGCCGCGATCCGCTTGCGCGGCGATCAGGAGCGGACCCGACTCGACATCACCCTGTTCGCGGCCGCGCGTGTCCATCCGCTGATCGAGCAGGGCGGCAACTCACTGGTCACCGACTGGGTGAAGGCGGGGCTGCGCCGTACCGCCGACGCGATCGCGGGCACCCGTTCCTCGGTGGTGATCAATGCCGAGCGTTCGATGGTGCGCCGCAATGCCGGGGTGGCGCGCAGTATCGCGGCCACCGGGCTGATGCGGCCCGAGCCGAGGTCGATCGTGAGACAGCTTCGCTCCCTGTCGAAGTGGGGTTTCAACCTGGCAGGTGGTTACGCGGCGGGCGCGGCCTACGCACCTGATCGGCTCGCGCTGATCGACGCGGGCGGGCACCGCACCTTCGCCGAGGTCGACTCCAGATCCACCGCGCTGGCCGCGGCGATGTACTCGATCGGTCTGCGCAAGGGTGACGCCATCGGCCTGCTGGCGCGCAATCACGCGGGCATGGTCGAAACCATGGTCGCCGCGGGCAAACTCGGCGTCGACGTGGCGTTGCTCAATGCGGGATTGTCGGGGCGGCGGATCGAGGAGATCGTACAGCGGCACCGGTTGAGCGCGGTCTTCGTCGACGGTGCGCTGGAAACGCTGATCCGCTACCTGCACAGCGAGGTCCCCCGCTACACCACCGACGACTGTCCGCCGGACCCGGAGCGCACGACGGTCGACGACCTGATCGCCCAGGCGCACAACGACTTCCCGGTTCCCGCTCATCCCGGCAGGCTGATCGTGCTCACCTCCGGCACCAGCGGTTCGCCGAAGGGTGCGCGCCGCCCGCACGCCAAGGGTTTCGGCACCATCGCCGCGCTGCTCTCGCGGATCCCGCTGCGCGTGGAGGAGGTCCTGCTCATCCCCGCGCCGCTGTTCCATACCTGGGGCCTGGCCGGGTTGCAGCTCAGCACGGCATTGCGGGCGACCGTGGTGTTGTCGGACGGTTTCGATGCGATGGACTGCCTGCGCGCGGTAGCCGAGCACCGGATCACCACGTTGATCGTGGTTCCGACCATGGTGGAACGCCTGCTCGAGGTGCCCGACGAGGTCCGGGCCGGCTTGGATCTGTCGAGCCTGCGGTTCGTGGTGAGCTGTGGTGCGCCGCTGGCCGGGGCCACCGTGCTGCGATTCCTGGACAGCTACGGCGACCTGCTCTACAACGTGTACGGCTCGACCGAGGTGTCATGGGCCAGCGTCGCCACCCCCGACGACCTACGGGTATCGCCCACGACCGCGGGCCGCCCGCCACTGGGCACCCGGGTCGCGGTGCTCGGTCCCGACCTGCGTCCGGTGCCGGTGGGCTCCACCGGGCACATCTTCGTCGCCAACCACATGCTCTTCGATGGCTACGTCAACTCCGCGCCGCCGGAGGAGGCCGACGGCATGCTCGATACCGGCGACCTCGGCTACCTCGATGCCGCGGGGCGGCTGTTCGTGGCGGGCCGCGACGACGAGATGATCATCTCCGGTGGTGAGAACGTCTTCCCGCGACCGGTCGAGGAGGCGCTCGCCCACCTTCCCCAGATCAGCGAAGTGGCGGTCGTCGGCGTTCCCGACCGGGAGTTCGGTCAGCGGCTGGCCGCCTTCGTGGTGAAACGTGAAGGGGCCGGGCTGGATTCGGACATGGTGCGGACCTACATCCGCAACCGTCTGAGCCGATTCTCGGTCCCGCGTGATGTCACGTTCCTGAGCGCGCTGCCACGTGGGGAGACCGGCAAGATCCTCAAGCGGGTGCTCGTGCCGGGGTCAGCGCTGAGCGAGTAGCAACCCCACCGCGCGCTCGATCGTCGCCGACGCCTGCTCGCCCGACAGTCCGCGCCGGTCCTGTAGATGGTGGCGCGTCGGCCAGGCCAGGGCGCCGTCGACCAGATCGAGCAGCCTGCCGTCGAGCTCACCGTCCGGCCGGGACAGTTCGGGTGCGAACAGCGCGGCCAGCACGGCGCGGATGCGTTCGTCGGTGCGCCGCATCCGTTCGTCGATCGCGGCGATCGATCGAGATTCCTGCAGACCGGGCAGCCGGGGCACGCGCTGCAGATCGAAGATCGCGGCGCTCTGGCGCACCGCGACCGTGATCCGCTCGGCCAGGGCAGTCGAGGGATCCGGGACGACCAGGCACGCCTCGACCATCTCGGACTGGCGTTCCGTCGCGGCCACCAGCAACGCTTCCCGATCGGGAAAGTGCACGAAGACACTGCGTTCGGAGGTGCCCGCTCTGGCGGCGATCTCGCGCGCGGTCGGTGCGAAATCGCCCGCGGTCACCGCGGCGAGCAGTCCGTCGATGATCGCTTCGCGCGTTTTCGCCGGATCTCGCCGCCGCCGCGGCGCGCGCGCCTGCCTCGCGCCCGCCGCGGCGTCCTGCTCCGATCTCATCGACCCATCACAGCACAGTCCGCCGCCGACCTACTTGCTCGGCTCCGGCGCGGCCCGGTTCATCAGCGAGTGCTTGCGCGAATAGGCGAAGTACACGATCAGGCCGACTGCAAGCCAACCGGCGAACCGCACCCAGGTCTCCCACGGCAGCGACCAGATCAGGTAGGCCGAGAAGCCGATCCCGACCAGCGGGATCACCGGCATCAACGGCAGCCGGAACGAACGCGGGGCGTCGGGCCTGGTGCGCCGCAACACGATCACCGAGATGCACACCACGATGAAGGCCATCAGAATGCCGATATTAGTGAGCTCGGCGACGGTGTTGATCGGCAGCACACCGGCCAGGATCGCCGCGCCGAAGCCGACGATCCAGGTGACCCTGGTCGGTACCTTGCGGGTGGGGTGGGTCTTGGCGAACCAGATGGGCAGCAGCCCGTCGCGGCTCATCGCGAACCACACCCGGGTGACGCCGAGCATGAAGGTGAGCACGACGGTGATGATGCCGACGATCGCGCCGACCGCGATGATATTGGCGACGCCCGGCATCCCGACCGATTCGAACGCGGTGGAGAAACCGCTGGTCGGGCTGATTTCGGTGTACTTCTGCATGCCGGTGAGCACGAGCGTGGCCAGCACGTAGAGCACCATCGCGATGGCAAGGGAGTAGATGATCGCCTTGGGCAGGTGCTTGCGCCCGTCGATGGATTCCTCGGCCGCGGTACTCATCGCGTCATAACCGAACACCGCGAAGAACACCGTCGCCGCGCCCGTCCACACCGCGCCCGTGCCGAAGGGGAAGTACGGGTCGTAGTTGGCGCTGTCGATGTGGAACACCCCGAGCACCACGATGAGCATGACCAGTGCGACCTTGATGCCGACCGCGACCGTCTCGAACCGGCCGACGCTGCCGATACCGCGTGAGAGAACCCACGCGGTGCCCAGACAGAACAGCACCGCGAACAGGTCGATCACCCGGCCCTCGCCGGTATCGGGCGCGCCGAGCATCCACTCCGGCAGGGTCAGGCCGACCTGATCGAGCAGGAACCCGAAGTACCCGGACACGCCGATCGCGACCACCGCCGCCACCGCGATGTATTCGAGCAGCAGGTCCCAGCCGATGAACCAGCCCGCGAGCTCGCCGAGCGAGACGTAGCCGTAGGTGTAGGCCGAGCCGGCTTTCGGGACCATGCCCGCGAATTCGGCGTAGCACAGTGCTGCCGCGGCACTGGCGACACCGGCGATCAGGAACGAGATCAGTACCGCCGGACCGGTGACCGAGTGCGCGACCGAGCCCGCCAGGGTGAAGATGCCCGCGCCGATGATGCCGCCGACGCCGATGGCGGTGAGCTGCCAGAGCCCGAGTGATTTGGCCAGGCGCTCGTCACTGGGGATGTCGTCGTCGACCTCTATCAGTGGTTTGCGGCGCAACATCTGGGTGCGCAACTCTGCGAAAGACATTCGCGTTTCCTTCCATCGGCGCACACCGTCGCGTCACGGTGGGCTCATCCGAGTACACCGCCACGCGCGAGGAGCGGGCGTCGAGAGTGAATAATGTTCAGCGGCAATGATTGTTCGGCCGAAGCCGGTTATCGCCCGCGCACGCCGACCAGTGCGCGCAGGAAGAACCCGAGGTTGGCGGGCCTTTCGGCCAGCCTGCGCATGAAGTACCCGTACCACTGGTCACCGTAGGGGACATACACGCGAACATGGTTGCCCGCGGCGGCGAGTCGCTGCTGTTCGTCGGCGCGAATGCCGAACAGCATCTGGTACTCGTACTCCTCGGTCTTGCGCTGCGCCGACTGTATGCCCACGCCGGCCGCGGTGATCACCGCCGGGTCGTGTGAGGCGATCATCGGATAGCCCGCGCCCGCGGTGAGCACGCCGAGGCACCGCAGATACGACGCGTCGACCTCGGCCTTGTCGCGGAAGGCGACCGACTCCGGTTCGTCATAGGCGCCTTTGCACAGCCTGATTCGCGACCCCGGACCCGCCATGGCGCGGCAGTCGTCCTCGGTGCGGCGCAGATACGCCTGCAACACCGCGCCCAGCCACGGGTAGTCCGCGCGCAGTTCGCGCACGATCGACAGCGTCGAGTCGGTGGTGGTGTGGTCTTCGGCGTCGACGGTGACCCAGATCCCCGCGGCCTCGGCGGCGGCACAGATCTGGCGGGCGTGCTCGCGGGCGATGGCGTGACCGTCGCTCGGCAGGGCCTGTCCGAGTGCGGAGAGTTTCACCGAAACCTCCAGTGGCCGAACAGCTCCCGTCGCCACCGAGGACTGGGGGAGTTTGCCGAGAGCGGCTATCAAGGCCCGGTATTGCGCGACGGTCGCCTCGGCGCTCGCCAGATCGGTGGTGTCCTCACCCAGATAGTCGATGCTGACGAAACGCCCTGAGCACAACAGGGTTTCGGTGGCCAGCACGGCCTGCTCGGTGGTGGTGCCCGCGACGAAGCGGGCCACCACCGCCCGACTGACCGGCAGTCGGGTGATGGCGCGTTCCAGCCGGGGTGAGCGTGCGGCGGCGAGCATGGTCGAACGCAGCAGAGCCGACATCAGCCGACCTCCGGTGCCTGGTGGGGGTAGCCGTGCTCGGTCGGCGGGACGAAGGTTTCCTTGATCGTGCGTGCGGAGGTCCAGCGCAGTAGGTTCTGGGGGGAACCTGCCTTGTCGTTGGTGCCGGACGCGCGTCCGCCGCCGAACGGCTGCTGGCCGACGACGGCGCCGGACGGTTTGTCGTTGATGTAGAAGTTGCCCGCGGCGAAGGTGAGCCGCTCGGTCGCCGCGGAGATCGCGGTGCGGTCCTGCGCGATGACCGAGCCGGTGAGGCCGTAGGGGCTGCCGCTGTCGACGAGGTCCATGGCGTCGGCGAAGGCGGTCGGGGTGCTGTCGTCGTAGACGTGCACCGCCAGGATCGGGCCGAAGTATTCGGTGCGGAAGATCTCGTCGGCCGGATCGTCACCGACCACGATGGTCGGGTCGACGAACCAGCCGACGCTGTCATCGCTGTGTCCGCCCGCCACCACGGTCAGGCCCGGTGTCGCCTTGGCCCGCTCGAGTGCGGCGGCATTGCGGTCGAAGGCGGGTCGATCGATCAGGGCCCCACCGAAATTCGTGAAGTCGGTGACATCGCCGTAGCGCAGGTTCGATGTCCGTTCGATCAGGTCCTCCGACATCGCCGCCCATACCGAACGCGGGACGAACGCGCGGGAGGCGGCCGAACACTTCTGGCCCTGATAGTCGAACGCGCCACGCACCAGTGCGGTGGTGAGCACCGCCGGATCGGCTGACGGGTGTGCGAGCACGAAGTCCTTGCCACCGGTTTCGCCGACCAGCCGCGGATATGTGCGGTACCCGTCCAGGCGCTGCGCCACCTCGCGCCACAGGTGCTGGAACGTGGCCGTCGACCCGGTGAAATGCACGCCGGCCAGCCGTGAGTCGGCCAGCACGACATCGGAGATCACCGGGCCGGCCCCGTTGACCAGGTTGATCACCCCGGGCGGCAGTCCGGCGGCTTCGAGCAGCCGCATCGTCAGGTAGGCCGCTACGGACTGGCTCCTGGCGGGCTTCCACACCACTGTGTTGCCCATCAGCGCGGGCGCGGTGGGCAGGTTGCCCGCGATCGCGCTGAAGTTGAACGGTGTCACCGCGTAGACGAACCCCTCGAGCGAGCGGTACTGCATCCGATTCCACACACCCGGCGAGGAGAGCGGCTGCCCGGCGAGGATCTCGCGGGCGAACGAGACATTGAACCGCCAGAAGTCGATCAGTTCGCACGGCGCGTCGATCTCGGCCTGATAGGCGGATTTGGATTGCCCGAGCATCGTCGCGGCCGCGATCTTCGAACGCCACGGCCCGGAAAGGAGGTCGGCGGCGCGCAGGAAGATCGCGGCTCGATCGTCGAACGGCATCGCCTGCCAGGCGGGCGCCGCGGCACAGGCGGCCTCGACCGCGGCGGCGGTGTCGGTGGTACTCGCGTCACGCAGGGTGCCGAGGACGGCGGCGTGGCGATGCGGTTGAACCACGTCGTAGGCAGGGCCGTCGCCGGGCAGATGGCGGCCGCCGATCACGTGGGCGATCTCGGTGGGGGAGGCGGACAACTCGGCGAGCGCGGTCTGGAGGCGACTGCGTTCCGGGCTTCCCGGAGCGAAGGTGCCGACGGGTTCGTTGACCGGTGGCGGGGTGGTCGCGATGGCGTCCATGAGTGCGGCTCCTGCGTCGTGGCGGATAGCGGGATGTGACGTAGTCAACACCGATCGACGGCAGGCATAATCGTCTGATCGGATGAAGATCTGCCCTCGCATTTGTCCGATCGACCAAGATGGAGGTGCTCGATGTCCGACGGGGCCACAACGCTGCGCGAGCTGCTCGCCGCCCTCGACCACACCGTCGCCACCCTCGTCGACGCGCCCGCGGGCGATGAGGTCGCGGTGCGAACCGTTGCGCTGGCCGAGCCTGCCGACCTGCCCGAACACCTCGACGATGAGGGTGCGTTGCCCGAGGTGTATCTACTCGTCGGCGTCGATGCCGCCGCGACCGCGCGCTGGTTGCGCGAGGTCGTCGACCGCGACCCCGCTGCACGGCCGCGAGTGCTGATGACCAAGAGCGCCAACGACTCGCCCGCGGTGCGCGCCGCTGCCCATGCCGCGGGTATCGCGCTCGTGCACGTCCACCGGCAGGCGCGCTGGGACCAGGTGTTCTCGCTGATCCGCCGGATGCTGGCCCGCTCACCCGGTCAGCGCGCCGCGTCCGACGAGCACGACCTGCTCGCCCCCGACACCGACCTGTTCGGATTGGCCCAGGTGCTCGCCAGGGAAACCGGCGGCATGGTCTCGATCGAAGACCCCCAGTCGCATGTCCTGGCCTACTCGGCCTCGGACGCGTCGGCTGACCAGCTGCGCATCCAGTCCATCCTCGGCCGGGAAGGTCCGAGCGATTACCTGCGGATCCTGCGTGAGTGGGGTGTGTTCGACCGGGTGCGGCGCGGTGACGAGGTCGTCGACGTGCCGGAACATCCCGAGCTCGATATTCGCCGCAGACTCGTCGTCGGCATTCGGCGTGGGGAAGGCGCGCAATCCAGAATGCTCGGAACCATCTGGTTGCAGCAGGGTGCGGGAGCGCTGCGCCCCGACGCGGCGCAGGTGTTGCGTGGCGCGTCGGCGGTGGCGGCCAGGATCATCGCGCGGCGGCTGGACGCGCCCTCGACCGAGGCATTGCTGATCCGCAGATTGTTCGGCGCGCACGGTGACGGTGTCGACGTGCCATCGGTCGCCGCCGCGCTGAACCTGCCGACGACCGGTCCCGCTGCGGTGATCGGCTTCGCGCCGGTGGGTCCCGCCGCGGGACTGGCCGCGTCGAGTGGCTTGATCCGGTTGCACGCCAGTGCTTTCCGCGATGATTCGGTCACCGAGTCGATCGGTGAGCGGGTCTATGTCCTGCTGCCCGCCTACCATTCCGAGCGCAGCGTCGGCTCGTGGGTGCGCAAGCTGGTCGCCCAGCTCGAGCAGACGCGCGAACTGATCGTGCGGGCCGCGATCGCCGCACCGGTCGCCGGTCTCACCGCGGTCTCGGGCGCGCGCGCCGAGGTCGACCGGGTGCTGGACAGCCCGGTCGCCGACCCCTCGGGCAGCCGGGTCGCCACGCTGGCCGACGCCAGGACCGCGGTGCTGCTCGCCGAGATCATGGAGCTGATCCGCGAGCGCCCGCGCCTGCACGATCCGCGCCTGGCCGCCCTCGACGCCTACGACCGAACTCACGCCGCCGACCTGCGCGTATCGGTGCAGGCGTATCTGCGCGCGCACGGGGAGGTGCGCGTCGCCGCGGCCACGTTGCGCGTGCATCCGAACACGCTGCGCTATCGGCTGCGGCGGGTGGAGACCGTCCTCGGCATCGACCTGACCGATCCCGAGGATCGGCTTCTGCTCGATATCCAGCTGGCGGCGCTGCCGACAATTCCGATTGCTCAGAGGTAACACAGGTATTGCAGTTAGTCTGCAATAGTGGTCCGGTTCGGACTGTCGTGGAACGAAGGAGTAGCGGTGAACAGTGCACACAGGGGTCGCGGCGAGCTGTCGCGGCGCGGGATGCTGGGTGTCGGAGTCGGCGCGGCCGCCGCGGTCGCGGTCGGCGCGACCGTCACCGGATGTGGTGACCAGCCGAGCGGAGTCACGCCGTCGAGCGCCCAGACCGAGCCGACCGAGGCCATCCTGGATGCCAACCGCGCGCTGGCCGACACGCTGCCCTTCGGCGACACCGCCGACTTCGCCGATGCCGACCGCGGCTGGATCGCCTCTCTCGAACCTGGCAAGGTGGCCGATCAGTCAGGGAAAGTGTTGTGGGACAACGACTCCTACGACTTCCTCGCCGGGTCCTGTCCGCAGTCGGTGAACCCGAGCCTGTGGCGCCAGTCCCAGCTCACCGTCAAGCAGGGCCTCTACGAGATCGCGCCGGGCTTCTATCAGATCCGTGGTCTCGACCTGTCGAACATGACGTTGATCGAAGGCGAGACCGGCGTGGTCGTCATCGATCCGCTGGTCTCCGCGGAGACCGCGGCCGCCGGACTCGCGCTCTATCGCGAACATCGCGGTGACCGGCCGGTCACCGGCCTGATCTACTCCCACTCCCATGTCGACCACTTCGGCGGCAGCTACGGCGTCATCACCCCGCAGGACGTCGCGGCCGGACGCTGCCCGGTGATCGCGCCCTCGGGGTTCATGGAGCACGCCGTCGCCGAGAACATCTACACGGGCACGGCGATGGCCCGTCGTGCCGCCTACATGTACGGCGCCGCCTTGCCCCGCGGCCCGAAGGGGCAGGTGGGATCCGGTCTGGGACAGACCACTTCGGTCGGCACGATCAGCCTGATCCCGCCCACCGTGCACGTCACCCGCACCGACCAGGAAGAGACGGTCGACGGTGTGCGGATGGTCTTCCAGCTGACGCCGGGCACCGAAGCGCCCTCGGAGATGAACTTCTACTTCCCCGACCGGCGCATCCTGTGTATGTCCGAGAACGCCACCCACACCCTGCACAACATCGTCACCCTGCGCGGCGCGCTGGTCCGCGACCCGCATGTCTGGTCGAAATATCTCACCGATTCGATCAACCGCTACGGGCGCCGGTCCGATCTGGTGTTCTCCTCGCATCACTGGCCTGTCTGGGGTACCGATCGGATCGTGGAGTTCCTGTCGCTGCAGCGCGACATGTACGGCTACCTCAACGATCAGACGCTGCGACTGCTGAACCAGGGGTATGTCGGCGCCGAGATCGCCGAAATGCTGCGGATGCCGCCCGTGCTCACCGCGTCGTGGTCGACGCACGGGTACTACGGCTCGGTGAGCCACAACGTCAAGGCGGTGTACCAGCGGTACATGGGCTGGTTCGACGGCAATCCGGCACACCTGTGGGAACACCCGCCGGTGGAGAATGCCCGACGCCACGTCGAGGCGATGGGCGGTGCCCACGCGGCACTGCGGACCGCCCAGAAGGCCTACGACGCCGCCGACTTCCGCTGGGTCGTGCAGCTGGTGAACTACGTGATCTTCGCCGATCCGGCCAACAAGACGGCAAAGGACTTGCAGGCCAGTGCCTTCGAGCAACTCGCCTATGGCGCGGAGAACGCCACCTGGCGCAACTTCTATCTCAGCGGCGCCCACGAACTGCGCCATGGTTCCTTCGGCACGCCGACCACGGCCAACTCCGCGGCGATGGCCGCCGCGCTGAGCGTGGAGCAGGTGTTCGACGCCGTGTCGTTGCGCATCGACGGCCCGAAGGCCTGGGATGTTCGAATGGCCACGGACTGGCGGATCAGCGACGAGGACAACCGCGTTCACCGCGTGGAACTGCGCAACGGCGTGCTCGTGCACCACGACCGATTCCCCGGTGACGCGCTGCCCGCGCCCGACGCGACGATCACCCTCACCCGCCGGACCCTGATCGCCACCCTGGTCGGCGGCGCCGACCTGCGCAAGGGTGTCGCGAGCGGTGACATCGCCATCGATGGCGACGTCACCGCCCTGGCGACGCTGCCCGGCCTGATCGACAAGCCGGACCCGAACTTCGCCATCGTCACCCCGTGACGATGTCAGGACCCGGTGGGTACCTCGCCTACCGCCTTGGCCGGATCGATCACGCCGAACACCTCGCCCTGCGGCGCGGCTAGGATGCCCATCCGGCCGAACGGGCTGTCGTCGGGGCCCATGATCACCGAGGCGCCCAGCTCGGTGGCCCTGGCCAGGGATCCGTCGGCGTCGTCGACCTGGATCCAGGTGAGCCAGTAGGGCGGGGTGCTCAGCGCTGAGGCGTCCATCATGCCGCCGACTTCGCGGCTGTCACCGGGCAGTGCGAAGGTGGAATAGGTGAAGGTCTCCCCGTCGCCGATTTCGTTGTACTGCCAGCCGAACACCTTGTTGTAGAACTCGTGCGCCTGCTCGTAGGCAGGAGTGTGCAGTTCGTTCCAGCAATAGGCACCGTTCTGGTTGAATATGCCGGAACCGTTGTGCGCCTTGGCTTCCCACACGCCGAATACGCCGCCTGCCGGGTCGGCGGCGATGAACATGCGTCCCACGTCGAGCACATCGAACGGTGGCATGAACACCTGCCCGCCCGAGGAGCTCACGCGTTCGGCGATCTCGTCGGCGCGCTGCGCGGCGAAGTAGGTGGTCCACACCGACGGCATCGCCGCCATGTTCTGCGGTTTCGGGCCGATGCCCGCCGCAGGGCGGCCGTCGAGCGTGGCCATGAGATAGCCACCGGCTTCGGCGGGACTGTCCTGGACCTCCCAGCCGAACAGGGTGCTGTAGAAATCGCGGGCGGCGGTGGTGTCGTCCACCTGACAGTCGATCCAGCAGGGAGTTCCCTGCGGCCAGGCTTCGTCGCGTGTCGGCATGTCGAACGTCCTCCTCGGCGATGGATGAAGGCCGGCCCGAATCGCACCGGCACGAGGCAAGTCAACCACCGGACACCGACAAGAAGGAGGAGCCCGGAGCCGCGCTGAACTGGAACAACGCGTGTTCACAGCGACAGCCCGAGCGGGCCGAGGATCGCCTGACCAGCTCGTTACCGCTGTTACAGTTTCCGCGCCGATCGTGCGGTGGCTTGGTCAACGTTGGAGACGAACCGGTCGGGAGCGATGCATGGTGAGTAAAGGTTCGGAACGCGGGTTGGTCCGGATGCTGTCGACCATCCTCGCGGTGGTCGTCGTGCTCGGCTGCGGCGGTGGTCCCGCCGGTGGGCAGCCCCCGGACGCGCCGGCCGCGAAGTGGACCGCCCTGCACGACGGGCCGGGCGCCTACCCCGAGGTGCGGGTGGAGCGCGGCGTCCAGATCACGATGAGCGACGGCGTGGTGCTCAAGGCCGACGTCTACCGCCCCGCCGACGCCGCCGGCGTGATCGAGCAGAAGCCGCTGCCGGCAATCGTCAGCCTGACCCCCTATTCGAAACTCATGACCGGGCTGATCGAATCGGCCGCCGCGATTCCGGGCCTGCAGTCCACCGCCGTCGACATCGTGCGCAGGCTGAACCTGTCCGCCACCCCGATCAGTGGTTTCGGTGACCTCATGCAGGCACTGGACGGCGGCATGATCCAGACCATGCTCGGCGTCGACCGCAAACTCGTCAGAGCCGGATACACCGTCGTCGTGGCCGACGTACGCGGAACCGGGCTGTCCCAGGGTAAATGGGACACCCTCGGTACGCGCGAACAGCTCGACACCCTCGAAGTGATCGACTGGGCGGCCACGCAGCCGTGGTCGAACGGCCGCATCGGGATGAGCGGCGGCTCCTACTCCGGCATCAACCAGTTGCGTGCCGCCGAGAACGCACCGCCCGCGCTGCAGGCGATCTTCCCGGTCGAGCCGGGCAGCGACCTCATGCGTGACGTGGTCGCCCCGGGTGGCGGCGTGGGCACCACCTTCCTGCCGCTGTGGCTGAACTCGGTCAACCAGCTCAAACTCGTCCCCGACGTGGCCTCCATGGTCGACGGCAGCTTCGACTGGACCTGGTTCAACGACCGCATCGCCGATCCGACCACCAATTTCGACCTGCTCGCCCAGTCGCTGCTCACGCCGTCGCTGTCGAACATGCCGCCCGCGCTCGACGGCGCGCTCGACGACACCTCGGACTTCCGCGAGGCGATCATGGGCCACCCCGAGAACGTCACGGTGCCGACCTTTGTCTACGGCGGCTGGCACGACATCTTCGCCAACAGCGCGACCAAACTCTACGAACAGATCCCGCTGCCCGCCGGACGCAAGCAGCTCATCGTCGGCGACACCTATCACGCCAATCCCGGTGCAGGCACCGGTGTTCCCGGCGCGCCTCCGCGCCTGGACGTGCTGCAGCGGGCCTGGTTCGACAAGTGGCTCAAGGACATCGACAGCGGCATCGAAGAATTCGGGCCCGTCACGGTGAAACAGCAAGGCGGTAGCTGGGTTACGCTGCAGGAGTTCCCGCAGCCCGGTGTCACGCATCGCCGCGTCTACCTGTCCGCCGCGCCCAGCGGCAGCACCGAGGACAGTCTGCACGATGGATCGCTCAGCGCCACCGGGCCGGCCAGTACCGAAACACTCACCGTCGCACCAGGTTTGAATCAAGTCTGCTCGCGCGACGCGGCGCAGGGCTCGGCGGGCATGACGGCCGCCTTCGATACCTGCGCGAAGGACTCCCGCATCGCCGAACGCAACGGCCTCACCTTCACCAGCGCCCCGCTGACCGAACAGACGGTCATCTCGGGCCCGATCAACGTGCGGCTCAACACGATCCACGACGCCACCGACGGATTCTGGAACGTCACCGTCAACGATGTGGCACCCGACGGGACCTCGACCGTGCTCACCACCGGCCAGCTCACCTCGTCGATGCGGGCCGTCGACGAACGACGCAGCGCACGCTCGATCAACGGCGACTTCACCGCGCCTTTCAACCCGCTCACCGTCGACCGGCTGCTCCCGGTGGTACCCGGCGCACCCACCGCGATCGACATCGCCGTCATCCCGACCCAGGCGGTACTGGCACCGGGGCACCGGCTGCGCATCGACGTCTTCGCGGGCAACGCGCCCAAGGCCTTACCGTTCCGGCCGATGCTGAACGCCAGCGGCCTCGAGCCCCAGCACGTTCGCCTCGACCCCGCGGCGCCCAGTTTCGTCAACCTGCCCACCGACCGCCCGATTCCCTGACCGACCCTGGGGAATCGCCGCCGACTACCCTCGATCGAGCAGGATGCGTAGGCATGCTGTGCCGAGTTCTCTTCGACGAGGAGGTCGCTGTGGTCGAACCTGTCATCGTGGTGATGGGGGTGTCGGGATGCGGGAAGACGACGGTCGGCGCGCTGACCGCCGACCGTCTCGAGGTCCCGTACGCCGAAGGTGACGACTTCCATCCGCAGGCCAATATCGAGAAGATGGCCGCGGGCATTCCGCTCACCGACGAGGACCGGCTGCCCTGGCTCGACACCGTCGCAGACTGGCTCGCCGAACACCAGCAAACCGGTGGAGTAGCGACCTGCTCTGCGTTGCGGCGGATCTACCGTGACCGCCTGCGCGCGAAGGCACCGCAGACCTATTTCGTGCACCTGGCCGCCACCCGCGAGGAACTGCTGCGGCGGATGACCGGCCGACTCGGCCATTTCATGCCGACGATCCTGCTGGATTCCCAGCTCGACACCCTCGAACCGCTGCAATCCGACGAAGTGGGCGTCACCCTCAACGCGCTACAGCCGCCGAGCGCGCTCGTCTCCGAGGCCGTCGACGCCTGGATCGCCGCTCACCGCTGAAGCAGCGGATGCAGCTCTTCGACCGGCGCGAGCATCAGCAGCGCGCCCACGACCAGCGCCGCCAGACAGACGGCGGTGAAGAACAACACCCACAGCAGCGCGGGTAGGTGCGTCAACCGAGCCAACTGGTCCGCATCGGAATCCGAGCGACCAGGCTGCCTGCGTCGGCTCCGTTGTAGTTCGAAGACCGGCCGCACCGCGGCGGCCAGCAGGAACCACGCCGCCAGATACGCGAACGCGGCCTGCAGCAGATCGCTGCCGAACCAGGACACCCCGAACACCAGCGCACCGAGCACCACCACCGTGAGCAGCCCGTACATATTGCGCACCTTGATCAGCACCGCGGCCAGCATCACCAGCGTCGCCCACAGCATCACCGTGACCCGGCCCGTCCCGAGCAGCGCCGCATAGCCCAGCCCGAGCAGCGCGGGCGCCGGGTACCCGGCCGCCGCGGTGAGGATCATTCCGGGGCCACTCGGTTTGCCGCTCGATACCGTCAGCCCCGAAGTATCGGTGTGCAGGGTGATCGCGTGCAGCCTGCGTCCGGTGAGCAGCGCGACCAACGCGTGGCCACCCTCATGCGCCACCGTCACCGCGGCCCTGGTCAGCCGCCACAGCGGTCGGTATCCGACCAGGATCAGCGCCACCGCGGCGGTGGCGAGCACCAGCCACCACGCGGGCGCGGGTTGGGGTGCGAGGAGACGGTCGAGCAGTGAGCTGGCGGATCCGGTGTTCACCGCCGCACTTTACAGCGTGTCTGGAAAACCTCGATGGTTTCCAGACACCGCCCTTCTCGGGCGTTGTCGGTTCACGCCACAAGCGTGGCGTGAACCTCGGTTCCCGCGTCAACCGGGACGGTTTCACCGACACCCACAAGGTGTCGGTCAGTGCCTTCCCGTCGGCGGACTTTGGTAACCCGGCCTCCTGCTCGGGGGTCCGGGGATCGTGAAAAGTCTTGTTCCATCGTCGGCCATTGGGCGAGGTTGATCGCCGCGTTACGGTCACGGTCGGCACGAAACCCACACCCGCAGACGAATACTCGATCAGACAACGACAAGGCAGGGTTGACCGTGCCGCAAGCCGAGCAGCGTTTACTCGACGGATACCAACGATCCGCGACGGTGACCGTGCCACCACGCCATGCCTGTTTGTAGACCAACAGCCGAGCGAAGTCAGCCCAGCCGACATCGCTGATCGCGCGAGCCAGACAACGATTGCCGATCATCCCCGCCACGTTCAAGTCTTCGACAACGAGCCGGTCGTGAGTCTTGACCAGCTTGTTGGTGACCTGATGAGCGAAATGACGACGAATATTGGCGACCCTGTGATGGTGGCGGGCCAGCCGGGCGACCGCCTTCCGATGGTTGTGGGATCCTCTCTGTTTCCGAGCCGCTGACTTCGCCAGGTGTCGTTGCCGATCCAGTCCGGCGGCCAGTGGTTTGGGAGCGGTGTCGATGCGAGCGACCTCGGTTCCGTCGGCGGATGCGGCGACCGCGAAAGCGGTCAACCCGCAGTCTACCCCTACCCAACCACCATCATCGTCGTGTTCGCGTGGCCGGTGGTGGTGTGCCGGGTGCAGTTCGGATGCTTCGGTAGCCAGGCTGATCCACCAGCGTCGTGCACGAAAGGAGATCGTGGCGTAGAGGATCTTCGCCCGTTGCTTGCCGAGCATCCGCCGCAACCGGCGGGTGTCGTCACGCACTCTGATCGCGCCGATCCCCGGCAACGTCACCGCTCGAGCGATCTGGTCGTCGCCGATCCGGATCGCGGCCCGCCCAACCTTGCTGTTTTTGTTGCGGATCCGAAACGCCGGGACGGTTTTGTCCTTCTTCTTGAATCGGGGAAACCCGACCCGTTTACCCGCGCTTTTGCCGGTCCGGGAGTCCGAGAACGCGGCCAGGGCCCGACCGCAGTCAACCGCGGCTTCCTCGAAAACTTGCTGACACACCTGCGTACGCCACGCCAACCCGGTCACCTGTACTTCGGTGACCCCGTCCGCGCCAACCGCGAATACCCGGCCTGCGGCCTCGGTCTTCTTCCAGGTGTTGAACTCGTTGATCAGATCGAACCGGGTCCACGGGACCGGATATTCTGGGCAGGTTTTACGGTGGGTGAGTGCGGTTTTCACGAAACGCAGGCTTTGGTTGAACGCGAACCGAGCCGCACCGGCATGTCGGGCAAGTACGTCGGACTGCTCGACCGTGGGGTCGAGGCAGTACCGGAGTCGTGTGGCGGCTCATCATCGACGAGTGTGACACAAGCCACCGACACTGATTCGCGAGCCGACAGGTGTAGACGCCGTCAGCCCCCTCATAGGGGATGGTCCACCTTGCCGTGATCGCTGTCGTGTCATACCGCCGAGGACTCCGATGACCGAAGTTCTCAGACACGCTCTCAGACACCCTCTTACGGGCATATCCATTGTACGAGTAGCTGTTCGAGGTAATGCCGGTACCGGACGTGCAATTCGCGCACCGGCCCCGTGACGGTCCCCGTCGTGATAGCAATGGGCATGCAGATGCGCCCTCTCCGCTGGACTCCGCCGCGCCCCACCGCTCGTGCGCACCAGACCCACAGCGATCCGCCGATGCCGCCGACCCGGCTGTTGCCGCTGCCGGGAAGTGGCCCGGAGGACGTCGTGGTGCTGCCCGACGGCCGGCTCGTCACCGGGACCGACGACGGCGCGATCTGGCGGGTCGATCCGGCGAGTGGCACGGTCGAGCGGATCGCGGACGCCGGTGGCCGGCCACTGGGCATGCACGCCGACGCCGACGGCTCACTGCTGATCTGCGTCGCGGGCCGGGGCATCCTTGGCCTGGCCGAGGCGGGCGCCGAACTGGAAGTCGTCGTCGGTGAGCTCGACGGTGTCCCGATCGCGTTCCCCAGCAATGTGATTCGCGACGACGACGGCACGATCTACTTCACGATCTCGTCGCGGCGGTGGCCGTTCGAGGAGTGGATGACCGACATTCTGGAACATTCCGGCAGTGGACAGCTGGTCCGCCGCGATCCCGACGGACGTCTGGAGGTACTCGTCGACGGTCTCCAGTTCGCCAATGGCCTGGTACTCGCCCCGGACCGATCCTGTGTGCTGGTCGCCGAGACCGGGTCCTACCGGATCACGCGATACTGGCTGACGGGTCCGCGCGCAGGCACCACGGACTACGTCGCCGAGAACCTGCCCGGCTCACCCGACAACATGCTGATCGGCAGTGACGGACTGGTCTGGGTCGGCATCGTCTCGCCACGTAACCCGTTGCTGGACAAGCTCTTCCCGCTCCCCGGCATCGTGCGCCGAATCGTCGACGCGCTGCCGGATCGGCTGACACCCGCCCCTGTCCGATCGGTCTGGGTGCTCGCGCTCGACTTCGACGGCACCATCGTGCACGACCTGCAGCGCGACGGCGCCGACTACGCGTTGGTCACCGCGGTGGCCGAACACAACGGCACCCTCTACCTGGGCAGCCTGTCCGAACCCGCGATCGCGGTGACCTCGGTACCGGCGACCTGACCTCAGCGGCGAACGCTGGACGGCACCGGATGGTCCGGCTCGAGCGCGGGCAGCCCGTCGATGCTGGTGGCGTTGTCACCGGCGATGCGCCGGGCGAAATCGGCGTCGGTGCGGCGGGTGTGGGCCTCGTCGAGGATGAAGCGCTCCTCGACGAGGTCCAATTTGGGCACCGACCAGCCACACGAGTCGGCGATCCGGTCGACCGAGATCTTCACCACCGACCGGATGCCGGTGTGGCCGGTGCCGAAATATTCACGCAGCGTGTCGAATTCGTCGGAGTCGGGGCGAACGACGCGGCCTGCGCCGAAGAGCCGGAGGATGCGGGCGGTGCGGGTGAACGAGCAGAACATCACGGTGATCCGGCCGTTGTCGCGCAGGTGGGCGATCGTTTCCGAACCGCTGCCGAACAGATCCAGGTAGGCGACGGTGTGGTCGTCGATCACGGCGAAGGTATCGCGATAACCCTTGGGGGAGACGTTGACGTGGCCGCCGACGGAGGGAGCGGTGCCGATGAAGAACATCGGCTGTTCGGTGATGAATGCCCGCAGCTTGTCGTCGATCCGATCGAACACCTTGCCCATTGCACACTCTCTTGTCCCACCAGTCGGTGAGCTCCCCGCGTCCACTGTATCGACCCATCGAATTGGGACGGCCGTTCGGTTCACGGTGAGGGTTACCGCAGACGCCGACCGCGCGGTGTCCGACGATGTCTCCTATGACGCAGACCGCACCGAGCCCCGCCCACCCCGTCCAGCAACGCTACGCGGACCAGGCCACCGAGATTCCCGCCCAATGGAATCCGGTGCTCGAGGTCCTGCACGCGCACAAGTCGGTGCGCCGCTATCTCCCGGATGCCGTGTCGCCGGAGACGATTCGGCTGTTGGTGTCGGCCGCGCAATCCGCGGCCACCTCGTCGAACCTGCAGGTGTGGAGCGTCATCGAGGTGCGTGATCCGGCGCGCCGGGCCAGGCTGGCCGCGATAGCGGGTGGTCAGGCTCATATCGAGCAGGCGCCGGTGCTACTGGTGTGGACCGCCGACTTCGCCCGGCTACGTCAGCTCGCCGACGATCACGGCGCTCCGCTGGAAGGCGCCGACTACCTCGAATCCAGCTACGTCGGTTTCGTCGACGCCGCGCTCGCCGCGCAGAACGCGGTGGTGGCCGCCGAATCCCTCGGCCTGGGCACGGTCTACATCGGCGCGCTGCGCAACGACCCGGAAGCGGTCGCGGCCGAGCTGAATCTGCCCGATCACGTCTTCGCGGTCTTCGGCCTGGTTGTCGGCCACCCGGACCCGGCGGAGGGCACCAGGGTCAAGCCGCGCCTATCGCAGGCGGCGGTGCTGCACCACGAGACCTACGACCTCCTCGCCCAGCGTGCGCCGGTCGCCGAGTACGAACAGCGGATCGGCGAGATCTACACCGATCAGGGCCTGCCGTTCTCGTGGACCGAGCGCACCCTGGCCCGCTTGGCCTCGGCGGCATCCCTCAACGGCCGTCACCGTCTACGGGAGTCCTTGGCCGCCAGGGGATTCCGGCTGCGCTGAGCGGGCAGGACCGCTCAGCCGTCGATCGCCTTCTTCGTCAGGTCGAGCGAGCGGATGCGGGCGTCGAGGTCGTAGACGAGGGTGTTGAGCATGAGCTCGTCGGGGGAGGTGGCGTCGAGCAGCTGCGCCGCCTGGGCACGTACCGTCTCCGGCGAACCCTGCAACTGCCCGGCCCCGCGCTGCGCGGCGAAGTGGCGTTCGGCGTCGTTGCCGGGGAAGCCCGCTGCCTGCTCCGGCGTGGCCAGTGCCTGCGGACGACCCGAGCGCAAGTTGGCGAAGGCGAGATCACGGGGTGCGGCGAGGCGGTCGGCCTCGGCGTCGGTGTCGGCGCAGATCGCGGAGGCGGCCACGATCGTGTACGGCTCGCTCAGGGTCTGCGACGGCCGGAAGTTGTCGCGGTAGAGCGTCAGCGCGGCGACGGTGTTGTCCGGCGCGATGTGGTGGGCGAACGCGAACGGCAGACCCAGCACCGCGGCGACCTGTGCGCTGTAGCCACTCGAACCGAGCAACCACACCTCCGGTTCCGCGCCGAGTCCAGGGCTTGCCACGATCCCGTTCGGATCGGCGCCACGGAAGAAGCCGATCAGCGCGGTGAGCTCCTGGGGAAACGCGTCACCGCCGAGCCCTTCGGCACTGCGGCGCAGTGCGCGCGCGGTCACTGGATCGGTGCCGGGTGCGCGTCCGATCCCGAGATCGATCCGTCCGGGATGCAGCGACTCGAGGGTGCCGAACTGTTCGGCGACCACCAGCGGCGGATGATTCGGCAGCATCACCCCGCCCGAACCGACCCTGATCCGCGAGGTGGAAGCGGCCAGATGCGCCAGCACCACCGCGGGCGCCGCACTCGCGATGCCGGGCATGTTGTGATGCTCGGCCACCCAGAACCGGCGAAAGCCCTGCTCTTCGGCGTGCTGTGCGAAGCGCGTCGTCGCGTGCAACGCCGCACCCGCCGTCGCATCGGACTGCACCGGTGCCAGATCCAGAACCGACAGCGTGACGGCGCTCATGAGCCTCCTCGAGTGTGTATCAACCCCTATGGAAGCCAACCCGCGCCGGGCCGCCGGTATTTCCGCGCACCGGTGGCGGTGACACCGGCCACGGTAGCCGGGCGGTAGCGTGCACGACTGACCGATGCGACGGAAGGACTGTTCGATGTCAGCTGACGGCTCCGGCCTATCCACGGATGCCGCCGAGGCGCCCGCCCAGACGGCCGGATCGGAGGGATACGAGCGCGGCCTGAACCCGCGCACCATCCAGATGATCGCCATCGGCGGTGCGATCGGCACCGGCCTGTTCTACGGCTCCGGCGCGGCGATCGAACAGGCAGGTCCGTCGCTGATCCTGGCCTACCTCGCTGCCGGTCTGGCGATCTTCGTCATCATGCGCGCGCTCGGCGAGCTGCTGACCTACCGCCCCGTGTCGGGCAGTTTCGCCGAGTACGCGCACGAGTTCCTCGGTCGTTTCGCCGGTTTCGCGACCGGCTGGTCGTACTGGGCGGTGTGGGTGTCCACCTGCATGGCCGAGATCACCGTGGCCGGTCACTACGTCCAGTACTGGTTCGACATCCCGCAGTGGGTGACCGCGCTGGTAGTGCTCGCGGTGCTGTTCGCCGCGAACCTGATCTCGGTGCGGTTCTTCGGCGAGGGCGAGTTCTGGTTCTCCGCCATCAAGATCACCGCCATCCTCGCGATGATCCTGATCGGCATCGGTGTCCTGGTTTTCGGTTTCGGTCATGCCGCCGACCCGACGGTGACCAATCTGTGGGCCGACGGCGGGATGTTCCCGCACGGCTTCGGCCAGACCCTGCTGGTCTTGCAGATCGTCGTGTTCGCCTATGTCGGTGTCGAACTGGTCGGTGTGACGGCGGGGGAGGCCCGCGACCCGAAGACCACCCTGCGCAAGGCGATCAACACCCTGCCGTTCCGCATCGGGCTGTTCTATGTCGGTGCGCTCGTGGTGATCATGTCGGTGGCGAGCTGGCGCAGCTTCCACGCGGGCCGCAGCCCGTTCGTCGAGGTGTTCGAGCAGATCGGTATCCCCGCCGCGGCGGGCATCATCAACTTCGTGCTGCTCACCGCGGCGCTTTCCTCATGCAACTCCGGCATCTACTCCACCGGCCGGATGCTGCGCAGCCTGGCTCTGCGCGACGAAGCGCCCGCGAAATTCGCGACGCTGAGCAAGCAGTCGGTGCCGTTCACCGGCATCTGCGCCTCGGCGGGCGCGATGGTGATCGGGGTGCTGGTGAACCTGATCTCGCCGGACAAGGCCTTCGCCTACATCACCTCGGTGAGCACCGTCGGCATCATCGTCGTGTGGAGCGTGATTCTGGTGTGCCACAGCAAGTATCGCGCCAAGGTGCGGGCGGGCGAACTGCCCGGTAGCGACTACCGGCTGCCTGGTGCGCCCGTAACCACCTGGGCCGCACTGGGTTTCCTCGGCTTGGTCGTGGTTCTGTTGCTGTGGACCGATGGTGGACGCACCGCGCTGGTCGTCGGCGCGGTCTGGGCGGCACTGGTATGCGCGGGCTATTACGCCTTCGGCCGCCGCGAGGCCGTGCACACCCGATAGCCCCGTTTGCTGGAAAGCCGCTGGCAGAGAGCCGTTTTCTGTCATACCCCCCCGGTATCGTCGAAGTGTCACACAACCAGCCCGGACGCGAGTGTGGCCGGGCGGTGCGAGAACGGGGGCACACGAGATGAGTGACGAGAACAGCGGCGATCTGCGGCCGCCACGCCAGCACGGAACCACCTGGCGGGAATCGGAATACCGGATACTGGCCGACGATCTGCGCGCGGGTGCCGATCTCGCCCGCACGGCGATCACGGTGGGGCGCACCGAATCGGCGGTGCGCACCGCACTGCGGAATTTCGTGCCACCAGAGGAACGGGTAGCGACCGCCGAACGGGAGCGCTGGATCCGCACACGCCTTGTCGCCGAGCCGGAGTGGGACTGGTGGGCGGTAGTGATCGACCACCACCGCCGCTCCCGCAGCGGCCTGTGGTTCACCCGGCACGAGCACTGCGCCCGCATCGGCTGGCGCAGACGCACTCCCATGCCCGCACTCGCCCAGGAACTGGCCACCTCGGAACTGTCGGTCGCCGAGCTGCTGCGCGCGCTGGGGTTGGTCGAGAGCATCGAGGAAGCCGCCGACCGCCTCGGTGCCACCCCGGGTCTCGCCCTGGCCAAACGAGTCACCGCCCGCCGCGACGACGCCGTCGGCGCGCGCTGGATCCTGGTCGTCGACGGTGCCGCGGGCACCACCCGTCCCCGCAACGCCCCGGTTCGCCGTCAGCTGTCCCTGCACGAAACCCGCGCCGCCGCCGAAGCCGAACGCGACCGAATCCTGTCCTGGCACCGGCGCATCGGATCCGAGGAACCCGAGGCGGTCGTCTGGTGGACCATCGCCGAACGCGGGCTCGGCGCCACCGTCGGCCACACCCGGTGTGGCACCCTCGACCCGGCTGCCACCGGCGGCCAACTCCGCGCCGAAGCCCTTGCGGTCGGTGACATCATCCGCGTTCCCGTCCCCGACGGGGGCCACCTCCAAGACCGCATCACCGCGATAGCCCACTATGCCCCGACCGGTCCGATCACCGTCGACCTCGCCCCGGTAGCCAACTCGCGCGTCCGCCGCGTCGTCGAGTTCGCTCCCGACGAGCTGGTCGATGTGGTTCACAAACAGCAGGACTGACCGCGATCCGCCGCACCCGCCCGGTGCGGCGGATCGCCCGACCTCGGTCGGCGATCCCGGAGTTTCTACGCGGTGGCTTCGGGTCCCCGGTTGAGCGGAAACAGGATCGGGCTGAGCAGATTCTCGGACCGACCCGGCGTCGCCGCGTTGTCGAACTGCGGTGCGATCGCGGCGCGCAGGCCGGTGATCAGCTGCGCGAGTTCGTCGGGGTCGAGCCACAGCGAGTGCTGTCGAAAACCGACGAGGTCGTCCACCGGATCGGCGCGGTCATCGGTGATATAGGCGTCGAATTCGGCGAGCAGCGTGGCCATCGCGGCGACGAAGATCTGGCGCTGGTCCGTCGGGGTCACGGCGGCGCCGTCGATGCGCGCGCGTTCGCGGCGCAGCCGGTAGCGCCGTTCGACCGCCCCGCGCACGGGCCCGCACCCGGCGGTCGTCCTCCTGTCCGGTGGCGGCGCGTTCGACCGTGATGGAACGATCGGCCCGAACCAGATCTACCGCGACCTCGCGTGGGGATTGGCCTGCCGCGGCATCGCGGTCCTGCGCTTCGACAAGGTCACCCTCACCCATGCCGACACGGTCGCGGCCACAGCGGAGTTCACCCTGCGTGAGGAATACCTTCCCCATGCCCTTGCTGCGATCGAAATCCTCAGCGCGGCGACGGATGTCGATGCGAGGCGAATCCATCTGGTCGGCCACAGCATGGGCGGCAGGATCGCGCCGCGCGTGGCGGAGGCCGCCGGCTCGGTCGCCGGGATCGTGGCGCTGGCCGGTGACACGGAGCCGATGTGGTGGTCGATGGTGCGAGTTCTGCGCCACCTCGCGGAGATAGATCCGGCTGCCGTCGCGGCATTTCCGCCGGTCGAGACGGTCATCGGGCGGCCCGGCATCGCCGGGGTTAACTTAGAAGAAACCGTGTCTGTTTACGGTTTATTGTGCGATGCTGATGTCATGTCGACACAGCGAATCCGGCGAACGCAGGCCGAACGACGGAGTGAGACGCGCCGCGTCGTCCTCGACGCGGCGTTCGACGCGTTGGTGGAGTTCGGCTTTCGTGGGACGACGACCAGTGAGGTCGCTCATCGCGCAGGGGTGTCGATGGGCGCCCTGCTGCACCATTTTCCCGCCAAATCCGAACTGCTCACCGCGGCGGTCGGCCACGCGTTCGACCGTCGGATCGAGGAGTATCAGGAGTCCATGGCGCGTCGGGACCCCACCGCCGACCCCATCGACAGTGCCCTGGACATGTTGTGGGCGATGTATTCGCGACCCACTTTTCTCGCCTGGAACGAATTGTGGACCGCGGCCCGCACCGATCCCGAGCTGGCTACCGCCGTCGCGGCGATGGACCGCCACTTCCTTGCCGCGAGCGAGCACGTCTACGCCGCGCTGTTCCCCGACATCGAATTCGATCCGAGAACCACGCTGCACCTGGTGTATTCGCTGATGACAGGGCTGGCCGTCGCCGATTCACTGCCCGGTCACCAGCCCTACGACGCCGCGGCGGTCCTCGACCTGTTCAAGACGATGGTGCGCGCCCAGCTCGCCGACGATCCAGCACCGGCAGACGCCTGAAACGGAGTTCCCATGGCACACGAACCGACCGCCGGAAAACGCCTGCCCCGAGTCCGTCGCATCCGCTTCGACTATCCCAGTGGATCATTGGATCGCCACTACGTCGACGGTGACCTGGTCTCGAGCCATCTGATCGCCTACCTGTCCGCGACGTTTCCCGAAGGCGAGGAGTTCTTCGTCCGCTCGGTGCGCACGTTCGCGGACGAGATCACCGATCCGGGCCTCCTGCGTGAGGTTCGCGGTTTCGTCGGACAGGAAGTGACCCACGGTCGCGAGCACCGCGTGCTCAACGAGCGGCTCGCGCAGATGGGCTACCCGACCCGATGGGAGGACCGCACCACACATCGGATCCTCGCCACCTACGAACGGGTCTTCTCGCCGTTGACGTGCCTGGCGATGACGGTCGCACTGGAGCATTTCACCGCGGTGCTCGCCGAAACCCTGCTCACCGACGAACGCGCCCGCCAGCTGCTGGGCTCGACCGAGGTCCGGTCCATGCTGCTGTGGCACGCCGTCGAGGAATCCGAACACCGTGCCGTCGCCTTCGATGTCTATCGCAGTGTCGGTGGTGGCGAACGACGGCGAATCATCGTGATGGGAGCGATCATCGCCCTGTTCGGTGCCGGCATCGCCGCGCACACCGCGGTGTCACTGCTGGGTGACCGCACGGCCTATCACCCGCTCGTGCTCGGCAAGAGTCTGGCGAAGCTTCGGCATTCCCCGTTCGTCGCGCGGTCGGTCCGCCGCCGCGTGCGCGACTACCTCCGGCCGGGATTCCATCCCGACGATGTCGACAACGCCGCCGTCCTCGAACGGTGGACCACCGAACTGTTCGGCACCGATGGCTCCCTGACCGACCATCTCCACTGACGCGTAGCGACCCGCGGGTAGCGAATGGTGGTGGTAGGCAGGAAGAATCGCCGGTATGGATTGGACCAATGTGTCAGTCGCCGCGATCACTGTGGTCGGCACGCTCGGTGGCGGAATCGTCACGCAGGTGTTCGCGATTCGCAGCAAGCGGATCGACGCGCAGATGCAGCGTGTCTATCGAACAGAGGAACTGCGCGAGCTCGGTCGCAAAGAGGCGACCGATGAGAAGCGAGTGATCTACGCGGCTCTCAACACCGCGGCTCATTCCCTGCGTGCCGCGGCACGCAGCTACCTCGATGAGAAGCGCGATGGGCGTAATCCTGACCTCGCCGGACTGGAGGGGGCGTGGGATACCCTGCGCGAGAGCTATTCACGTGCGCAGATGGTGTTGTCGGATCGGGCGATCGACTTCGCGTCCGAGGCGAATCGTTGCCTCGGCATCGGCCATCGAGCGGTGCTCGAAGTGGACGCGAGCGATCCCGCGGCGGTCGCGGCGGTGGATTTCTACGTGAACGACACTCTGGGATTCGCCGTGCGCCTGCTACGTAGCGGGATTCGAGAGGATCTCGGGCTCGAATCAGCCGCCGATATCGATCTGAACGAACGGCTCGCAACCCTCAAAGAGACGCGCAAGGAGTTCGATCGTCGCGACACCCCGCAACCGGATCCGCACGGCTGAGCGCCGACGCTAGGTGACCGGGGCGCGGCCACCGGATGCGCGGCCCGGCATGGTCGCGGCGGCGATGAGCATGATCACAGCCATGGCCAGCATGGCGACGAACACCAGGTGGATGCCGTGGGCGAGTTCGCTGGATGCCGGGTGGTCGGGGTCGCGGATGCCCGCGTTGACGATGGCGCCGAACACCGCCACGCCCAGCGCGCTACCGAGGGAGCGGGCGAACATATTGGCGGAGGTGACGACGCCACGTTCGTGCCATTGCGCGCTGGCCTGTGCCGCAATGAGGGTGGGGGAGGCGACCAGGCCCATGCCGCTGCCGATCAGGAAACACGAGGCCGCGATCTGCCAGGGGCTCGCCTGGGGGCCAACGAGTAGCGTGGTCGCGCAGCCGAGCACGGCGATCGTGCTGCCGATCACGCCGCTGATGCGAAAGCCCCAGCGCAGGTACAGCTTTCCGGACAGGGTGGCGGCGAGCGGCCAGCCGAGGGTGAGTCCACCGACGGTGAGACCGGCCACCAGCGCGCTCGTCCCGAGCACGCCCTGGGCGAACGTCGGCACATACGAGGTCAATCCGAGCACGACGGCGCCGACCAGCAGGGAGACCGTGCTGCTCGCGATCACCACCCGCCGGGTGAAGATCCACAGCGGCAGAATCGGATTCGCTGTCCGCAACTCGACGACCGCGAACAGTACGAGCACCGCCACGCTGCCCACGAACAGGGTCAGGGAGATCGGCGAGGTCCACTGCCACGCCTGCCCACCTTCGAGCAAGGCCAGGATCAAGGCACCCGCCCCGACGGTGAGCAGGATCGCGCCGAGGTAGTCGATTCGCTGGGTGCTGCGCACCGCCGATTCGGTGAAGTGGCGCACCAACATCCAGCCCGCGACCGCGCACAGCGGCAGGTTGATCAGGAAGATCCACCGCCAGCTCAGATGGTCGGCGAACAGACCGCCGAGCAGCGGCCCGAGCACGGCCGAGCTCGCCCACACCCCGGCCAGATAACCCTGGACCTTGGCGCGTTCGGCCAGCGTGTACAGGTCACCGGCGATCACCATGGTCATCGGCTGGATCGCACCCGCCCCGATGCCCTGGATCGCCCGAAAAGCGATGAGCGCCACCATGCTCGTGGCCAGTCCGCACAGCAGTGACCCCACCGCGAACGCCACGATCCCGAACAGGATGACCGGCTTGCGCCCCACCATATCGGCGAGCTTGCCGTAGATCGGCACCGTAACAGCCTGCGCGAGAAGGTAGATGGAGAACAACCACGGGAACATCGCGAACCCGCCGAGGGTGTCGGTGATGGTGAGGACCGCGGTCGCGATGATGGTCGAGTCGAGGGCGACCAGCCCGGTGGAGAGCATGAGCGAGGCGAGAATCGCACCTCGTTCCGAACGCAGGCCGACGGCCGGGCTCACGGTATCGGTCGCCACCGAGGTCCTCTCATTGCTCTGACTAACCACTCGGTTCAAGGTATCGGCCGCATGGTTGTTCCCGCGCGCCATTTTCCCAGGGTGTGACGCGATCGGCGGCCGGCGCGGTCTCAGTCCTCGGCGAACCTCGCCGAGCGAGGACGGCACCGGACGCGGGGCGGGCTGGGAGGCGGCGCTCTGCGGTTCCCGATCGCCACCCTGCACCGGCCTCAGCCGTTACGCGACCCCGTGACCCATACCGGCCCGGTGACCAGCCAGATCACGGTGATCACACCGAGGCTGCCGAATACCCCCATCAACTGCTCGCGCTGCTCGGCATCGGCGACCGTATAGCTCAGCACCAAGGTGAGCGCGCCGGCGATGGCAGCCGCACCGAGCCAACGGGAGAAGTCGGCCCACTCCTTGCGGGTGCGCTCAGGCCCGTATTTCGGGACTTTCGCCGGAACCGGCCCACTGGCGAACCGGTGGGCGAACCGCTCATCGGCCCATCGGATCATCCGGCCACCGAACATCACCGTGCAGCCGAGATAGATCCCGGCGACCCGATGGGCGAAGGTCACCTCACCGCCACGATGCAGGTCGATCGCCACCGCGACCACCAGCACCACATCCAGGACCGGCACCAGCGCCAGCGTGACCGCGCTCGCGCGCGGCAGCCGGATCGCGTAGCGCAGCAGCAAACCGCCCACCACCAGCACCCAGAAACCGACTTCGCACGCGGCGATCGTCAGCAATACGGGGTTCCTCAGTTCGTCCATTCCCTCACTGTGCCGGGGACACCGCAGGACCGTCGTCCCGCTTCGGGTCGTTGGCCGGTCCGCCTTTCGGGGGACCCGCGGCGTCACGGCTGTGTGCTGAAATGGGGCATGCCCGCACCCCGCACGCCCCTGAGCCGGCTCGCGGAAGTCTTCGACAGCGCGACCTCCGCCGCCGTCGGGGTGTTTCTGGTGGGGCTGCTGCTGTGGGCCGCGGGTGGCTGGGCGGTCGTGGTGGACCGCGACCTGTATCCGCCGCCGGCGAAATTGGCGCTGCTCGGCGCGGCGTTCGTGATCCAGATGACCGCGCAACGCAGGCCTGCCCTCGGCTTCGTCCTGATGGTCGCGCTGCTGGCCGGTGACTTCGTGCTCGGTCCGTCGCTGCCGCTGTGGATCGCGCTGACCGACGTGATCTACCTGGCCGTCAGCACCGGATCGGACCGGCTGGGCGCGGTGGTCGCCTGGTTCTCGCTGACGGTCACCGTGGGCGGTTCGTTGCTCGCGCTGAGCGTGTTCGGCGTCAGAGCGGCGTTGTACACCGGCCTGATCGGCGTCGCACTCACCTGGTCACCGCTCGGATACGCCCGCGCGGTACGAGCCTCCCGCCGCACGGTCGACGCCGAACGCGACGCTGCCCGTGCCGAGCTCACCGCGCGCGACGCCGAACGGTCCGCCGCGATCGGCGAGGAGCGCAGGCGATTGGCCCGAGACCTGCACGACGCGGTGGCGGGCCACGTCTCCGCCGTCGCGATCCTGGCCGAAGTGGCGCAGAAGGATCCCGGCAATATGGCGGTCCTGCGGACGATCCGCTCGGGCAGTCTGGCCGCGCTGGAGGAGATGCGAACGACCATCGAGTTGCTGACCGCACCCGACGACACCGCGGTGACCACGCGACTGTCCTCCCTGGACGGCCTGATCGACGCGGCCGAGGCAGCGGGCGGCTCGGTGACGATGCGACGGCCCGCCGATCTCGAACTGCCCATCGCGGTCGAAGCGGTCGTCACCCGGATCCTGAGCGAGACCCTGACGAACGCGACCAAACACGCGCCCGGCGCACCCCTCGACATCGAGTTGAGCCGCGATGCGACACGATTGGTGATGACCGCGACGAATTCGGTCCCACCGGGAGCGGCTCAGGGCGAGGGAAACGGATTGCGCAACATGATGTTTCGCGCGGAATCGGTCGACGGCACGATCACCGCGGGCCCACACGAGGGCAACTGGCGCGTGTGCGCGCGAATTCCACTGGGGGACAAGTGACAGTGACCGTGCTGGTGGCCGACGATCACGCCACCATCCGAGCGGGACTGAAGATGCTGCTCGAGGTTTCCGGCGAAGTGCGGGTGATCGGGGAAGCGGCCGACGGTGCTGCCGCGGTGCGGCAAGCCCGTGCGCTGAGTCCCGATGTGGTGCTGATGGATGTGCGCATGCCGCGCGTCGACGGGCTGGAGGCCACCGCCGCCGTCGTCGCCGAGACCAGCGCGAAAGTACTGGTACTCACCACCTTCGCCATCGACGAATACGTCCTCGGCGCGCTCTCGGCCGGTGCGAGCGGATTCCTGCTCAAATCCGTCGGCGGCGACGACCTGGTCAGCGCCGTGCTGGCCGTGGCCGAAGGCGATGCGGTCCTCGACCCGAAGGTGACGCGCGCGGTGATCGCCGCGCTGCCCCGCGTGGCAGACACCGCGCCTGCGCCGGACCTGTCCGCGCTCACCGACCGCGAACGGCAGGTACTCGCCGGTCTCGGTGCCGGCCTGTCCAATATTCAGATCGGCACGCGCCTGCGCATCGGCGAGGCCACGGTCAAAACGCACGTCTCCCGGGTGCTGAGCAAGCTCGGCGTGCAGTCGCGCGTGCAGGCCGCCGTGATCGCATCGCAGTCCGGTCTCGATCTGCCCTGAGCACGATCGGGAGCGAAACCGACGATGTCCCGGTACCGCGCGGGATACCGGGACACCAGGTCGGAACGGGGCTCAGCGTGCAGGTTGCGGGTCGGACTGTTCCGGACGGATCCGGCGTGATTCAAACCAATAGGTCAGGGAAACCGTGGCGTAGGAAGCCACTACCACTGCTGCGGTTACCAGAAGAAACGCGAAGAACAAGGGAATCAGGAAAGCCATCGTGCCCTCCTCGCGGTACGGTAGTCGTGCGATGAAGGTGGTGGTCAGCGCCTCGTCGCGCCGAATCTGAACAAGCCCCGCACGTTCGATAGTAGGGGCACGGCGCGACGCGGGCACGGATCCGCGCGTGTGACGGCAGTCATGGTTTGCGCGGAGTGTCGCCCACGTCACCGAAACGCCCATGAGGTTGAATGTTCAACATATCTGGGTTCTACCGCGTCACGAGTTCTCGACATCGGCTTCACCACGAACAACCGACGAAGGAGCACCGATCGTGAGCATGATCCTGGCCGCAGTGCACGACACCTATGGCATCGTTGTCGCCCAGGTGGGCAATCCCACGCCGGAGGCACCGCCGATGGCCGACAAAGTGATGCAGCTGGGCCGGTATTTCACCTGGATGATCCTGTTATCCGGCGTCACCGCCATCACCTACGGCGGTGGCCGCTTCGCCTGGGAGAAGTGGAACGGCGGCGGCCTGCAATCGCCGAAGATGATCGCCAGCGCGATGGCGGGCGGCGCGGTCGCCACCAGCGCGGGCACGATCATGAACGCGGTCATCGGGGCCTGAATACCGCCCCCGCTACTGTCGGGGGCGTGCGTATCTTTCGCGCGGGCGCCACCGGCGTCATCGGATCACGGTTGCTGCCATTGCTGGTCGGCGCCGGTCACGAGGTGGCCGGCCTGACCCGTTCCGCCGGTAAAGCGGCTGCCGTCCGCGCGAGCGGAGCCGACGCGGTGGTCCACGACGTCTACGACGCCGACGGGCTCACCACCGCGGTAATGGACTTCGCTCCGGAACTGGTCATGCACCAGCTCACCGACCTCCCCGACGATGTGCCCTTCTGCTGGTCCGATCAGGGACGAAAGAGCCGATCGGCAGGGGACAGCGGGCGCAGGGTATCGGAAATCTGGGCGACCAGCCGCCATGGTCTATCGAGATCGGTGGTCGCCTTGCCGTTGGTCAGAATGGCACCCGACAGGCCCCGGTCGGGGTCGGCCCAGCCGTACTGGGTGGTGAGGCCGCTGCGGCCGAAGTGCGATCCGGTGTCGCGGCCGAATTTCGAGCGGCGCGCGCCGAGCTCGAATCCGGCGCGGCTGACGCGACCGGCCAGGCCGGGCAGGCGATCGGCGGGGGCGATCGCATCGCGCAGCGTGCCGGGACCGATGATTCTTCTTCCGTCCAATTCGCCACCGCGCGCGAGTATTTCGTAGAAGCGCGACAGTTCGTAGGCGGTGGTGACCAGGTTGCCGGAGGGGAGTTCGGCGGCGAGGAAGGCGTCGTTGGTCGCCTTCGATGCCTTGTCCATATGGCCGCCGAGGGCCTTGTTGGCCAGGAATCGGGCGAGGCGGGGCTGGCGCGGACCGGTCTTCACACTGGGCACGACCTTGTCGACATCGCTGGGATCGACGCCGAAGTTGGTCCAGCGGAAGCCGAACGGTGTCAGCACCTGTTCGGTGAGGTGCTCGCGCATTCGCTTGCCGGTCGCTCGCTGGACGAGCAGTCGCTGGATCAGTCCGCTGGTCAACGCGTGGTACACGCGGAAACGGCCGGGCGGCCAGCTCGGTACCAGATCGGTGAGGGCGGTGAGGGCCAGTTCCTCGTCGAGGACCGCGGCGGTTCCGCTGTGCGGTGCGGTGATGAACGGAATGCCCGCCGAATGCGACAGCACATCGCCGATGGTGATCACGCCTTTTCGGTGGGCCGCGAACTCGGGAATATAGTCGGCCACCGGGTCTTTCAGCGCGAATGCGCCCTGCTCGATGAGCATGAACATCAGTGTGGCGGCGACGCCCTTCGCGGTGGAGAACCCGCAGAACGGTGTCTGCGGTGTCGCCGGAATCCGCTCGGCGTCCGGACCGTCGCTCGGTGCGTTGCCCCAGCCGTGACCGATGGTCCGGTTCAGGACGATCCCGCCGTTGCGCCGCAGACAGACCTGGATGGCCGGGGTCGTGCCCATCGCGTACCACGCGCACACCGACGCCCAGATCGCCTCGACGTCGGCACGTGAGGACCCGGCATCGGCCGGATCGTCCTCGTGGCCGATCGTGGTCACCGCGTCGAGGTCCTCGGTAACCCTCACCAACGTGGCTGGAAGTGCACTCATCGGGCCAGCCTACCGACGGCGAGCTGTGATAATCCTGAGCGTGACGGTCATGCCCCGGCCTCGGTCAGCGTCGCGTCGACGCGAACAGCGTCGCCCGGCACACGACCCGCGGCGGTCACCGCGCGGCGGGCATAGGCGCGGACGTCGGCATCGGGATCGGCGATCGTCGACTCCAGTGCGTCGAGGGCGGCAGGGCTACTCGGCCAGGTGGACAGGGCGAGCACCGCTGCCTTGCGCACGTCGAGGTGACGGTCGGTGAGTGCCTCGCTCAACGGCACCACGCCAGCCTCCGGGGTCGAACCCGCCAGCCCACGCGCCGCACCGACACGCACCTGCCATGCGGAATGGTTGAGTGCCGCAGCGAGTTCGGCGATATCTGCCTCGTCGGTGCCCAGTGCGGCATACGCGGTGAGCGCGGCGGCGCGGACCAGCGGATCGGGGTCGCCCGCGAGCACCCGGATCACCTCGACACCGCCGTCACCGATCGAGGCGAGCCCGTGCGCGACCGCGATGCGCACCTCACGGTTGGTATCGCCCGCGATCGAGGACACCGCATCGGCGTCGTCGAGCGAGACCAGTGCGCGCACCGCTTCGATCCTGACTCGATGGTCGGTATCACCCAGTGCCACACGGTAATCCGGTGCCGATCCGGCTCGCAGCGCACGCAGCAGATCGACGACGGTCGCGCGGACCAGGGGATCGGGGGAGCCGAGATGCTCGCTCAGCGCACCGGCACCCGCGAGCACCTCGACCAGTTCCCGCAGACTCTCGGTGGCTGCTCGACGCACCGAGGCCGCCTCATCGCCCAGTGCCCGGATCAGCTCATCGGCGAATCCGTCGGGGGTGTTCTCGGTGAGTACCGACAGCGCCGCGACCCGTACCACCGGATCGGCGTCGGCGAGGTAGCTCGAAAGATCCTGGACCGCAGGTGAATCCAGTGCGAGCAGGGTGACCAGCCGAGGCGAGGACGGCGACACCGGCGCGGCCTCGGTGCGGACGGGGGCCGCGCGCTGTGGCGCCCGCGTCCCCACCAGCTCGGGCTGCGCGATCACTTCGACGATCGGCTCGGCCGAGGGCACATCGTCGAGGCCGGGCACCGGAACCAGGTAGGGCGCCACCGAACGCTTCACGAATTCCATCGCCCCGCCGACCGTCTTGCGTAGGTTCAGATGGAAATTCCACGACTCGTCGTCGCGCTCGGGCAGATCGGCGCGATCGTGATAGAGACCCCACCGCGACTCGGTGCGGGTCAGCGAACTGCGCGAAGCCATTTCGGCGCAATCGCGGATGAACTGCACTTCGACGGCGCGCATGAGTTCGTGCGGCGTCTGCGCGCCGATGCCGTCGACCTCGGTGCGCATCCGTTCGAAGGTCTCGACGGCGATCGAGAGCTTGGCCGCCGTTTTCGGTGGCGCCACATAGTCGTTCACGAACCGGCGCAGCTTGTATTCGACCTGTGGCTGCGGCGGGCCCTCCGGCTGGCGCAGCGGCCGGTAGATCAGGTCGTGGGCGTCGGCGAGCTGGTCTTCGGGCAGGTCGGCCGGTGCGTCGATCCCGGCCAGTGTCGATGCCGCGTGCGCGCCCGCCAGATCGCCGTAGACGAACGCGCCGATCATGTAGTTGTGTGGCACGCACGCCAGGTCACCCGCCGCGTACAGGCCGGGCACCGTGGTTCGCGCGTTCTCGTCCACCCACACGCCGGACGCGGAATGTCCACCGCACAAACCGATCTCGGAGATGTGCATCTCGATATCGTGCGTGCGGTAGTCGTGTCCGCGATTGGCGTGGAAGGTTCCCCGGGTGGGGCGCTCGGTGGTGTGCAGGATCGATTCGAGCGTCGACAGCGTCTCGTCCGGCAGGTGCGACACCTTGAGATAGATGGGCCCACGCGCGGATTCGATCTCCTGCTTCACCTCGGCCATCATCTGCCCCGACCAGTAATCGGAGTCGACGAACCGTTCACCCTCGGCGTTGACCTGATAGCCACCGAACGGGTTGGCCACATACGCGCAGGCCGGGCCGTTGTAGTCCTTGATCAGCGGGTTGATCTGGAAGCATTCGATACCGGAGAGTTCCGCACCGGCGTGGTAGGCCATCGAGTAGCCGTCACCGGCGTTGGTGGGATTCTCGTAGGTGCCGTACAGATAGCCCGACGCGGGCAGTCCGAGCCGACCGCAGGGGCCCGTCGCCAGAATCACCGCTTTCGCGGCCACCTCGACGAATTCGCCGGTGCGCGTGTTCAACGCGGCCGCCCCCACCGCGCGACCGCCAGCGGTGAGCACCCGCACCGGCATCAGCCGGTTCTCGATGCGGATCCTCTCGCGCATCTTCCGTTGCCGCAGCACGCGGTAGAGCGCCTTCTTCACATCCTTGCCCTCTGGCATCGGCAGTACATATGACCCCGACCGGTGCACCCGGCGCACCGCGTATTCGCCGTATTCGTCCTTCTCGAACTTCACCCCGTAGCGCTCGAGCCGCTGCACCATCGCGAAACCCCGTGTCGCCGTTTGATACACGGTGCGCTGGTCGACGATGCCGTCGTTGGCGCGAGTGATCTCGGCGACGTAGTCCTCCGGTTCCGCCTTACCCGGGATGACGGCGTTGTTCACGCCGTCCATGCCCATGGCCAGCGCACCGGAATGGCGCACATGTGCCTTCTCGAGCAGTAGCACGTTCGCGCCGGACTCGGCGGCGGTGAGTGCGGCCATGGTGCCCGCGGTGCCGCCACCGATGACGAGCACATCGCAGTCGAGACGGATGCGGTCCGATAGTTCGGGAATGTTCACAGAGCCTCCAGGATTCGGGCCCGCAGGGCGCTGCGGTCCACCGGTTCGCGCGCGTCGGGCACCTCGACGACCGCGCGCAGCGAACCGGCGCCGAGTACGGCGATCCGGTCGCCGAGCAGCAGGGCCTCGTCGAGGTCGTGGGTGACGAAAACGATCGTGGTCGGGTGCGCGCGCCAGGTGTCGACGAGCAGGCGCTGCATCTCCGCACGGGTCTGGCTGTCGAGCGCGCCGAACGGCTCGTCCATGAGCACCGCGCGCGGCGAGCCGGCCAGGCTGCGGGCGAGCTGAACGCGTTGGCGCATCCCCCCGGACAGATCGCGCGGTAGGTACTCGGCGTAGCCGCTGAGCCCGACCTCGTCGAGCCAGCGTTGCGAACGCGCCGCACGCTCGGTCCGCGACACTCCACGAAGGCGCAGCGCCAGATCGATATTGGCGCGAGCGGTGCGCCTCGGGAGCAGCGCGTCGTCCTGGAACACCAGTGCGCGATCGGCCGAGGGTCCGGTAACGGTGTCCTCATCGGCGCGGATCACCCCGGCGGCGGGTTTGCGCAGCCCGGCGATGGCGCGCAACAACGTCGACTTGCCGCAGCCGGATTTGCCGACCAGGACCAGGATCTCCCCGGCCGCGACCGTCAGATCCAGGTCGTGCACCACGGTTGTGCGGCCGTAACTGATCCGCACGGACTCGAGGTCCAATCGCATGCCGACGGAGACGGCGGGCGCGGCGGTGGTCGTGGTCATGTGGCAACCTCTCGCGGCAGCCAGCGGGTCACCCGACGGCCTGCCAGTTCGACGATTCCGGAGGTGAGGAAACCGAGAACACCGATGGTGATCATCCCGACGAACACGGCCGGGTAGTCGACGATGGTGTAGGACTGCCAGGTGCGGTAGCCGATGCCGAGGCGTCCAGAGATCATCTCGGCGGAGATCAGGCAGATCCAGGCCACGCCCATGCCCACCGACAGCCCGCTGAACACACCGGGCAGGATGCCGGGCACGACGACACGGGTCAGCACCTCCCGCCGCGAGGCGCCCAGCGTGCGGATGGCGTCCTCCCAGATGGTCGGCAGCGCCCGCGTCGCGTGCCTGGTGCTCACCAGCACTGGGAACAGCGACGCGGTGAAAGTGATGAACACGATGCCGGATTCGTCGCTGGGGAACAGCAGGATCGCCACCGGCACCAGGGCGATCGCCGGAATCGGCCGGATCAGCTCGGCCAGCGAACCGAACACATCGGCCAGCAGCCGCGACCGGCCGAGCCCGATCCCCGCCAGCACACCGACGACCGCGGCCAGACCGAATCCGGTGACGATCCGGATCAGCGACTGCGCCACATCGAGGTAATACTGGCCGGTCCCGAGATGTTCACCGAACTCGGCGACGATCTCGGTCACCGTCGGCAAGATGTCGAACCGGAGGCCCGCGCGGACATCGCCTGCGGTGAGCAACTGCCACAGGCCGATCGCCGCCGCCACCGAAGCGACCCTGATCGTTCTCGATATCCAGACCGACCTGACGGGCACGATGTCTTCGTGAAGGTCAGCGGCATCGGCAGGCTCGCTGCCCGCGGCGCCAGGTCTGCTGACCGCGGCGTTCGCCGAACCAGCAGTGGCAGTGCGTAATTCGGTCGCGTCAGCGGCAGTTCGGCCGACCTGCCCGGAAACCGTGCTCATCCGCGAACTTCCGTCACGGCCTGGTCATAGGAGACCGGTGCGGCGGCGGGATGGGTGGCGCGGTAGCGGTCGGCTGCTGCCTGTGTGGTGAACGGCAGGTACTGCGCGCCCTCACGCAACCAGATGGCCTTGTCCGCGAACCAGCGAGTACCCAGCTCGGCATCCGGGACATACACCGCACGAATCGTCTTGCGCTGCGCATTGGCTGCCTGCACCGCCCGCAACAAGCAACCGGGGTTCGCGGCGGGTTGGGGCTTGTCGGCGCCGTCGACCCAGACCTCGCCAGCCAGTGCCGGATCACTCACGGGCACAGCGCATATCGGATCGGAACCGGTCACCTTGCTCGGGTTGACCCCCGACGCCAGCGCGGTGTCATAGTCCCCACGACCGGTCTCCGCGAAGGCCTTGCGCAGCGGGCCGTCCTGGACGAAGGCATCGATGTCGAGATCGGCGAAATCGCCGATCGACTTCAGATAGTTCACGTCGTCCTTGAACGCAGCGATCAGGTTCGCCTTGAGCGTGGTATCGAAACTCGTGCCACCAGGCCCGTTGTAGAGATAGACCACCTCTTGCGGCAGGCCGGATCCCTTCGCCACGAGATCCGCTGCCTCGAACGGCTTCTCGTTGAGGAACGCGGTCGCATCCAACTGCGCGGCGAGGAATGCCTGCAACACCTCCGGATGATCGGCCGCGTAGGCACGGCGAGCGACGACCCCGTGGAAAGTCGGCACATTCAGCTCCGCACCGTCGTAGAGCAGCTTGGCCTTGTTCTGCTGCACCAGCAGACCGGGCCACGCCACGAACTGCGACAGGGCGCTCACCTGATGCGATTCCAGCGCGGTCGCCCCGACCTGCGGCTGCTGGTTGAGCACCTCCACACCCTTGGCCGGGTCGATCCCGGCCCGGCTCAGCGCCTGCACCAAGGTGCCGTGGCCCGCCGAACCCACGCTGGCCGAGATCTTCTGCCCGGCCAGATCGGTCAGCGAGCGCGCCGGTGAATCATTGGGCACCACCACCATATTCAGAGCGCCCTTGGGGTTGTAGCCGGTGATCGATACCAGCTCGGTTCGTGCGCGATCATTGGCCTGCGTGCGAGATCCGTTGATCAGCAACGGATAGTCGCCCATCGAGCCGATGTCGATCTTCTCGGCCACCATCTGAGCGGTGATCGGCGCGCCGGTGTCGTAGTCCTGCCACTCCACCTGATACTTCGCGCCACCACCGTCGGTGATCTGCTGTAGCCGCTGCTCCAGGTAGCCCTGCGCTTTCAGCAGCGTGCCCGCGGTGACGGTATTGATGGTCTTGGACTGGTAGCCGACGACGACCTTGACGGTGCCCGCCGATGCGGCGTCGGTGCTCTCGAGCGAGCAGCCCGCCGCGGTGAGCGCGAGAGCCAGTGCGACAGGGGCGAATCGAGTGATCTTCATGCGTGGGATTCCCGGGTTCAGCGGAGCAGATAGGGCATGTTGACGGTGACGGCGCCGGTGGGGCAGCGCGCCGCGCACGGCCCGCAGTACCAGCACTCGTCGACGTGCATGTAGGCCTTGCCCGAATCATTGTGAATGGCAAGGGAATCGAGCGGACACATGTCCACACAGAGAGTGCAGCCGGTGATGCACAGCGATTCGTCGATCGTTACCGGGACGTCGGCGCGCTGGGGGACCAGTGCCATTACAGGACCTTCCATTCGGGGGTGCTGCGGGTGAGGCTGCCGCGCATGGTGATGCGGTCACCGCGCATGCGGATGTATTCGAGGTCGACGGGGCGCCCGTCGTCGAGGTGGGTGAGGCGTTCGAGCATCAGCAGCGGCGCACCGGCCGGGGTATCGAGCGTGGTAGCGGTGTGTGGGTCGGCCGCGACGGCTTCCAGCGCGAGGTCGGCGGCACCCAGCGACTGGCCGGTGACTTGTTCGAGCAGCACGAACACGTCGGTGGTCTCGAGGTCGTGGGTGAGCAGTTCGGTGCCGATATCGGGTGCCAGGTAGGTGAGGTCCAGGCTCAGCGGCAGATCGGCGAGAAACCGCAGGCGTTCGATGTAGACGACCTTGTCGCCCGGGGCCAGCTCGAGCCGGCGCGCGACGGCCGGGGGAGCGGTGATGGTGGTGGCGGCCCGGACCTCGTTGCGGACTGTGCCGTGCCCTTTGAGCGTCTCCTGCAGGCCCAGCAGGGCATCGAGGCCGTGGTCGAACTTGCGGGCGGCGACCCGGGTGCCGAGTTTCGGGGCACGATCGATGAGCCCCTCGTCGCGCAGCAGCGCCAGCGCTTCGCGCACGGTATTGCGGGAGGTGCCGTGCTCGGCGGCGAGTTCCTGCTCGCCGGGCACCGTGCCCTGCACTGCGCCCGCCAGGATCTGGTGGCGCAGGATATCGGCGACCCGGCGTGCCCGATCGGCGCGCTGACCGCGGATCGGGGTGGGCTCCGGCGTCCCTGTTTTCTCGCTGACCTGCATGAACAGCGACGATAGCGGCGATTACGCGGCACTCGGCCCGCCGCGATTCCGGCGTGAATTCAGGGGATGTTTCTACGCCGGGCGGTGGTTCGCGGGACCTGCGGATATCGGCCGGGAAACCGCTATTGCGCCACCTCGGGTCTCGCGGCCGACATTGCGATCACGTCGATCGCAATGTCGGAACGGATTCAGGGCTGGCCGGGCTTGAGCACGATGAACAGTCCGTTCGCCTCGGCGCATAAACGTTCGTCGTCGTGCAATGTCGCACGGAGGTACACCTTGCGGCCCTCGACGCGTTCGGTCCACGCGCGGACCGTCAGTTCGCGATTGAGCGGTGTGATCGACCGGTAGTCGAGGGTGAGCGAGGCCGTGCGGGTCACCGACTTGGTGGACAGCGCGGCGGTCATGCCGATGATGTCGTCGAAAGCGAGCGCGATGTGTCCGCCGTGGGCGGCGCTGTTGCCGCCCAGGTGGAAGGTGCGGAAGGTGACCTTCGCGGTGACACCGTCGCGGTCACCGCTGATCACCGTGTAGGGCGGCAGGGTGATGTTGCCGCGCGCGGGCAGGTCGGTGCGCGACCAGCTGGGCGAGGACCACTCGTCCACCACCGCCTCGCTGAGACGGGCATTGAGCTGCTCGAGGGTGGCGATGGCGTCCTTGGCGAGCTCGTCGGACGGGTTCACCAGCCGTGCCCGGTCCATCAGCACGCGGACCTGTTCGATCAGCTCGCCGTACTGCGGCCCGCCCGCGGTCGACTCGCCGCTGCGATCCTTGCGTGCCTGGATCAGCTCGGCAACCGGCCGGAATCCGCCTTCGTGATGCTTCTCGTCCGGGAGCGAGTTGCCGACCTGTGTATCGTCCATATGCAACACGTTATCGCTGCCGAGCTGGCTGTTCGCGTCGGGGATCGGTGTCAGGTCATCTAGGCTGGGTGCCGATCACCGAGTAAGTCTTCTTGGTACCGGAGCGTCGGCGCACCGTCGGTGGTGCCCCTCCGGGTGAGCGGCGAAAGGCTGAGCGCATGGGTATCGCGGCGGTTGTGTTCGACATGGATGGCGTGCTGATCGATTCCGAACCCATCTGGGAGAAGGTCAGGCACGATTACGTCGTTCTGAATAATGGCCGGTGGCAACCGGATTCGCAGAAGAAGATGATGGGGATGAGCACCGTCGAGTGGTCGTCGTACCTGGCCGACGATCTCGGTGTGGCCGCACCGGCCGACAAGGTGGCTGCCGACATCATCGATCTGATGGCCGACGAATACGCCCACCACGTTCCGCTGCTGCCCGGCGCGGTCGACGCGGTGCGGCGGTGCGCGGGTTCCTGGAAACTCGGCCTGGCCAGCTCATCGCCTGCCGCGTTGATCAATCTGGTCCTCGCGAAGTCCGGGCTGCTCGACTCTTTCGCCGTGGTGCTGTCCACCGAGGAGGTCGGTCGCGGCAAGCCCGCACCCGATGTCTACCTCACCGTCGCGCAGCGCCTCGGCCTGGATCCGAATGTCTGTACAGCCGTGGAGGATTCGACCAACGGCCTGCGCTCCGCCCACAGTGCCGGGATGCGTCTGATCGCGGCACCGCGCCCGGAATTCCCGCCGTCGCCCGACGCGCTCGCCCTGGCCGACGCGGTCATCGACGACCTCGACCAGCTCACTTCCGACCTCGTGATCGGTACGACCTGACTCGCGACTCACCCTGAAGATGCGTCACCGATTCATCGGTCCGGCTCTCCGGTGTCCTTTCCGATCCGGCACACTGGCCCGATGGGTGAGCACAGCGACGACCAGCCCGAAGTCGTCGTCCACGTCGGTGACGGCTCGGCGGAGCCACACCCCGTCGATCCGGCCCGGCCCGGCGCCTCCGCCACCGATCCGGCACCGGAGCACCCCTTCCTCCTGCTGACGCGCACCCCGACCGATTACATCCAGGCGCGCTACCTCGACGACGGCACCTACGAACTCGAGCACACCACCGGCGCCGAGCAGCGCCAGTTGTTCACCACCGACGCCCTCCTCGTCCGCGACATCGTCTGGTCCTGGGTCCAACGCGACACCTGGTGGTCCGACACCGTCGCCTGGACCACGGTCGACCCCGACATCGCCGAACTTCACGCCCTGCACACCGAACTCTCCGACATGCTCGACGGCATCTCCGTCATGGACTCCGTCGCCGACGAGCTGGACCAAGCCCTCTCCCGCGCCGACGAACTCCTCAACGACTTCGATCTCGGATTCGGCGGGACCGATGACCGTGCACCCTGACGTTGTCGAGGCACACAATCTCATCCTTGTTCTGGGACTGGACATTTCGGCTGCGGTTCCCGAGGCGGAGAACGCTGACTACGGAGCGTTCGTGTCCGGGATCGGCCGCGGCGCGGTCCGGTTCCGGGTGGGCAAGCAGACCCCGACGAAGGTGGGCCTGTTCGTTTCCGTGTGGCGGCGTGCCCAGGACGGTTCGACGGAGCCTTTCGCCGCCGAAGACTGCGCCGACCTACTGGTGATCACCGCCCGCGCGGGACCGCGTTCCGGGCAGTTCGTGTTCCCGACGAGCGCACTTGTCGAGCACGGGATCGTGTCGGTCGCCGGTCGCGGCGGCAAGCGCGGGTTCCGGGTGTACCCACCGTGGTCGATGGCAGCGAACAAACAGGCGCGACGGTCGCAGGAGTGGCAGTGCGGCTACTTTCTCGATCTCGACAAGATCGATCCGCGGGCCGCGCGGGCTCTCTACGAACCGGTGCGGCCCGCTGGCTCATCGCCCACCGACGAGACACGCTGATATGAATTACAGTGGCGCGGTGGGGATTACCGAATATGGTCCGGGCGACGTCGTGTATTTCCCGGCGGGTCCGTTCAGTGGCATCTGCGGGGTTGTCCGGGAAGTCGATGCTCGGCGGGCGGAGTTGCGCATCGAATTCGGGGAGGGGACCGTTCACCGGGAAGGGAATGTCCTGCGGGAGCGGCGGCACAAGCTGACGGTCGGCTTCGACGAGGTCGAGTTGATGTAGCCGTTCGTACTTCGGGTTGCGGCGCCTGCTCCGGCTGGGCAATGATTGTGCCCAGCATGCTGAATTCCGATCCCTCGTTCGACAGCCTCGAAGGCTTATCCGTAGGGGATGCGCTGGGCGCTCAATTCTTCGTCCCCGGGCGCTCCGTCCCTGATCTGCTCGCCGGACGACCACCGGCCGCACCCTGGCAATGGACCGACGACACCGAGATGGCGTGTTCGGTGTACGCCGAAATCCGAGACCGCGGCAGTGTGGATCGCGATGCTCTCGCGGCCGCGTTCGCGCGACGTTGCGAGCCGTATCGCGGCTACGGACCAGGCACAGTGGTTGTGCTGCACGAGATTCGAGACGGGCGTCCGTGGGCGGAAGCCGCGGGTGCGGTGTTCGACGGACGCGGATCGTGGGGAAACGGTGCGGCGATGCGGGTGGCGCCGCTCGGGGCCCATTTCGCCGGAGACCTGGATCGGGCCGCAGCGCAGGCAGCGATGTCCGCGGAGCTGACCCATCGGCACCCGGAAGCGATCGTGGGTGCGATGGCAGTCGCGGTCGCGGCCGCACACGCCGCGATCACCCGTGAAAAGGGCTGTGCGCCTGATGAATTGCTGCAGGCGGTCGATCCGTATCTGGTTGACGGGCGCACCGCGCAGGGTGTCCGTCGCGCCCGGCAACTGCTCGGCCGAACGGTAGCCGAAGCGGCCTACGAACTCGGCAACGGCGCACGGGTCAGCGCTCAGGACACCGTGCCCTTCACGTTGTGGGCGGCCGCCACCTATCTCGACGACTATCCTGCGGCGGTCCTCGCCTGCGTCGAGGCGGGCGGGGACGCCGACACCACGGCCGCGATCGTCGGTGGAATCGTGGCAGCCCACACCGGTACCGGAAACCGGGAGCGCACCCGTGGGATTCCGGCGGAGTGGCTTGCCGCGCGCGAACCGTTGCCCGAATGGGCGCTGGGTCCTCAGCGGGCGCGGGCGCTCCAGCGGCCGTCGTAGCGGACTTCGATCGGGTGGTCGAAGGCGGTGGAGACGTGGTCGGTGGTGATGACTTCGGTGGCGGGGCCAGTGGCGACGGTGTGGCCGTCGGCGATGAGCATGGCGTGGGTGGTGGTGCTCGGGAGTTCCTCGAGGTGATGGGTGACCAGGATCGAGGCGACCTCGGGGTGGGTGTGATCGAGAGTGTCGATGGTGCTGAGGAGTTGTTCGCGGGCGGCCAGGTCGAGGCCGGTGGACGGCTCGTCCAAGAGCAGCACCCGGGGTTCGCTGATCAGTGCGCGGGCGATGAGGGTGCGGCCGCGCTCGCCCTGGGACAGGGTGGGCCAGATGTCGTCGGCCCTGCCGGACAGGCCAAGGGTGTCGATGATCGCGCCGGCCCGGGCGAGGTCCTCGGCGGTGGGTGACCAGCGCATCGGAGTATCGATCGTGCTGGTGACACCGGTGAGGACGACCTCGCGCACCGTGAGCGCGGAGCGCAGGGGGTGACGCGGGTTGACGTGGCCGATCGAGCGGCGCAGCCGGGCCAACTCCACCCGGCCGAACTGTTCGCCGAGCACCCGCACGGTTCCGGTGGTGGGGAAGGTGACCGCGCCGCAGAAGCCGAGCAGCGTGCTCTTGCCCGCGCCGTTGGGGCCGAGCAGTGCCCAGTGCTCACCGGCCCGCACGGTGAGCGAGATGCCGTTGATGATCTTCTTGCCGTCACGCCGGAAGGTCACGTCGTCGAGTTCGATCACGGGGGCGCCGGTCATGTGAAGGCCTCCTTCAAAGCGGCAAGGTGGGTTCGGCTGAATTCCGCTGCGGCAGTGGGGATTCGGTCGGCGATTGCCTGGGCGAGCTGCTCGTGCGCGCAGTGGTCGGCCTGCTCGGAGCGGACCGGGCGCAGCTCGAGCATGTCGATCATGGCCAGGCGCAGGCGCGGGAGGAAGCTGTCGAACAGCTGGGTGAGCACATCGTTGTGGGCGGCGACGATGACCGCGCGATGGAAGGCCATGTCGGCGTCGACGTGATCGGCGACGGTCTGGCCCTCGGCGCGGCGACCAGCCAGGGCGCGCCGGATGGCCCGCAGGTCGGCGGGGGTGCGTCGTTGCGCGGCGAGGGCGGCGGCCTCTGCCTCGATCGCGATGCGCGCCTCGATCACCGCGGCGATGGTGGCGCCACGCAGCACGACATCCCAGTCCTCGGACACGTCGAGAGCGGTGACGAACACCCCGGAACCCTGCCTGCTGTCGAGTAAGCCTTTGCCCGCCAGTTCCCGGATCGCCTCGCGCAGGGTCGAGCGGCCGACGCCGAGTTGGGCGGCGAGCAGCGTCTCACCCGGTAAACGATGGCCCAACGGCCACTCGCCCGCCCGGATCCGCGCGAGCAGAAGTTCGGCCGCTTGTGCGGCCAGCGGCTGACGTCGTACCTGCGATACCACCGGCAAACCTCTCTACTTGTCTGAGGAGTTGTGGTAGAAGTGTACCCATTATGACCTACACCGCGCTTCTTCTCGTCCGCCACGGCGGGGCCTGACCGACCGGCCGCCCCGCCGTGGGGCTCGGTCGTGGCCGGTCGCCGTCGTCTCGTGGCCCGTCGTGGTCAGGAAGCAGAGCAAGTCATGACCGAATTCCCCACCCTGGTAACTCCCACGGGCGCTGTCGCCGACGGTGCGCCCGCGTGGAATCGGCAGCGCCACTCGGCGATGCCGTCGTATCGATACCGCGACATCCATCGACGCGTGAATATCCCTGTCGGACAACGTCACTGGCCGAACGCGCGGATGACCGCCGCACCACTGTGGGTCCCGGTCGACCTGCGCGACGGCAACCAGGCGCTGGCCGAACCGATGGACCCAGCCCGCAAACGCCGATTCTTCGAACTGCTGATCGCCATGGGCTACAAGGAGATCGAGGTCGGCTACCCGTCCGCCTCGCAGACCGACTTCGATTTCGTGCGCCTGCTGGCCGGCACTCCGATCGCCCCGCCGGACGTGGCCGTCGTCGTGTTCACCCCGGCGCGTCGTGACCTGATCGAACGGACCGTCGAGTCGGTGCGCGGCATCACCAACGAGGTCGTGATGCACCTGTACACGGCCACCGCGCCGGTCTGGCGTGAGGTGGTTCTCGGCAAGGATCGCGCGCAACTGCGCGAGCTGATCGTCGCGGGCGCTCGCGATGTCCTCGAGTTGGCGGGTGACCTGCCGAACACGCGCTTCCAATTCTCGCCGGAGGTGTTCAACCTGACCGAACCGGATTTCGCCCTGGAGATCTGCGACGCCGTCACCGAGCTGTGGCAGGCGTCCCCGCGGCGGCCGGTGACGCTGAATCTGCCTGCGACAGTGGAGGTCGCGACCCCGAACGTCTACGCGGACCAGATCGAATACATGCACCGTAACCTGGCGCGCCGCGACGGTGTGATCCTGTCGGTGCACCCGCACAACGACCGGGGGACCGGTATCGCCTGCGCCGAACTGGCCGTCCTGGCCGGCGCGCAACGCGTGGAGGGCTGCGTCTTCGGAAACGGTGAACGCACGGGGAACGTCGACATTGCCACGCTGGCGCTGAACCTGCACGCCCAGGGCGTCGACCCGATGATCGACTTCTCCGATATCGACGAGATCCGTCGCACCGTCGAGCACTGCACCCGCCTGCCCGTCCACGAAAGGCATCCGTACGTAGGCGATCTCGTCCACACCGCCTTCTCCGGCACCCACCAGGACGCGATCCGCAAGGGCATGGCCGAACATCGCGAGCGGGCAGCGGCCGAGGGCATCCCCGAACGCGAATCACACTGGCAGGTGCCGTATCTGCCGATCGACCCCGCCGACCTCGGCCGCTCCTACGACGCCGTGATCCGGGTCAATTCGCAGTCCGGCAAGGGCGGCATCGCCTACCTGCTGCACACCGAATACGGACTGGACCTGCCACGCCGCCTGCAGATCGACCTCGCGAAGCGGGTACAAGAACGCGCCGATGAGACCGGCGCGGAGATCACCGCCAAGGAACTGCGCACGCTGTTCGAGCAGGCCTACACCGCCCCCGATCAACGAATCACGCTGGTGCGGTGGGAGATCGCCGACGGCACCACCGAGATCGTCCTCGACGCCTACGGCACCGAACGGCGCTCGGTACACCACAGCGTCGGCCCGATCGACGCCCTGACAGCCGCCCTCGCCGGGGCGGGCCACTCCATCGAGATCCTCGGCCTGACCGAGCATTCCGTGGACAAGGGCGCCGACAGCGCCGCAGTGAGTTACGTCGAATACCGAGCGGCGGGCCGCACCGGTTGGGCGTTCGGTCGCCACATCTCGGTCGTGGCGGCCGCACTGGCAGCGGTGGTGAACGCCGTCAACGCGACAGGGTAGGTCGATCGGGGCGGTCGCTCCGCATCAGTCCGCGTCGCCCTCGCACCAGTCGTCGAACGCGTCGAACTCCGCTTCGTACTGGGGTGGGACCGAGTCCTCGATCGCATCCTCGATCGGATCCCAGGCACCATTGCACCACTCGGGTGCGGGCGGCCACGACTCGATGTATTCGACCAACGGCGACGAGGGCGGCTCGGCTTCCTGTGCTGTCGCGATACCCGCGGTGGCCAGGGTCAATGCCGCGGCGGCACCCGCGGTGGCGATGATCCGGCAAACGCAGTTCATAAACATCCTCCTGTCCGCGCCGACATGCGATGTCCGGTAATCGTAGCTCCGGGCAACCGCGGGACTGAACGCGACGTTTGCGCTGTCACCACCATCCCGTCAGGTACATCAGGCCGAGGCTGGTGGTGCCGAGGATAAGTCCGAGGGTGCCGCCGAGGATCAGCGGACGGATACCTGCGGTGCGCAGGCGGGCGAGGCTCAGGGAGGTGCCGATGGCGGCGAGGACGGCGGCGATGAGCCAGCTGCTGGTGGTGGCGAGCGGCTCGGTCAGTTCGGTGGGGATGATGTTCAGGCCCGCGATGACGGAGGCGGCCAGGAACAGGACCACGAAGAGGGGGACCGCTTGGCGCAGGGAGGCCTGGGGTAGATCGGTCTGCTCGGCGATGTGGCGGCGGCCGACGTGCAGGCCGAGGCAGAGCGGGATGATGGCGAGGCTGCGGACCATTTTCACGATCACCGCGAAATGGGCCGCACCGGCACCGAAGATGACGCCCGCGGCGAGGACCGACGAGGTGTCGTTGATCGCGGTGCCCGCCCATAGTCCGAACGCCTCCTGTGACAGCCCGAGAGCGCGGCCGAGCGGCGGATACACCAGCACGGCAGTCACATTGAAGATGAAGATGGTGCCGAGGGCATAGGCGACACGTTGCTTGTCGGGTCGCAGGACCGCGGTGGCGGCGGCGATCGCGGACGCGCCACAGATCGTCGTGCCCACGGCTATCAGCGTCGCGGACTCCTTGTCGACCGCCAGCATCCGCCCGACGAAGAACGCCGCCACACCGCCGACGACCAACGTCCCGAGCAGCACGACGGCCGTCTCTCTCCCCACACTCAGGACCGACCCGAGCGGCAGGCCGAGCCCGAGCAGCACGATCGCCAGGCCGAGCAACCGCTGCCGGGCGACGTCGAGCCCCGGGCCGAACGTCGCGCCTGTCACGTCCTTGCGACGCAGCACCATCCCGGCGACAGCGCCCGCACCGAGCGCGAGCACCGGCGCGCCGATCATCGGCAGCGCCTTGCCGACCGGCGTGGCCACGGTGGCCAGGAGCGCGGCGAGGGCCAGACCGGGGGCGAGAGTGGGTACGCGATTCACTCCCTCACCATCGCGTCACCAAGGATTCCGAGGTAGAGGGCGAATTCGCAGGTGCCCATCAATGTGGCTTATGGCCCCGTCGACGGAGCGTGTGGTTTGCTGGAGACGTGCGGAAACGAACCGGGCTGACTGTCGCCACCGGTGTCGGGCTGATGCTATGGGGTGAATGGGCGAATCGGCGCGCCTCCCATCGGGGCGTCGGATCCCCGCGTGCCGGGTCGGAAGCGGTCGTGGTGCTGGGGTACCGCAACGCCGGTTCGCGGGCCAACGGCATGAACCGGTGGCGGGTGCGTGCCGGCCTGCGATCCATCGATCCGCGCGCCACCTCGACCCGCCTCGTCCTGTGCGGGGGCGCCTGCGCCGGTCCGGCGACCGAGGCGGCGCTGATGGGGCGCTACGCCGTGCAAACCTGTGGTTTTGATGGCGAACTCGTGCTGGAGGAGTCGAGCCGATCCACTTGGGAGAACATCGCTTTCGCGATCCCGTACCTTCGGGATGTCGACCGGATCAAGATCGTCTCACTGCCGACGCACGCCGAGACCGCCCGCGCCTATCTCGCGGAACAGAGCCCGGAATTGGCCGTCCGGCTCGTCCCGGGACAGGAGTATCGGTTCGGCGAATGGATGCCACTGAAACCGGTGTTCGCCCTCTACGGTGTGGCGAAGAAGCTGCGCGGCCGATTCGGCCTGGATCACGGCGGCGACGGTGCCTGATGTGGCGTGGCACCCCCTGTCGCCCATAATCGGGCCATGACCCTGCCACCCGGAACACCCGACCTGGAGGTCCTCGACCTCCTCGTGTCGGTGGCCGAGCTGGGCAGCCTGGGCGCCGCCGCCCGCCGACACGGGGTCAGCCAACCCGCCGCGAGCATGCGGGTCAGCGCGCTCGAACGCCGCCTGCACGTGAAGCTGCTCGACCGCGCACCGACCGGCTCCGAACTCACCGACGCGGGTCGCGCCGTCGTCGCCCACGCTCGTACCGTCCTCGCCGCCGTGCACGACCTCGTGGACGACGTCGCCCGGCTCCGCGCCGCACAGGCCCCGCGGCTACGCATCGCCGCCTCCAAAACCATTGCCGACCACCGCATTCCGCATTGGCTCGCCGCCCTGCGTGCTGATCACCCCGAAGTCGTGATCTCCCTCGAAGTCGAGAACTCGACCCAGGTCGCGGGCCTCGTGCGCGACGGCACCGCCGATCTCGGCTTCGTCGAAGGCCCACATCCACCGGCCGGACTCGGCAGTCGGGTACTGGGCGCCGACGACCTCGTCGTAGTCGTGGCACCGAATCATCCATGGGCGCAACGGAAGACCCCGGTCACGCTGACCGAACTGGCAGGCACCGCGCTGCTGTGGCGTGAACCGGGTTCGGGCACCCGCGACACCGTGTGGGACCTGCTCGCCACCGCGGCCCCACCCGCCGGCCCGGCCGCGGAGCTCGGGTCGACCGCGGCGATCGTGGCGGCGGCTCGCACCGGCATGGCACCGGCGGTCCTGAGCCGATTGATCGCCGCACCTGATCTCGTCACCGGCACCCTGGTGGAAGTCGCCTCGGCCGATGCCGCCCGCCTGACCCGCAAATTCCGGGCCATCTGGCGCCGCAACACCCCGCCGACCGGGCCGGGCGAACTGCTCGTGGAGCGGGCCGCGTTGCTCGAGAACGCGCGCGGTTGAGCGTCGCCCGTCCTAGCCGAGCGTCTCGAGCACGGCAACGGCCTTCGCCGCGCCCCCGTAGCCACTGATGGCGACGGCCAGCTGTTTCGCGGCCGACGCGAAGCCGCTGTCGCCGAGGATCTGTGCGGCGGTCCGCGCGATCACCGCACTGCTCGCGTCGGGCATCAGCATCAGGCCCGCGCCGAGGGTTTGGACCTGTTCGGCGTTGAAGAACTGATCGCGGCCCATCGGGGTGCACAGCAGCGGCACACCACGACCGAGCGCGGCCATCGTCGTACCGAGCCCCGCGTGGGTGATCACCAGCGATGCCGACGGAAGGATCTCCGCGTGTGGCGCATACCGCACGACTTGGGTATCCGCCCCCGCACGAACTGTCGCCGGGTCGATCGCCGCTCCGGTCGTGACGATGGCGCGCACCGGCATCTTCGCGACCGCATCGACACTCCGCTGCAACAGCTCGGCCTGACCTTGCTCGCTGGTGCTCAGTGCGACCAGGACCAGCGGCTTCGACCCGTCACCGATCTCGACCTCCTCGATCTCGCGTGACAGCGCGGGTGCATCGAGGACAGGCCCGATGCGCACCACGTTGGCCGCGTCCGGCACGTCGGGCTCGAACTCCTTCGGCGCCGCGACGAGCGCCAGCGCGCACGCGTCGTGGATATCGGCGAGACGCTCGATCGCGGGCAGGCCGAGCTCCGCGCGCGCCGCGTTCGCGATCGCGATACCCGGCGCGAACATCTCGACCAGCGGCCCGCCCCGAAAGATCGTGTACGCCGTGTGGACCAGCGTCGCGGTCGGTGTGCCCGATGCCAGCGCGACGTCGATTGCGGTGATCAGCAGACAATCGACGATCACCGCATCAGCAGGCTCGCGGTCCAGCTCCCGCGCGAGGTCACGCGCGATGGCCGAACTGAAGCACAGCTCCTCGATCATGAGCTTCACCTCGGCTTCGAAGTCGTCCGGGGTAGCCATCGCGTCCCAGCCCTCGCTCTGCGTCAAGGCGAGGAAGCGGGCGCCGACATCGGCGCATCGTTGCGCGATCGTCTCGTGGCCGAGTATTCGGACGTCGTGGCCGCGATCGACCAGGGCACGCGCGATGCCAAGTGTCGGGACCAGGTTCCCCGCGCCGTCCCAGGTGGTGATCAGGTAGCGAGCCATGACGTTCCTCCTCGAGGATTTGCTTGACAGCTTGTAAAGTACGGTATGGTTTACAGCGTGTCAAGTGGCGGACGTCCCCAAACCCGGACTCAGATCCTCGAGTCGGCGCGCGCGATGTTCGAGGAACACGGCTATCACGGCGCCGGCCTCGGAGCTATCGCGAAGGCGGCCGGGGTCTCCCGCCAGGCGATCTACCTCCATTTCCCGTCGAAGGTCGAGTTGCTGACGGCCCTGCATCTGCACATCTACGCCACCGATGTCGTTCCGGCACTCGAACGGCATCCGATCACGGACACGATGACCGCGTGGGAGGCGCTCGACGCGACGATCGCCGCCGATGTCGAGGTCGCGTCCAGGGTGTGGCGGATTCACGAGGCGCTGGTGGTGGCTCGGCGCCAGCATCCGGAAGTCGAGGAGACCTTGCGGGTCCGCGAGGCGGATCGCTACGGCGAGCTGCTAGATCTCGGGCGGCGGCTCGAGCGAGGTGGCGCACTGCCGCCGAAGGTCGCTGCCGATTCGGTGGCCGACATGCTGTGGGGCCTCGTCAACACCGGTACCTACGGGAATCTCGTCAACGACCGAGAGTGGTCACTCGACCGGTACAGGTGTTGGGTACGCGACACCATCCGCCTCCATCTCGCCGCGGACTGATCGCGCAGGAGTCCGCCGGGCACCGAGTCCCATTCCGGTATTTGCTCTTGTCAACGTAATGTCAGGGTGATTGGTCCTATCGACGGAATGTTGTCGTCGGCCTGGTGCCGCGCGTGCCCAACAGTGGACGGGCGCTTGGACAGCGGCGTTCTCTTCTATCGGATGCCAAAGTTGATTGGTCCGGGAGTCCATCGAGCCGATCGATCGACGGTGACTGTGTCGAGTTCTGCGGGTGTCGCGGTTGGCTCGAACGGCACGAGGCGGTGGATCTCGCCCCAGTTACGTTTCCAGTCATCCTTCAAATAGGAAGGCAGGACATCGGTGCGGGTCACGAGATCGGTGTAGCCGAGGGGGCCGCCGGAGGCGTGGCTCTGCCAGTTGCTGGTCATGATCGCCGCCGAAAACTCCGGAAGGATGCGGTATTCGGGAATCTCGGCCACTCCGTAGCGGTGCCGCATCGGCTGCTGGCAGGGGAACTGCAGGCCGACCAGCCAATCCAGGAGCACCGGCCTGGTATGGCCGACCAATTCATCGAGGGTGCGCAGGTCAGGCACACGCGGCGGTGTCACCGCCACCCATTGCTCGGCATCGGAGCTGTTGACGGTGGCAACGATACGAACCGCATCAGCGTGGGACGGCAACTGCTGCAGCGGAACCCGAAGGTTGCGCCAGGAAGGTTGGAGCACGCTGACGTCATCAGGGATAACTCGCCCGAGTGGTACCACCTCGGCCGCGCTCGTGCTTCCGTATTCGATCTCAACACTCTGACCGATCACCGGGAGGCCGTCGAGATCGGTGGTGGCGACGCGTCCAGCAGTTGCGATCGCGAGGATCTGGCCACGGCTACCGCTCGAGTCGGGCGCCGGGAGTCGATACCAGCCGGAGACAAGCGTTTTCGTGACACCAGGGCTGCCGAAACTGCCGAGCACTGGCGTAGCGGCCGGATCCAGCCCGAACGGGAGCGCGAGCGTGCTGCCGTTGATGCCACGCGGGCTGGACCCGCCGAGCCCACCGCCCTCGGTCGAGCCGGATTCGGTAGTGGTTCCCGCACTGCCGAGCGACTGGCCGACCGAAGCCGAGGCTGCGTCGGAAGCATCAGGGACCAAATCGTTGGTGTTGACGCCGTTCGGAGTGAACCCGTCATTGTCTGCGCCCAAGGCAGTAGCTCGGTCGCCGGACAGCGGTTGCAGCATCCCCGCATTCGGATCAGGCTCGACCAGCACCTCGTCGGCCAGCCCGCACGGTTCACCAGCAAGCGCGGAAAAGTTCGACTTCGCCAGCGAATACGCCGGATATTGATCGATTCCGGCCTTGACGAATGATACGACCTCGAAGGCCACTACCAGCCCGACCGTGATGGTCAGAGCCGGAATCCGACGGTGTGTCCGGTGTTCTGCGCTGCGGAATGGTTCGCGGATATGCAACCAGCCTGCGAATGCGAGCAACAGGATCGCGACTATGAGCAGGGCAGTGCCCGCGCTGGTGCCCTTGACCGAGATCGGCTTGTCCCACCAGGGAATTCCGTAGGCGGCGACATACCACCAACTGTTCGAACTGGTGAAGGCCAGCGCTAGCACGGCGGTGACGACGGCCGCGAACAGCGCGCGGTTGCGTGGTGATCTCACGACTCGGGGCCCTGCCGCGACCGCGGCCACGACTGCGACAGCGCCGGCGAGCCCGGCGAAGACGCCGAAGTGGTGGGTGAACTTGGTCGGCGAGAGCGCCATCAGCGGAATCGTGGCAACGGTGGTGCCCAGAATCCGGCGCGTGGGTCCGGCTGCCAGACCGGGGATCCGGCCGCCGTGGCGCACAAGGGCCAGTACCGACACTGCCAAGGTCAGAAATAGCAACAGCATGGCGAATCGGCGCGCCATCGAACCGTCAGGGCCGACCTGGAACAGGGATTGATAGACGAAAGTTTCGTCGTACCACGGCATGTTCGGGCCGACCACGGCGTGCGCGTCGCTCATCGCCGAGACCTCGGAGAACGGCTGACCAATGAACACGAGCGCCAGAATCGACACACCGACCGCCGCAGCCGGAGCCAGCAGTGCCAGGTAACCAACACTGCGCGCCCGTTCGACGATGATCTGCACCAGCGGACGAGCACCGGCCAGCAACGCAGCGAAACAGATCACCCCTGCGGGATTGGTGACCACTGCCAGCGCGGCCGGTATCAACGCAATCGCGGCGGGCGCGAGTCGCCGTGTCGCCAGGGTTCGCTCCATCGACACCCAGACCAGCAAAACGCCGAGGGCGACGGCAGGTTCGGGCCGCAGACCGTTGTTGTACGGAAGCCAGAACGCAAGCAGCGCCAAGCCACCCGCCCAGATCGCTGCCTTCTCTTGACGTGCGGCAATTCCTAGACGCGGCACGACCTCGCGGCTGATCAGGAACCAGCACACGATGCCGAACATCAACTCCGGTAGTCGCACCACGATGCTCGCGGTCGAAATCTGTGCCAGCCAGCCGACAACGAGGTCGTAGGGAATTCCGATCGGTGTTTCGGGCACCCCGAAGTAGGCGAAGTAGTTCGCCAGGTATCCCGCATGTCCGGCTGTTCGTGCCATTCCCAGGATGTAGCCGTCGTCGGCGGTACCGGCACCGATGAAATACCACAGAATCAGGGTGCCGATGACTACGCCGTCGACCCACCGCGGCCGCCACCAACGTTGCGGCAAGACCCGCCGATTGCGGCGCCCGTCGCGGCAGTCGAGGCGGTGCAAGGCGAACAGTGCCACTGCCGCGGCGATGAAGACGCCGATGATCGCGATCAGTTTGAGCGCTGTCGGTGCGGTCGTGAATCGAGAATCGATCTCCACATCGGTCCGCATCCCCGCGGGAACATCGCCGGCCAGATCGGTGAATAACCCGACCAACTGCGGCCGGAAGTCACCTTCGACGATCACGGGCTCAGAACCGCTGACCTCGACAGTGGTTCGGGCGCTGGTGGATACGACCGAAACTCGACAATCGGCGGACAAGTCCACCACCGCGGTATCGACCAGAGTTTTGTCGCGCAGGACGACTTGCAGACGATTTCCGGCGTCAGCTGTCGCGACGAGCACGTTCAGGCCGTAGTGCCAAGCCTGCCCGGATGCTGGTGGCACCGTCGCCATCAGGTACCCACCGCGAGGGCTCAATCCCGAAGTTGCAGCACACGGAATCGTCGCGTCGACGCTGACGGGTGAATATGAGACCAAAGGCGATGTCACGCTGGTTGCGCGACCGTCCTGCGGCCATGAGAACGACGCTTGTTGCTGCTGCACGGGAAGAAACGGCACCGCTAACGCGAGTAGCACGCCGACGATTCCTGCGACAATCGCGACAATTCGCCACAATCGGCCAGAATCTTGCTGCTGGTCCTGGGGATCGAAGGGTTGATCGTCGGACGGCCGCCGTCGGCTGAGCAACAAGGTCACGATTTCCGATCCTAGCCACCCGCCAAAAGTGCATCGGCCGGCACCGAATACCCTCCGCGACAGCATGCTTCGAGTTAGATGAGTTGCCCGAAATGGATATACCACTATGCGTGACCCGATCACACCGACGGCTCGAACCGGTCGCGCCGACGATCTGCTCGCTCGCGCGAGTAGTGTGCCAAGGCCATTCCGCAAGTTCGAGCTGTTGTCGCGAGATTCAGCAGGAAGCTTCGGCTTGCTCCTGACGTAACGTCAGGCTCTAGCGTCGGCGGTACCAGCGCATGGTGCGTCGGTGGAAGTGAGATGGAAGCGGATGGACGAGACCGGAATCGAGCAGGTGTGGAAGGTCGGTGAGCTCGCGGCCGAGGCCGGATTGACGGTTCGGACGTTGCACCACTATGACCGCATCGGGTTGGTGCGCCCAGCGAGGCGCACCAATACCGGTCACAGGCTCTACACCGAAGCCGATGTCGGGCACCTGTATCAGGTATCACTTCCTGGGATTGATCAGGAGGACTGTCATGGTCGACGACACCGTCAAGAAATACTTCACCCGAGAGAATGTCCAGGCTTTCACCGCCCTCTACTTCGCGCAGCTCACGGCCCGCCAGAGCGCACTGGAGCTTTGGTACGCCGAGGACGCGCAACTCACGATCGGGGACACTCGGTACGCGGGCACAACGGCAATCTTTGAGCAGCTCGTCCAATTCCCGCGGGCTGGGTACAACGTCAACACGATTGATGTCCAGTCGGACACCGATGCCTCTGTGCTTGTTCGGGTGACGGGACATCTCATGCTGGACGGAACTCCAGATGCGCGTTCGTTCGAGACATCCTTCGCGCTGAACGGATCCTCGATGATCGCCGACCAGACCTTCCACGGTTTCTAGATCGCGATTGGACGACCCCGCGAGACCTTCGTGTCCCGCGATGCCGCACATTGGCTGCAGCTGAAGCGCGCGTTCTCACTCGACACCCATTTGCCCCGTCATCGGCCGGATCCCGTTCGACCCGGCGGTCCGGCAGGTGATCGGGGCGCTCCGTTCGTCGACACCGACCCCGACTCCGCGCCTGCCAGGGCCATCGGAGAGATCGCGGCAACCATCGCGACGATCGTGCGCCGCCCGTTGCCCGTGACGCCGGTCAGCCCGGCGATGGTCTGAGATCGAGGCGAAATAGTGCGTAAGCGGAGCTAACGGCTCTAGTCTGTTAGCGCTACGCACTGTGGAGGTTGGATCAAATGACGGTCGAGATCGTGACCGAGCCGGCGCCGGAAAGCCTGTGGACCGGATCGGGCCGGGCGACCGGAGCACCGCCGACGTCGATGATCGAGCGGATGACGCTCATTCTGGACGCGTTCGACGCCGCCACACCCACGCTGACGCTGCTCGGGCTCGCCGAACGCACCGGCCTGCCGCGCTCGACCGTGCATCGCATCCTCGACCAGATGATCCGGTTGCGCTGGCTCGCACACACTCCCGGCGGTTACCGGCTGGGCCTGCGGGTGCTCGAACTCGGCGGGCTCGCGGCCGAGCAGAACGAGCTGCGCGAGGTGGTCGGGCCGCTGCTCTACGAACTCAGTCAGCGCACCGGGCTGGTGGGGCACCTCGCGGTGCTCGACGGGCGCGAGGTGTTGTTCCTCGATCGTTCGGGTGGTCGCGGGCGGGTGGTCATCCCGACCCGCGTCGGCGGCAGGCTGCCCGCACACTGCACCGCGGTCGGCAAGGCGCTGCTGGCCACGCTGGAGCCCGGCATCGCGGAGGCCTCGCTGCGTGGCAATGCCGTGGCACGGACCGCGCGCACGATCGTCGACCGGGCCGAACTGCACCGCGAACTCGCCCGCATCCGCAACCGTCAGGGCGTGGCCGTGGACACCGAGGAATCGCTGCCGGGCGTCGGCTGCGTGGCGGTGCCGATCCGTGGCCGCGGTGTCGCGGTGGCGGCGATCTCGCTGTCGGGCACGATCAAGGGTGAGCGCACCGCACTCGACACCGCGCGGCTGGCTCGGGCGCTCGCCGAGGTGGCCAAGGAAGCATCGCGCACCCTGGCCCCCCGGCACCCGCACTAGGGCGTGCGCCGCGCGATCGCCCGACCGGCCGCGCGACCCGAGAAGATGCACCCGCCGAGGAACGTGCCCTCCAGCGCGTTGTAACCGTGCACGCCGCCACCGCCGAACCCGGCGACCTCACCGGCGGCGTAGAGCCCCGCGAACACCGAGCCGTCCGGGCGCAGCACCTGCGAATCGAGGTCGGTCTGCAGCCCGCCGAGGGTCTTGCGGGTCAGTACATTGAGGCGTACCGCGATGAGCGGGCCGTGCGCCGGGTCGAGGATGCGGTGCGGTTTGACGACGCGGACCTTGTCGCCGAGGAACTTTCGGGCGTTGTTGATCGCGGTCACCTGTGCGTCCTTGGAGAACGAGTTCGCGACTTCGCGGTCCCTGCCCACGATCTGGTGTTCGAGGGCGGCCACATCCAGCTTCGGCCCGCGGGCGAGCTCGTTCATGCCGTCGACGAGCTCGGCCAGCGAGTTGGCGACAACGAAGTCGACGCCGTGCTGCTTGAACGCCTCCACCGGGCCCGGCGCGCCCTTGGCCAGCCTGCTGCGCACGGTGAACTTCAAGTCCTTGCCGGTGATATCGGGATTCTGTTCCGAACCCGACAGCGCGAACTCCTTCTCGATGATCGACTGGTTCAGGACGAACCACGAGTAGTCGTAGCCGGTCGACAGAATCTGGCGCATGGTCTCGTTGGTGTCGAAACCGGGGAAACACGGTGCGGGCATACGGTTTCCGTTCGCGTCGAACCACAGCGACGACGGGCCGGGAATGATACGGATGGCGTGGTCGGGCCAGATCGGATCCCAGTTGTTGATGCCCTCGGTGTAGTGCCACATCCGGTCGCGGTTGACCAGCGCCGCCCCTGCCTCCTCGGAGATGCCAAGCATCCGGCCGTCCACATAGGCGGGGACACCGGAGATCATGGTCTCCGGGCACGGGCCGAGACGTTCGGTGGGCCAATTGCGGCGGATGAGGTCGTGGGCGTGACCGATACCGCCCGAACTCACGATCACCGCCGGGGCGTGGAAGGTGAACTCGCCCACCACATCCCGATTCGACGCCTGGCCGCGGTCGGTGTCGGAGGGCGCGAGGACGCTGCCGCGCGCACCGGTGACGGCGCCGTCTTCGACGATCAGCTCGTCGACGCGATGCCGGAACGCGAAGCGCACCAATCCTTTCGCCTCACCGGCCAGGACCGGCTCCAGGAAGACGCGGAGCACTTCGGGCCCGGTGCCCCAGGTGAGATGGAACCGCGGGACCGAGTTGCCGTGCCCGCCGGCCAGACCGCCGCCCCGCTCGGCCCAGCCGACCAGCGGGGTGAAGCGCAAACCCAAGGCCTGCAGGTAGTCCCGCTTCTCGTCGGTGGCGAACCGTACGTAGGCCTTCGCCCATTCGCGGCCCATCCGGTCCTCGTCCTCGCGGTCGAAACCGGCCGAACCCAGCCAATCCTGCAGTGCCAGTTCGTAGGAGTCCTTGATGCCGAGCCTGCGCTGCTCCGGGCTGTCGACGACGAACAACCCACCCAGCGACCAGAACGCCTGCCCGCCGAGGTTGGCGCGATTCTCCTGATCGAGCACCAGTACCTTGCGTCCGGCGAGTACCAACTCGTGCGCGGCGACCAGGCCCGCCAGTCCGGCGCCGACGACAATCGCGTCGGGGGAGAAATCTTCGGTGGGCTCAGGCGCTGTGCTCGACATGCCTGGAACGTAGCATTGGTTCGTCGACGGGTGGGGACAAGTCCTGGAAAACGCCCTGACCAGCGATATTTCATTCTAGGAAAGGCTCGACAACACATGAACGTCCGTACCCGTACCGGCGCTGCCGTCCTCACGCTCGCCGTGGTGGCCGGCCTCGGCGCCACCTCCTGCTCGAAATCGCGTTGGTGTGAGCGTGACCAGGGCGATGTCCACGTCGCGGACTCCTACTGTGAACGTGGTGTCGCGGGCTATGAGTGGGAGCCCGATCACGACAAGCCGAAGTACAAGAAGAAGCCCAAGAAGCACTGAGTTTCGGCAGCGGTGTTGTGCCGCAGGCGATCCGAGATGTAACCGTGGCGCAGCCGATGCCGAGTTCGCGCCATGGAGATGCAGGTCAGCGGGTATTCCACCACTGAGCACACCGAATGCTGTTGGGCAGGAGGTGAATCGCTCTTTCTCTATTTCTCACAACGGCGTGAGTAGGTGGGCACGATGACCTATCGGAAGGCAATTCGTATCGTCGCAAGGCATACAGCGCGAGCGCTGTCGGTGTTGCTACTGGCCGCGGGAATCGGGACAGCGATGTCCCCTGGACTGACAGCATGGGCGCAGAGCTGCGCCACGCTCGACGTCGTGATCGCCCGCGGCACAGCAGAACCCGGCTATCTGGGAGCCGCCATCGGCGACCCGCTCTACGCGGTACTGAGTGCGCAACTACCGGTGGACACCACCGCCCACCGGGTCGAGTACCCAGCCGACCTCCTGGTACCGAGCTCGGTCAGCGACGGCACGCGGGCCATGACCAGCCACCTGATCGATCAGGCCGCCGCCTGCCCTGAGCAGCGCTTCGTTCTCGTGGGCTACTCCCAGGGTGCGGTGGTCGCCCACGGTGTGCTCGGCTCAGCGCCGCTGCCCGGCGTGTGGGTACTGCCGCACGAACTGTCCTCGCGCGTCGTCGCGGTGCTGCTGTTCGGTGACCCACTGCGACTCATCGGCGGCACGGTCACACCGTTGTACGCCGATCGCACCGCGAACTATTGCGCCGCAGGCGATCCGGTGTGCGCGGGCGGGGTGTTCCCGGCCGCGCACGGCAGTTACGAGTGGGCGTTCGCGGCCGCGGCCGGACAGGTGGGCACGCGATTGTGAGCCCGCTCAGACGGCGGGCATGACCCCCGACATCACAGCGCCGATCTGCGCCACCGCGCGATCGACGCTGCCCGTCGGCTGGAACAAGTGACTCAATGTCAGCCGGACCATGATCTCGACGATCGAGGTCAGCTCGTCGTCGGTCAGGTCGGCGAATTCGTACCGCTCACGTGCGGTGGTGGTGAGCGCGGCGACGGCCCGTCCGAGTACCGGTTCCGGGTCGCTCACCAGGGCGGGCAGCAAGGCCGTGTCGGCATCCTGGCGAGCCGATAGCACGGCTTTGATCAGGGTGTTGTCGCCCGCGGTGCGCAGTGTGTACTCGGCGGCCGCCGTCATTCCCGCGCGTGGGTCGGCCGGGTGTTCGGCCAGCGTTTCGGCGATCCCGGCCAGGTAGATGCCGGTCTCGCGCTCGATGAGGGCATCCGCGAGCGCTTGCTTGGTGCCGATCTCCTTGTAGAGGACCGGCCTGCTGATGCCGACCTCCTTGGCCACCCGCGACATGTTGACCGCGCCCCAGCCCTCGGTGACGACCATCGTGCGCGCGGCGTCGATCATCCGGTCGCGCAGCAGCTGGCGCATTTCTGCCTGAAAGTTCGGTGGTTCGGCCACCCGATCATCCTACATGTGCCGGTCGATGTGCTCGATTGCTGACAATCTGCTCACTTGTGTATCTATTCGGAACAACACGAGCTAATGTGTAAACGAAGGCGACTTCGGGCGGGTATGTGTTCGGAGTCTCGGTGATCAGGAGAATGGCAATGACGACATCTCGAAGCATCGACAACGAAGCATCGACCACCCCGCCGCACTGGCGAGATCCCAAGCGCTACCTGTGGCTGTTCGGCCTCGTCGCCCCCAGCGCGACGATGCTGGCAGCCGGATTCGTGTGGGTCTTCAACCAGCTCGGTTGGCAGGTCGTCGCGCCCGTGTGGTGGTGGATCGGACCGATCCTGGTGTACGTCTTGCTGCCGACCCTCGACCGATTCTTCGGGCCCGACGGCAAGAACCCACCCGAGGCGGTGATGGCGCAGTTGGAGAACGACAAGTACTACCGCTACTGCACCTACGCCTACATTCCCCTGCAGCTGTTCAGCCTGGCGTTCGCCTGCTACCTGTGGACCGCGGACAACCTGTCCTGGCTCGGCATCGACGGTGGTCTCGGCCTGATCTCCAAGATCGGCCTGGCCTTCTCCATCGGCGCGGTGGGCGGTGTCGGCATCAACACCGCGCACGAACTCGGCCACAAGAAAGACGAACTCGAGCGCTGGCTGTCGAAGATCACCCTCGCGCAGACGTTCTACGGGCACTTCTACATCGAGCACAACCGTGGCCACCATGTGCGCGTCGCGACGCCGGAGGATCCGGCCAGCGCCCGGTTCGCCGAATCGTTCTGGACCTTCCTGCCGCGCAGCGTGTGGGGCAGCCTGAAGTCCTCGTGGGAGCTCGAGCGCACCCGCATGCAGCGGCTGGGCAAGAGCACCTTCTCGCTGCAGAACGACGTGCTCAACGCCTGGCTCATGTCGGTCGCGCTGTGGGTGGTGCTGGTCGCGGTGTTCGGTCCGTCCATCCTGCCGTTCCTGGTGATCCAGGCGATCTACGGCTTCTCGCTGCTGGAGACGGTGAACTACCTCGAGCACTACGGTCTGCTCCGGCAGAAGACCGCGTCGGGTCGCTACGAGCGCTGCACGCCCGAACACAGCTGGAACTCCGACCACATCGTCACCAACATCTTCCTCTACCACCTGCAACGGCACAGCGACCATCACGCCAACCCCACCCGCCGCTACCAGATCCTGCGGCACATGGACGGCGCGCCCGAGCTGCCCAGCGGCTACGCGAGCCTGATCGGCCTGGCGTACCTGACTCCGTTGTGGCGCAAGGTGATGGACCATCGCGTCCTCGCCCACTACAACGGCGACATCACCCGGGTGAACATCCAGCCGAGTAAGCGGGCGAAGGTCCTGGCGAAATATGGAGCGAACTGATGGCCTACGTCTGCCCTGTGTGCGACTACGTCTACGACGAGCGATCCGGCGCTCCCCGTGAGGGTTTCGCCGCAGGCACGGCGTGGTCGGAGATTCCCGACGACTGGTGCTGCCCCGACTGCGGTGTCCGCGAGAAGCTCGACTTCGAACCGAAGGAAGGCGTGTCCCGATGAACGACTACCGATTGTTCCAGTGCGTCCAGTGCGGTTTCGAGTACGACGAGGCGCTGGGCTGGCCCGAGGACGGCATCGAACCCGGCACCCGCTGGGACGACATCCCCGACGACTGGTCCTGCCCCGACTGCGGCGCCGCCAAGACCGATTTCGACATGCGGGAGGTGAGCCGCGGATGAGCGGGCGGATCGTCATCGTCGGCACCGGTGTCGCCGGTGCCACCGCGGCGCAGACCTTGCGCCGCGAAGGGTATGCCGGCGAGATCGTGCTCGTCGGCGCGGAGCCCAACCTGCCGTATCGACGGCCCGCGGTGTCCAAGGAACTGCTCGCGGGTACCACATCGTTCGACCGAGCGATGCTGAAACCGGCCAAGTTCTGGGCCGACAACGCGATCGACCTGCGGCAGGCAACCCTGGTGCGTGCGGTCGATACCGACAGCGCGACAGTGCAATTGAGTACCGGAGAGGTGCTCGGCTACGACAGTCTGCTGCTGGCCACCGGAGCCAAAGCGCGCACTATCGATACCGCGTCCACCCGCGTGCACACTCTGCGAACGCAGTCCGACGTCACAGCGCTACAGAATGCGATCGATGTCGGCGGCTCGCTGCTCATCATCGGCGGCGGATTGATCGGCTGTGAAGTCGCCGCCACCGCCCGCGGTCTCGGCGCCGAAGTGACCCTGTTGAACGCGGGCCCGGCATTGCTCGATCGGATCGTGCCGCGGACCGTTTCGGACCTGGTCCGCGACATCCATGTCGAGCACGGCGTCGTTGTCGAAAACAGTGTCGCCACAACACAGCTCGTCGACAACGCCGACGGTGTCACGGCCACAACCGCCGACGGCCGCGCCTTCACCGCGGCCGCCGCCCTGGTCGCCATAGGTTCGGTCCCCGACACCGCCTTGGCCGAAGCAGCGGGCATCGCGGTGAACGACGGCATCGTCATCGACCAGCACCACCGCACCTCGGCCCCGGCCGTCTTCGCCGCGGGCGACGCCACCACCGGATTCAACCCCCGCCGTGGCGAATTCGAACGCGGCCAACACTGGAACACAGCGATGTCCGACGGCGCCGCCGCCGCGAAGGCGATCCTCGGCCACCCCGCTACCCCCGCCGAAATCCCCTGGGGCTGGACCGACCAACACGGCCTGTCGATGCAATTCGCAGGCTGGATCCACCCCCACGCCGAACTGGTCGTCGACGGCGACCTGCATTCCCGAGACTTCCTCGCGATCGCCCTGCACAACGGATGCCCCGTCGGCGCCGTCGCCATGGCAAGACCGAGAGAACTCCGCGCCACCCGGACTCTCATCGCCGAAGGAGACCCGTGGTCGCCGAGCGCTTCCCTCGACCTCGTTCGATCACGCTGAACTGTGGGCCGACCGACTGAACCACAGCCCGGAACAGGTTGTCCCGGCCCGGCCGCGAGATCGCCGACTACGCGATCGCGCGGGGCGTCGGCTCGGGTGAGGTTCTCGTGTTCGGATTCGGTGGGGGAGGCGACTGAGTAGGGTCGGCGGAAAGGCATCAGGGATGGAAGGTGGACAGTAGTGGGAGTCAATCAGCGGGCGGCGGTGCCGATGAGCATGGACGAGATCGCACAGTTTCTCGATCGCACCCGGGTGCTCACGCTGGCCACGCTCGACAGAGCCGGGAAACCGCATCTCACCGCGATGTGGTTCGGGCATGTCGACGGGGTGATCTACTTCGAGACCAAGGCGAAGTCGCAGAAGTCGGTGAACCTGCGCCGCGACCCCACCATCACCTGTATGGCCGAAGCCGGCGACACCTACGACCAACTGCGCGGCGTCTCGATCGAGGGCACCGCACACCTGATCGAGGACACCGACAACGAGGAGTACTGGCGGGCCGCCATCGACATCTACGAGCGTTACGTCGGCCCGTACAGCCCCGAGGTCCGGCCGTTCGTCGAGACCATGATGAACAAGCGCATCGTGATCCGGGTCGACCAGACCAGGTTCAGGTCATGGGACCACCGCAAGCTGGGCCTGCCCCCCATGCCACTGTCGGGCAGCACCGCCGGGGCCTGAGCGATGGGCCGCGGTAGTGCCCGGAAGCCTACGGCGCCGGTGCCAAGCGGTCCGGTCCGAAGACCTCGTAGTGGATGTTCTCGGACGCGACCCCCTTGTCCAGCAGCGCCTCTCGCACGCCGAGCATGAAGGGAAGTGGCCCGCACAGGTACGCGCGGGTGCCCTCGGCGATGGTGATCTCGCCGAGGTCGGCGCGGCCTTCCCGGAGTCCGTCCTCGGGACGGCGGGCGCCCAGATCCTCGTACCAGCGGTGCATGACCGCGAACGGCAGCCGGTCGACGAGCTCGGCCAGTTCGGCACGATGGGCATGGCTGCTCGGCGCGCGATCTGCGTGGATCACCGAGATCGGGCGCAGGTCGGCGGTCTCGGCGAGGTGGCCGAGCATGCCCATGATCGGGGTGCATCCGATGCCCGCGGAGATCAGCAGCAGCGGTGCGTCGTCGTCCTGGAGCACGAGATCGCCGAACGGGGTGGTCACATCGAGCACATCGCCTTCGAAGGCGTTGCGGTACAGGAAGTTCGACACTTCGCCGGCCGGAGTCGTCGAACCGTCCGGCCGGGCATGGGCATCGACCCGCTTGACGGTGATGCGCCAGTCCTCGCCCGACGGTGCCGAGGACAGGCTGTATTGGCGGATCTGGCGCGCGCCGTCTTCGAGGTGAACGCCCACCGAGAGGTATTGCCCCGGTGAGAAGGACGGTAGGGGAGCACCGTCGAGCGACGTGAGGACGAAGGAGACGGCGTCGTCGGATTCGTGACGTCGCTCGCGCACGCGCACCTGTCGCCAGACGTCACCGTCGACGACACCCGCCCCCCGGTACAGTCCCCGCTCCATCGTGATCAGGGTCTCGGCCATCAGCCAGTACAGCTCGTTCCAGGCTGCGCCGACCTCGGTGGTCACGGCATCGCCGAGCACCTCGGCGATGGCTTCGAAGAGGTACTTGTGGACGATCGGGTACTGCGCGGGCTGAATTCCCAAGGAGGCGTGCTTGTTCGCGATCCGCGACAGGATCAACTCGACCCGTGCCTGATCCGGTTCGAGTTGCAGCGCGGCGAAGGCGGCGATGGCGCCGGCGAGCGCCTTCTGCTGGCCGCCCTGCTGCTGGTTGCCGCGGTTGAACAGGTCGCGTTCGAGTTCGGGCGCAGCGGCGAACATCTTGCGGTAGAACAGGGTGGTTATCTCGCCGATGGCGGCGCCAACGGCGGGCAAGGTGGCGCGGATGGTCTCCTTGGTGGTGGCTGAGAGCATGTCATTCTCCATTCGTTGCATCGATGTCGTAGCCCGTGCCGCCTACTCGAGGTAGCGCGAGTAGCACTGTGCGCGTGGGGTTTCGGGTGAGGTCTTCGATGGCGACGGTGTCCAGGGACGCGAAGAAGGCTTCCTGGGCGCGGCCCAGCGCCGACCGCAGCAGACAGCCCGTCCGCAGCGGGCAAGGGTGGGCTCCCTCGCATTCGACGACTTCGCCCTCGCCTTCGAGGCGCCGCACCAGCCAGCCGACCGAGGCGCTGCGCCCGAGCTCGGTGATGGCCAGACCACCGCGGCGTCCGCGGCGGGCGTCCACGACACCGAGTTCGGCCAGTCGGGTGATCACTTTCGCGACGTGGGCGTAGGACACCGCCAGCTCGTCGGCGACCTCGCGGCTGCCTGGCCGATTACCGTCGCCGACCACCGCGAGCCGCATGACGACGCGAAGCCCGAGGTCGGTGAACCGGGTGAGTTGCATGGCCCGAACCTATAATAATTCGTATTTTGGATACCAGTTTTGTGAGCGGGGTAACCAGCCGGTTCGCGTCGGTATCAACCAACGGCGATCGGCACTCGGCGGGCGTACCGTCGCCGTCTGGGGGTAGCCGGGATTCGTCGTTGTCGCGGTCAGGAACTGGCCGCGATGGGTTCTAGCGTGGGGGTATGGGACTTCGAGAGGGTCAGAAGCGGATTGTTGTGACGACGCCCGTCGGGCATGTGGGTGCCCGAGTGGTGCAGTTGTTGGTGCAGGCGGGAGTTCGGCCGACGGTGCTGATGCGCGATCCTGGGCGGCTCGATCACGCGATGCGCGGGTTGGTCGATGTTGTGCAGGTCGATCAGGGGGATTCGGATGCGGTGGTGCGGGCTACCGTGGGCGCTGATCGGTTGTTCTGGGTTGATCCGCCCTCGCTCGTGGATGGTGATCCGGTGGCGGGGTATGCGCGGATGGGGGCATCGGCGGCGCGCGCTGTGGCGGAGAACGGGATCGAGGCGACGGTGTTCGTCAGTAGTGGGGGTGCCGAGAAGCGGGGTGGGGCCGGGGAGATCGACGGGTTGGCGCGGACCGAGGAGTTGCTCGACGACACCGGAACGAATGTGGTGCACCTGCGGTGCGGCTACTTCTTCACCAATCTGCTGACCCAGCTCGACGAGATCCGGGCAGGCACGCTGTCCACGCCGTGGCCGTTGGACCATGCGATGGCGTGGGTGGACCCGCGCGACATCGGTGAGGTGGCCGCGATCCGGCTGCTGTCGGACGCGTGGTCGGGGCGTGTCGTGCAGGCGGTGCACGGGCCGAGGGATCTGACTTTCACCGAGGTTGCCGAGATCGTGGGTCGGCAGCTGGGGCATGAGGTCACCCCGATCCACCTCGCCGACAACGAGTTCCGGGAAGCACTGCGATCGGCGGGCCTAGGACAGGGGCACATCGATGGCATCGCCGGTATGTCAGCGGGATTGAGTTCCGGTTATGTCGCCGAGAACCCGCGCACGGTGCTCACCACTACTCCGACAACCCTCGCAGCCTGGACAAGCACCTACCTGCGATGAACGGAACCGGCCGGCCGCGACAACGAGCATCGCGACCGGCCGGGTATCAGTGCGAGGTCACCAGTGCACCCCGGGAAGCACCCGGCTCATGCGCGCCGCCGAGTTGGGCATCACCATCAGTGGTGCGAGGACCGGGCCGAGCACGGTGAGGGCGTTGCGTGTCGGTTCGGCAGCTTCGGCGGTCGCCTTAGGAGCCGACTTGCCTTGTGCAGCAGTGGATTCACCGAAGAAACGGAAGCCGGTATGCAGGATCGTGCGCTTGAGCGACGGGAGGAACATCTCGACCGCCTGGGCGAAAGTGCCCACGGGGGTGTCGATGCGGTCGGGGCGTTCCAGCAGCGCACGGACCACGATGTCGGCTGCCCGGTCCGGGTCGGGCAGCGGCAGCGATCGGTAGAGCTCGGTCGGAGCGATCATCGGAGTACGGACCAGTGGCATCCGGATAGAAGTGAAAGTTACTCCGTCGCCACGGTTTTCGACCGCGGCGATATCGCTGAAATTGTCCAGTGCGGACTTGCTCGCCGCGTAGGCGGCGAAGCGGGGGACCTTGGTCTGCACGGCGATGGAGGAGATGTTGACGATATGGCCGAAGTGCCGTTCGCGCATCGACGGGAGCAACCCCAGGATGAGGCGCACGGCACCGAAGTAGTTGACCGCCATGGTGCGCTCGAAGTCGTGCATCCGATCCACGGAGTTGGCTACCGAGCGGCGGATGGAGCGGCCCGCGTTGTTGATCAGGTAGTCGACGTGGTGGTATTCGGTCAGCACGGTCTTCACCAGGAGGTCGACGGACTCCGCGTCGGTGATGTCGCAGGGGTAGGCGAAAGCGGTGCCGCCGTCCGCGCGCACCGATTCCACTGCGGCCGTGAGGTCTTCGACGCCACGGGCGATCATCAACACGATCGCGCCCCGGCGGGCGACGGTGTGCGCGGTGGCCAGGCCGATGCCCGAGGAGGCCCCGGTGATCAGCACCGTGCGCCCCGAGAGCGGCTGCGCGTCGGCGGCGATACGGCCGCGGTGTGGGTCCAGGTTGGTGCGCCAGAAATCCCAGAGCCGGTCCGCGTAGGTGTCGAACGCGGGCACGGTGAGTCCGGGCAGTTGCGCCTGGGTGGAATCGGAGACGAACTCGGCGGCGAAACCGACATGCGGCGCGACCTCGGCCGGGATGCCTGCCTGTTCGAACAGGAAGTCGCGCACCGCGTTGGCGCCGGGGACGTGGCCGAGCCCGTTCAGTGCACGGGCGCTGCCGGGCACGGTGCCGATGCCGACAGGACCGCCCGCGGCGGTGGCCAGCGCACGGTAGATCTCCCCGAACGGCTGCGGCCGCGGGTTGACCAGGTGGAATGTCCGCCCGTCGAGACCCTCGCGCCGTACCAGGCGGACCATCGCCTCGGCGACGTAATCGACCGGCACCACATTGGTCGCGCCCAGGTCGGGCAGCGGCAACGGCAGTTCGGACGGCAGTGTGGCCAGCGTCGAGATGGCGGAGAAGAAGTAGTAGGGGCCGTCGATCTTGTCCATCTCGCCGGTCCGTGAATCACCGACCACGATCGCCGGGCGATACACCCGCCAGCGCACGTCGGTGGTCTCGCGAACGAGTTTCTCCGCCGCGAACTTGGTGCGGTGATACGGCGAGGTCAGGTTCTGGCCGAGGTCGAAATCCTCCTCGAAGAACTTGCCGCGATGATCGCCCGCCACCGCCACCGAGGACACATGGTGCAGGGTGGCATCGAGGCTGCGGGCCAGCTCGATCACCGAGCGGGTACCCGCGACATTGGCCGCGTGGGCGGTCTCCTCGTCGGCGGTCATGTCGTAGACCGCGCCAAGGTGCAGCACGTGATCAGCGCGCGGCGCACCGTCGCCGAGACCGAGGCCCTCGGCGGTCAGGTCGCCGACCAGCGCGAACACGCGGTCGCCGTCGAGATGTTGCGCATTGTGCGCGGTGAACTTGGTCAGCGACTCGGCGCGCACCAGCACGTGCACGATCGCGGTGGGGTCGGCTGCGAGCAGCCCCCGCACCACACGCCGACCCAGAAATCCGGTACCGCCTGTCACGATGTAGGAAACCATCGCCCCTCCTGAAAATCTCGAAACACAGTGTCATGCAACAGTGATCGGCATGCGGCGGTGGATGCGAAATCAACGGTTGAGGTCCAGCAACTGAATGGCTGGAGAGAAACCGGGCACATCGTCGTCTCGGCTACGCCTACCGTACTCGCCAGTAACCTAGGCGGGCAAGCGAATGGCGCGGCATCGCCATGTGGGAATTGTCACCTGTCGTCGCAGGTCAAAGGGTATGTGTGACAGATACTTTCAGTAACCGGGAGTTTCAGGCAACTTGTCGCTACCGCCGTGGCTGGTCCGCCAGGACGTCGCGGACGGTGCTCGCGATCCTGGCTCGGAACACCTCGGGGGCGAAGGTGTTGGCGTGTTCGCGGATCGTCGCGGGATCGTAGGCCGCCGATCGAAATTCGCGCATGCGGTCGGCCAGCGCCGCGACGACGTCGTCATCGGATCCAGCCGGGACGTATTCGCCGGTGACACCGGGGCGCACCGTGTCGAGGGCACCGCCGGCGCCGACCGCGAGCACCGGGGTGCCGCAGGCCATCGCCTCCACCGGGACGATGCCGAAGTCTTCGATGCCGGGCATCAGCAGGGCCTGGCAGCGCCGGTACATGTCCTGCAGCAGCTCGCCGGAGGTGGCGCCGAGGAAGGTCGTCTCCGATCCGGCGATCTCGTCGAGTTGGGCGCGGAACCGGCCATCGCCGAGGACGACCAGGCGAACCCCCGCTCGTTGCGCGGCGCGAATGGCGAGGTCGGCGCGCTTGTACGGCACCAGCCTGCCCGCGCACAGGAAGAAGTCCTCGCGCTCCACCGTGGGGTCGGGGGTGAAACGGCTGACCTGCACGGGCGGGTTGACGACCGAGGCGGGCAGACCCCACCAGTCGGTGACCCGCTCGGCGACCGCGTGCGAGTTGGCGATGACGTGCGTCAGCCGCGGTGCGGCGCGCAGTTCGCCGCGCCGAGCCAGGGTGCCCAGGGCGCCGAGGGCGAGTTGACCGACCCTTCCGCCTGCCTCCTGCGCGCGGAACTCGCGATCCCAGGCCCAGCGGGCGGGGGAGTGCACGTAGGCGACGACGGGCGCGTCGCCGGCCAGGGCGGCCTGGGTGGCGAACGCGTGATGGCTGATCACGACGACATCGAAGTCGCGCAACGGCATTCGACGCAGCGCGCGGGGGACCAGCGGGAGCAAGGGGGCGTGCCTACCGCCGGTGTAGGTGTGCGCCTTGCTGAGCCAGGTGTCGTGCACGGTGCGCACGGGTTCACGCAGGCCGCCCGGCGCGACGATCGGCGCGAAAACCTCGGCATCGGGCCAGGTTTCGACGAATTCGCCGACGACGGCCTCGGAGCCGCCGAACTCGGTGAAGCGTTCGTGGACGATGGCGACACGGGTCATCGCAGGGTGCTCGCTTCGATCTGTCGGGGCGCCGCGGTGCGGCGCAGTGCGGGGGCGACGGGACGGCCGCGCAGCAGTCCGTCGACGGTGCCGCGCTCGATCGCGCGGCGATAGACCTCGGCGGCCTCGGCGCACGCGGCGATCGTGGTGGTGATCGCGTCCGGGTCGTGGGCGGCGGAGGTGACGAACGATTGGCCGAGGACGCCGCGGACCAGCAGTTCCTGGAGGAACAGGGTTCGAAATGCTTGCGAGGGTGCGCCTTCGGCGTCCATGGTGCGATAGATGAGGCAGGACGGCCGACCGCGCACCTGGAGGAAATCGGCGATGCCGAGGTCGGCGGCGATCGCGTTCACCCCGTCGGCGAGTGCGCGGCCCGCCTGTTCCATGCGTCCGACGGGGTCCTCGGCGCGGTAGGCGTGCACCACCGCCCGGAACGCGGCCAGGGAGGAGGTTTCCGGGCCGTGCGTCGTCGAGAGCAGGAATACCCGCTCCTGATCGGTGCGCAGCCCGCCCCGCTCCAGGTATTCGCGCTTGCCCGCTAGCGCGGAGATCGGGAAGCCGTTGCCCATCGCCTTGCCCCAGCACGACAGGTCGGGTGTCACGCCGTAGACGGCCTGGGCGCCGCCCGCCGACCAGCGGAAGCCGGTGATCATCTCGTCGAACACGAGCAGCGTGCCGTGCCGATCACACAGTGCGCGAACACCTTCCAGGTAGCCGGGGAGCGGTTCGGCCATAGCGGTCGCGGCCTCCATGAAGACCGCGGCGACGGCGCCGTCGGCCAGTGTCGCCGCGAGCGCGTCGAGATCGTTGTACGCGAACTTCACGGTGTCGACGGCGGGGATGCCGCCCGCCATCTCGGTGGTGCCGATGAACCAGTCGTCGACAGAGAAGAACGGCTGATCGCAGACAGCGATGGTGGTGCGGCCGGTCACCGCTCTGGCCAGGCGGACCGCGGCGGTGGTGGCATCGGAGCCGTTCTTGGCGAACTTCACCATGTCGGCACCGGGTACCAGCGACAGGAAGTCCTGTGCGGCAAGCAGTTCCAGCTCGGTGGGTCGGCTGAAACTGACACCGTCGACGATCGCCGCCGACACCGCGGCGAGTACGGGGGCGTAGCCGTGGCCGAGAGTTACCGCGCGTAGGCCCATCCCGTACTCGACATAGCGATTGCCATCGGCATCCCAGACGTGAGGGCCGTTGCCGCGCACCAGGATCGGCGCCATGGACTCGGGATACTGGTCGGCGCCGCGGGCGTAGGTGTGCGCGCCGCCGGGAACGAGGTCGTGCAGGCGCGCTTGCAGCGCGTTGCTGCGATCGAAGCCGTGGTGGGCTGTCATGGGTGTTCCCCTCCGGTGCCGGGTACGCACGTCGCGGTGGTGCGTGCGGTGCTGAATGCCCACAGCTCGTGATCGGTCAGTTCGCCGTCGACACCGCGGTAGTGGTGCATGGTGCCCTCGTGGCGCAGACCGGCGTCGAGGGCGATCGCCGCACCCGCGTGGTCGGCGGACGGTACAGCCAGTGCCACTCGCCAGATGCCGAGCCGCTCGGTGGCGTGCGTGATCAGCAGACGTAACGTGCCGACCGCGATCTCCGGGGGATCCTCCGGTGAAACCCACACGGCCACACGGACATTGCGATCGAACATGTCCTGATCGAAGAGACGACACTCGCCGGCGTATCGGCCTGCTTCCTCGATGACGAGGACGACGCCGTACTTGCCGCGAAGCCCCATGCGAGACGACGCCCTGGCCCGCCACCACTCCCGCCTGGTGTGCAGCCGAGCCCAGTCCGCGGGCTGTGCCGTCGGTGCGAGCAGTGGCCTGGCGCGGATCCGCGCGGCGCGGCGGGACCTGAAATCGCCGGTGCGCCAGCGTCGTAACGTTATCGAACCCCGCTCGTCGCGGGGCGTGCCCGCGGTAGCGGCGCGCAAGGGGTCGGCGATGTGGCGCATCCTGCCGAGGCAGTAGCGTGTGCGGGCTCGCAGAACCGTGCGCCTCGATATCGTGGCACCGGTCGTCGAGCCGGGGTGGTCGGGCGGGGTCTCGGCAGTGGGGTGCGTCGCGAGGTAGCCGTCGAGCCAGTCCGCGGCGAACCCGCCCGCGGGTATCCGATCGCTGGTCACCGACCACAGCTCATGGTCGACGCGGCCGCTCCCGACGTCGAAGTACCCGGCCATGACCGCTTCCATCGTCCAGCGCTGCCGGACCGCGCGCCGTGCACCGGCATTGGTGACGGCGATCGGCGCGGTGATCCGCTCCAGACCGACAGTGCCGAAGCCGAAGTCGAGCAGCAGCGACCCGGCGAGCCCACCCGCACCGCGCCGGGCTACCTCGGCGTCGACCCACACGCTGAGCTCGGCGGCACCGGAGTCGATACCGACCAGCTCGAGCTGCCCGGCGAACCTGCCGTCGATCTCGAGCACGGTGCTCACCCGTCGTCCCGCCCTGGCTTCGGCTCGGGCAGTGAGGCATTCGCGCACCCAGCGGGTCGCGGTGTGCCGCTGCTCCCAGGTCAACGGCGAACGAAACCAGAACGGTTCGAGACAGTCGCGATCCCGCAGGCGAATTCGCTGCCACTCGGCGAAATCACCGAAAGCCGGCGGTCGCAGCCGCACCGTGACACCGTGCAGGCGCACCGGTCCCAGCACCACCGAGGCATACGACGAACTCATTGTCGCGGCCGTTGTTTGCCCATGGCCACGGTGCGCAACGCGCCGTCGGTGCCGACGGCCAGCCGCCAGTAGCTACCGGCGGGGTCCTTGAGCACGAGTCCGGCCTCGGCGTGGTCGGATAGCCAAGCGCCGCTGGACAATACGGCCGAGCGGACGGAGCCGTCGTTGCCCTGCGCCTGGAACAGATCGGCGTCGCCGTGCCCGGCGCGGGTGATCACGGTGCCGGTGAACCGTGAGGTGCGCATCCCGCTGCGCCCGATCACCTGCCACCCGTCGGGAAACACTCCGGCCCGCAGATCGTCGGAGGTGCCGGAGATGAGGTTGATCGCGGTGCCCTCCGCGCAGTCGGTGGGGTCGATGCGCAATTCGGCGGCGGGACGGTCGGATTCCTGATCGAAGACCACATTCGCCAGATACGGCTGCCTGCAATACGCGAGATCGATCCCGACCGAGCGGGCCGCCACCTTGCAATTGACCATGCCGAACTGGGCGGGTCCGCCCTTACCGCGTGTCCCGACCGAGACCGCGATATCGGCGCCCTCGAACCAGATATTGGTGAGCCACCAGTCGTTGGCCGCACCGTCGACCATGAGATGGCGATCGGTGGTGCGCGGATCGCGATCGGAGACGAATTCGACGTTGGTCAGCGCCAAGCCGGCATTGTGGTCGTTGCCGGTACCGAGCACGCCGACATAGTTACTCGTGAATTTCGATGAGGTGACGTAGTTCTGGATGCACTGCGTTTCCAGCCCGACCCCGAAATTGTTGATATCGCAGTTGATGAACGCGGTGCCACCGGTATTGCGATCCAGCACGACGCCACGCTGGGCGAGGAAGCGAGGATGGTTGTCGCTGAGGTGATTTCCGCGGATCACGACACTGTCGAAGGAACAGCGGAAGCATTCCGACAGCACGAAACCGGTGGCGCGCGGTCCGGTGAGATAGAAACCGATGCGGGAGAACCGTACCCGGCTGCGCTTCTCCAACCGGATCAGCGTGACATCTTCCTCGCAGAACACGACGCTGGAGTCCCCGCCGTCGCCGAGAACCGTTGCGTAGTCCGGCATTTCGGGCCACGACCGGACGCGATAGGTGCCCGCCGGGAAATACAGCACCACCGGTCGGTCCCTGGCGGCCGCGGCTGCCGCGATAGCCGCCGTATCGTCGGCTTTACCGTCGCCGATCGCCCCGAAATCGCGGACGTTGCGGGCCGCGGGCGTATCGCTGACGTGCGGTGACCGGAACTCGGCACTCGGTTCCGGGTCGGCGGCACACGCCGCGGCCAATGGCAGCACCGCCGCCGCGCCGAAGGTGGCCGCGAGCAGCCGCCGCCGCCCCACTGATTCCTCGTTCACAGGGGCAGCCGTTCCAGGAAACGGGCCAGAGGAGCCGACGGTCTGCTGTACACCACCGCTCCGGTGAGTTTCGCGGCGCCGAGAGTGGCGAGCGCGCCACGCAATCCGGGCCTGGACAGCGCACCGAGTTCGACGATGCCGACGGTCGCGTCGCACAGCGGTGCCACGCCGATCGCGTCGGCGGCGACGGTGACCGGCGCGGTCTCCACGATGACATGGTCGAAACGCGACGTCAGGTCGGTGAGCAGATCGGCGAACCGGGCCGACACGAGCAGATCCGGCGTCTGCTGATCGGCCGCACCGAGCGGCAGGAACGCGATCCCGGTCTCCGACCACGGCGTCAGCGCCTTGGCGACGGGCAGGGTGGCGCGCAGCACCGCCGCCAGCCCCGGGCTGTCGCTGGTGATGAACTCGGTGCTGCCGCCGCCGCTGGTGTCGGCGTCGACGAGCACCACGTGCTGACCGCTGTCGGACAGCGAACGGGCAAGTGCCATCGCCACATCCGGCTCCGACCGCGGCGACAGACTCGTCAGCTGCACGGACTTCGCGGGGTCGTGCTGAAGCAGGCGGCTGCGCAACCGCCGCGTCTCACCCGCGGCACCCGGCCTGCCCGCATCGATCACACCGAGCACCGGAACGGGCAACGCGGCCGCCACGGCATCCGAGGTCCGCAGCGAACGGTCGGTGCGCTCGCGCAGCAGCGCCGCGCCGCCACCGAGAGCGAGACCGGCGATCAGACCCAGGAGCACGATCCGGCTCGGCGGCGGTTCCAGCGGCGTGCTCGGCACCTGCGCCCGGTCGACCACGGCGACCCGCGCTGCCGGTGCCGCGTCGCGCTGGATGGACTCGAGCTCGTCGACCAGCTTGCGGAACTGTGCCACCGCGGCATCGGTGAGATCGCGGGCGCCGGCCGGCGTCGAATCCTGCACCGAGATCACGATCACCGAGGTGGCGGGCGGGGAACTGGCGGTGATCCGCGCGCGCATCTGCTCCGGCGTGAGCTTCAATCCCCTCTCGTCGACCACCCGCGCCGCGACCGTCGTCGAGGCCGCCAGATCGAGGTAGGACCGCACGCGCTGCTGCGCGGCCAGACCACCCTGATAGGAGTCGTTGACCGAGGTGCCCGTCGCCATCGACACATACATCGAACTCGACGCCGCATAGGTGCTCGGCAGTGTTTGCGCGTAAGTCCACGCGGCCGCCGTGCACACCAGCACAACACCCACGATCAACAGCCATCGCTGTCGTACGATGCGCCAGATATCGATCAAACCCATCGCTGGGACTCCATTTCCCCTGATACCACACATGATTCGGTGCGCCGGAACTCCTCGACCACCAGATACACCAGCCACGCCAGCACCGCGGTCTGCACGAATTTGCCGAGATTCTCCATGCTGCCGAGAATCCCGCGCTCGAACAGCGTCGAGGCGCCGGTGATCGCGAAACCGAGCACGACCACCGGAAACCACCGCGAATACAGCGAATACGACCAGGCCAGCAGTAGCGCGAAGGTGAACACCGCGCACACGACGACCCCGGTGTAACCGCCGAGCACATAGCCCTCGTTGAAATTTCCCTCGGCGAGCGAGACCGTCACGGTGCTCATATCCACCGAGGCGCCGCGCACCTCGTTCGCCCACGCCGTCCCGGACTGGAACTTCTCCAGCCCGAGCAGCGGCGCCGGGATGAGGCTCAGACTGGCGTGCTGGGCCACCTCGGTCGGTGTCAGCCAGCCGCCGGGACCGTAGAACAGTGCGTCGGTCGCGGCCTCGAGTAGATCGAACCGGCGCAGGATGCTCAAGAACGGTTGCACGGTTTCCGGGTAGATCGCATCGACCGAGGCCGCATCGCGGGCCGCGGTGCCGGTGGACTTGAACGACTGCAGCCAGCCGAAGCCGATCACACCGATCACGCCGATGCCCGCGACACCGAGGGCGGTGCGCCGATTCCAGCCCATCATCGAGAACCGGATGGCCAGTGCCAGGGCGGCGCCAAGGATCGGGGTCTTGGACTGCACCACCGACGACCACCACAGCTCACCGACCAGGAGACAGCCGAGGATGACGGCGGTGCGGCGCGGGTCGGGTGGTCGCAGGAAGATGATCAGGCCGATCGCGGCGATCGAGGCCGGGACGGCGAGGAACGCCAGCAGCGGGTTGGCGCTGTCGACCTCACCCGCGGTGCCCGCCGACCCGGACGCGGTGCCTGCCGCGCGCCCGAGCATGCCGAGCACGTACAGCGCGATCAGCGCGGGCACGAAATCCGGATCGTCGAGGGCGGCGGCACGGCGCAGGGGCCTGCGGTGCGCCCAGATCGCATAGGCGACAACCAGCGCCGCGTACACCCACAGCCCGAAGACGACATGCTGCAACGCGAGCGCGATCCCGCGGTCGTAGCCGAGATCGGCCAGACGCGGATCGGGCACGTTGTCACCGAAGTGCGGTTCGGGCCGCACCGCGAGCAGCACCAGCGGTCGCGCCACATACGACAGCGACCAGAACACGGCCTGCGCGATGAGGAACACCCGGGCGACGCCGGGCACCCACAGGGCAGCGACCGCGATGACGAGCAGCGCGGCGGCGACGGCGGCGACGGTGGCAGAACCGGTCAGGACCTGACCTCCTGCGCCAGCGCGACGATCTCGCGCGCCCGATCCACATAGCGGTGCCCATCGGCTACGACGCGGCGGTGCCCGGCGGCGGCCACCGCGGCGACGGTGTCGGGTTCGGCCGCGCACCGGTCGAGGATGTCGTGGAGTTCGCCGGTATCGGAGAACAGGAAGCATTCGGTGGTGTCGTCGAGCAGCTCGGCGTGCTCATCGGTGCGTTCGCCGACAAAAAGTCCACCGGCAGCGGGCACTTCGAATGTGCGGCAGGTGTGGGTGTCGCGGTTGTCGGAGTTCAGCAGCACCAGGTTCGCGCCGACCTGGGCGACCGCGGCCGAATACTGGGCACCATAGACGGCCCTGCCCACGTGGGCACCGGTGGCGCGCAGTTCGGGTACCCGGCGCCAGCCGGGCCCACGCACCAGCATGCGCTCGCCGTAGCGCCCGGCCAGTTCGACCATCGCGGCGCGGCGGTCGGGGCGGCACACACCGATGAAGCCGACCAGGTAGTCACGTCCGTCGCGGCGGGCGGTCCGGTGGTGCCAGGCCGGATCGTAGGCGCTGCGAACGAAACCGACGGCCCGGGCGCCGCGCGCCCGCAACTCGGGCACATTGTGGCGCTTGGTGGTGACCACGAGATCCCACTCGGGCTCGTGCGCGAGGTAGGCGGAGGTGAGATTTTCCGGGTTCGCCACATCGTCGGCGCTGTAATGCACATGCAGCGCGGCTGGCAGATCGAGCAATCTGCGCTGGTCGAGATGGATTCCCTTGAACACGAACACCATATCGGGATCGAAGGCCTCAGCGCTACGTTCGATTCGCTCGTGTAATCCGCGCACCTCCCACGGCGCCCGTTCCTTGCGTGCTTTGGCGTAGATCCAGGGCGGCGACAAACGGGTCGGCAAGGTGATCGCGGTCGAGTCGACGACGAGCACATCGTGGCCCGCCTGACGGAAACCGTCGGCCAGCGAGCGGGCATTGCTGCCGATCCAGTCGTCGCCGATGAAGAGGATTTTCATGCGGAGTGGTCCTTGTTACGCCGGTCGCGCAGGACCAGCATCCTGACCCGCGCGAGATACCAGGCAGCGACGGTGTATTCGACCAGCACGCTGCCGTAGACGAGGGTGTGTACCGAGTGGGTGCGGAAGGTCAGCCCGAGCGCGCAGGCCGCGATCACCGTGCCGATCACGGCGCCGGCGAGCACACCGAAGGTGTCCTGGCGGACCGGCAGGATCGCGGTGGTGACGAACGAGGTGACGGTGGTGGCGGGCAGGATCAGGATTTCGATCCGCAGCAGTGATGTCGCGCCGAGGAATTCGGTGCCGAAGATCACCTCGATCAAGAACGGGGCCGTGACCCACACCAGGGCACTCACCAGCGCGGCCAGCGCGACACAGGCCGCGAGCACCCGCACACTGTCACGCCAGAAGTTGCCGTCGCTACTGCGTCGCGCCATGCGCGGCAGTAGGGCGAAACCGATCGGGTCGAGCAGCGATTGCAAGGCCCGAACGAGGCGATCGCCCGCGGAGTACAGGCCGAGGGCGGCCGCGTTCAGTACCACCGAATAGATCGCGGCGGCACCCTGGCCGTAGGTGGTGATCAGCAAGCGGGAGGCGAATACCGGCGCGCCCGTGCGCAACAGCTCACCGACATCGCGCGGCCGCGATGGCCGGCCGTAGCGCCGGGACGTGTCGATCCAGGTGGCCACGACCGTCGGTACCGACGACACCAGCAGGCACAGCACCGCGACCTGCGCACTCGGCATGCGCGGCAGCACGCCGACCAACAGGGCGAGGTAGCCCAGCCGCCCGATGCCCTGATAGACCGTCGACGCGCCGAAACGGCCCTGACCGATCAGCAGCCAGTCCTCCGACATCGACCAGAACCCGCCCGCGAACAGGCCGAGCAGGATCATCTGCACCGGTTCGGGCACCCCGAACACCAGGCCGGCACCGAGTGCCAGCCCGAGTATCAGCAGCAGGCTCAGCCGCACGGCGAGGTAATCGCCGCGCAACTGGTTGATCGCCGCGAACCGTGTTCCGGCACCGTGGTTGTCCTCGGCGTCGGGCACGCGCGCGGCCATGAACGAGGTGATGCCGAGATCGACGATCAGCGAGCCGATGAAATAGGCCGACATCGCCATCGCGAGCAGCCCGAGACCGTGCGCGCCGAGCACCCGGGCGATCAGCGGCACCGTGATGAAGGTGACGAGATACTGCCCGTACTTGCCGAAGCTGACGAACCCGATATCGCGCAGGACCGCGAGCGGGCTGGACTTGTCGTGCTTGCCGGATCCGTGCTCGTCGTCGGGTCGGCGCTGCGCGCCGGTTTCCGGGGGGACCGCCTGTACGTGCGGGAAGACGTCGGTGGTGACGGTGGCCAGGTAGCGATCGTGCTCAGTCACCGCGGGTCACCATGGTGTCGAGGAAGTCGGCGACCGTCCGGGCACTGGTGTGGATGTCGAAGTCGCGCGCGCGGTCGCGACCCGCGATGGCGAGGCGGGCACGGTCGGCGGGGTCGTGGAGGAGGGTTTCCAGCGCGGCGGTGAGGGCGGCGACGTCGCCACCGGGGACGAGCAGGCCGTCGATCCCGGTGCGGATGATCTCGGCGGGACCGCCCGGTGTCGCGGCGACCACCGCGCAGCCCGCGGCCATGCCTTCGACGACGACCTGCCCGAAGGGCTCCGGCAGGACCGAGCAGTGCACGAGAATGTCCGCGGCGGTGAGATATTCGGCGGGGTCGTCGACATGGCCGGTGAATTCCGCGGCCACGCCCAACTCGGCCGCGAGCTTCTCCAGCTGTGCGCGGTACGGTTCCTCGCCGAAGAACGTGCCGCCCACCAGGACCACCCGGCCGGGCCGCACGCGCAGCGCGGCGATCGCGCGCAGGAAGACGTCCTGGCCTTTCCACGGACTGAGCCTGCCGACTACGACGACAACAGCCGCCGCGGCCGGGCGAGTACGCGGAACCGCTGGTGCCGCAGGCAGTTCGACACCCGGATAGGCGATCGCGGTAGCTGGTCCGGCGGGCAGGGTGGCAGCGGTCGCGCGGCTGTTGGCCAGCTGTCCCCGGCACACGAGCCGGGCCAGCACGCGGATCGCCAGCGCGGGAAGCTTGCCGAAGTAGTCAGGGGAGACCCGGTCGTGGACTTGCCACACCAGGGGAACACGCGCGCGGCGCGCGGCGACAGCGCCGAGGACCAGTGCCTTGGTGCTTTCGGCGACGACCACATCGGCGCGGGTCTCGTCGACGACCGCGCCGACGGCCCAGCCCAACCGCAGCAGGGCGATGAAGCCGATGATCAGTCCGAGCGCCCCGGTACCGATACGCATGGCGCGCGAGTCGAATTGTCCCGCTACCACCCGGGTTTCGATGTCACGGGCCCGCATCCGGGCCACCATCGGTCCGTCCTCGGTGTAGATCATGGTGACCTGATAGCGGCCGGTGGCGCGCAAGGCGTCGAGCAGTCGCAGCGTGGCGAGTTCGGCGCCGGACGGTGCCGCGGTGTGTGCGAGGAAGACAGCCCGGGTCATCGCAGGTCCCGATACAGGGCAGCGTGCCGGTCCGCGGCGATGTCCCAGGTGAAGGTCTCCGCGTGCGCGCGGCAGGCGGCCGGGTCGGGGACCGTGCCGTCGAGGGCGGCGACGAGCCGGGCGGCGAGCGCGTCGGGCTCGCCGGCGGGGACGACGAGGGTGGGGTCGAGACCGCGCACGGCATCGGGCAATCCGCCACAGTCGGTGACGATCGGCGCCCGGCCCGCGGCCAGCGATTCCAGGGCGATCAGGCCGAAGCCCTCCAGCGCGACCGTCGGCACAACAGAGACGGCGGCTTCGGCGTACAGCTCGGTGAGCCGGTCGTCGCTGACCCGGCCGGTGAACTCGACGGTGCCCGCGAGCTGCGCCGCCTCGGCGCGCAGATCCGCTTCGGCGGTACCGGTGCCGACGACCACGAGTCGAGCGTCGGGATGCGCGGCCGATACCCGCGGCCAGGCCCGCAACAGCACATCGATACCCATGCGCCGCTCGAGCCTGCGCACGCACAGCACAGTCCGGGTCGTGGCGGTGGTGTCGAGCGGTGCTGCGCGGAATCGGTCCAGGTCGACGCCGGGCGCAATGATCGAGATCCGGTCGGCGGGCACGTGGTAGTCGCGTTCGAGCACGTCACGGAAGTGGCCCGACAGCACGATGAATCGGTCGGCGCCGCGGTAGCGCAGTCGTTCGAACAGGTACTTGGCCCGCACGGCACGGGCCGATTCGCCGGCCATCGCGCTCTCCTGCGCCCACGGCCCGTGGAAGTGGACCACCAGCGGCAGCTTCGTCGTCGCGGTCCGGGCGAGGGGGCCGTACAGGCAGAAGTGCCGGTCCAGGACGGTGCCGGGGGTGAGTTCGGAGCGTGCGAGCAGCGCGGTGCGGGTGCGGTGCAGTGTCGAACCGCCCGTCGGTCCCCATGATCCGGCGCTCGCGTCGTCGGCGGTGCCGAACGCGGACGCGGTCACCGTCATCTCCGGCTGACGCGCGAGTGCTCGATACAGATCGGTGAAATACCGGTTGAGTCCCCCCGGTGTGGAACCGAACCATTCCGATCCGGTCATGTGCACACCAACCATGGCGGTCGCAGTCGTCAACCCCGGCACCCTTCATCATGTGTCCCGCGAAGTGCATCCCGACCGGCGAATTCGCTATCAGCCCACAGTCTAGGGGAGTAACCACGTTCGGGCCTACCGGGCGGCAGACATTAGGGGGGTGGGGTAGATTCGTCGCAGGGGATGGCGGGGGTGCAACAGGGCATACCCCGGTGACAGGGAGTGCGACGATGGTTTCCGCGTTGACGGTGTGTGTGCCTGCCTACGACGCCGAGCGGACGCTCGCGGTGACTTTGGAGTCGGTGCTCGCCGAGGACGCCGACTTCGAACTGCTCGTTCTCGACAATGCCAGCGCCGACCGCACCGGCGAGATCGCCCGCTCCACCGGCGATCCCCGGGTGCGGGTGCTGCGCAACGAGTCGGTGCTGCCGATCGGGGCGAACTGGGACCGAGTGATCCGGGCCGCGTCCGGTGATCTGGTGAAAGTGGTGTGCGCCGACGACGTCCTGCGCCCCGGCGGGCTGACCGAACAGTGGGCGCTGATGGCCGATGCGTCGGTCGCGATCTGCGCGGGACGTTTCGATGTGATCGATGAGCAGGGCGGCTTGCTCGAGACCGACCTCGGCCTGCCGGGCTTGCTCGGGCGCCGCACGCCACGGGAACTGGCCAAGGTCATCGTGCGTCGCGGTCCGGCCGAGTTCGGGCCGACGGCCGCGGCGATGTTCCGGCTGGCCGACTACCGGCGCGTCGGCGGCCTGCGCCCCGACCTGGTGTTCCCGATGGATGTCGACCTGTTCGCCCGCGTCGCCACCGGCGGTCACTTCGTCGGGATGGAACGGATCGTCGCCGCCTGGCGCAATTCCTCGTTCAACCTGTGCAGTCGCACTACCACCAGGTCCAAGCTCACCGACATGTACCGCTTCCACCATCGGCTCGTCGTCGACCACCCCGAATTGGTGACGCGCGCGGATGTTCTCACCGGTGACCTGCGCCTGGTCGGCCAGATCATGGAGCGGGTCAGGGTGCGGACACTGGGTGCGGTCGGCGCGGTCCGCCCGGGCGAATGAGCTAGCACCGAGATCTACGGCGTCCCAGTGCCCCGGCGAGTGAATGCCCGCCGGGGCAACTAGGATCAGATCGAGAAGGTCTTGCCGTAGGTGACGACGGTGTCGCCGCCGGACCCGACTATCTTCACGAACGGGCGGACGTTGGTCTGGCCGAGCACGCCGGTGACAGTGCCGTGGAAACCCGAAAGGCGAAGCACGCCTTCGGCTCCCGAGATGTCTCCACCGGCGACCTCGACCTCCTGGATGCCGGGGCCGAAGCCGACGGCGAGTTCGATGCCCGCGCGCGGGATGAGGCCGTCGATGGTGGCGCTCGGGTCGGAGCCGATCTCGACGCTCGAGCCGGGGGTCGACCACTCGAACTTGATTCTGCCGTCGAGGGTGGCGGGGTAGCCGACCTGATAGCCGATAGTGATGCGGCCGGACCAGGCTTCGGCCTCGGGGCCGATGACCAGGTAGGAGGCCGCGCCGCTGTGGAACCACTCACGGGTGAGCGGATTGCCGTCGAGCGGTGCGACGAAGTCGATCCTGGTGTCGGACTGGATCGCTTCGACGGTGCGGTTCTTGCCGTCGAGAACGACACTGCTGCTGTCGATTCCGGCAGCGGCGGAGCCTGCCCCCATGACGAGACCGACGGCGACGGCCGATGCCATCGCCGCGATCCGGAGCGCGCGCGGTACGAGCACGGTAATTCCCCTCATCAGATTTCTTCCCCTGGCTATCCGCCCGCCGAACGGTGCGTTCGACGCCACTTCCCCCTGCGATCCGGGCACCGGCCACCGCGACACTGCGACGGTCCAGCAGTGACCGGAGCTCGATCATGGTGCGGCGCTGGGCAATCCGAGTATCCCACGGGATCCGATCATGCGCCGATCGACGTAACGTCGTCTATGCCACAGCCTGGCGCACGCGACTATCGCCTGCGGGGGCCCGCCGGGTCGTCGATCACCCACCGTCCGGTGAGTTCGGGCAGTCCGTTGCTCACCTCGGCGAGCAGGTCCGGCAGCGTCAACAGCACCACGTCGGGCTCGGCGGCGACGAGTTCGGCGGGGGAGATGATGGGTACATCGGTGCCGGGCATTCGGCGACCCTGTTTGCCGGGCGCGGCGTCGGCGACACCGGCGAGCAGGCCGCGGTGCGCGCCTGCCATGCTCAGCAGGGCTACCGCCCGCGACGCGGCACCGTAGGCGTAGACCCGATCGCATTGTGCGGCAGCAGCTTCCAGCCAGCCGCGGAGAGCACGGACGTGGTGGTCGACCGTCTGCTGCAGTTCGGCGATAGAGCTCAGCGCATCGGCTTCCGTCGCGAGAATTTCTTCGACGCCTGCGTCCGGAGCGTGGTCGCCGTGGCGAACCGCGAGGAGCACGGTGCCGCCGTAGAGGTCGAACTCCCACGCGGTGACCACACTCATTCCCACGGCCCCGAGCAGAGTGCGCAGGGTGGACAGCGAGTAATACGCGAAGTGTCCGTGCCGCAACGCATTCCACTGTCCCTGCGCGACGATGGCGGCCAGGGAGTGGTACTGCACGAGCAGGACACCGTCGGGAGCCGTCGCCGCGGCACGTGCCGCGAAGGCCGCCCGCTGATCGGGTTCGTGCATGATGCCGAAGCAGTCGAGCACCACATCGGCCGGTCCGCCGGTGTTCTCGGTGAAGCCGTGCGCGCCGAGCAGGGGCAGCCAGGTGCCGCCGTGGGGGCTGCCGAATTCGGTCACCGTCGAACCACGCAGCAGCCCAGCGGCGAGCACCAGACGCACCGCCGCGGCGGCCTGCTCGCGCAGGGCCAGCGGTTCGATGCCGCGGGGTTCGGCTGTGACGGTGTCGTCGTCGGCGAGTTGAGCAAGGCCGCACGCCGCGCACTGGTCCATCCGCAACGGATGACCGGATTCGGTGTCGGCGACCGGAGTGTCACGGGGCGGAAAGTGGTCCGCCGCCGGGACCGAGCCCAGGTCGAGAAGGGGAGTGAGCGCGATCTTCGCGCAGCCGCGGCATCGGCGGGTCATGACAAGATGTCCTCGTGCGTATCGAGCGGACCGAATTGGCTGACGTGGTGGTTCTCGTTCCCGAACCGTTCCGCGACGATCGTGGGTTGTTCACCCGCACCTTCGACGCGGGCGAGTTCGACGCCCATCTCGGGGTGCCGGGTGCGGCGGCGGCCTTCGTGCAGGATTCGCAGTCGAGGTCGGTGCGCGGGGTGATCCGCGGCATGCATGGACGCGGCGGGCGCGGCGAGGCCAAGCTGGTGCGCTGCGCGCACGGCGCCGTGCATGACGTACTCGTCGACATTCGCCCCGATTCGCCGACTTTCGGTGCGCGCCAAGCCTTTCGGCTTGACGACGAGCAGTTCCATCACCTGTACGTGCCGCCGGGTTTCCTGCACGGATTCCAGGCGCTCACCGAGATCGCCGACGTCTGCTATCGCATCGACCGTCCGCACGATCCCGCCGAGGACCTCGGGGTCGCCTACGACGACCCCGAGCTGGCCATCGACTGGCCGCTGCCCGTCGGCCCCGTCTCCGCGCGTGACGCGGGAGCCGGGACCTGGCCGGCGCTGCTGGCTACGCTGACGCCGACGCACTGATCCGGCGCAGCTGTGCGTCGAGCACTCCGGAATCGCACAGGCCCTGCAGATGCGGCAGCCGGGTGAACCGGCGGAAGAACGCGTCCGAGGTGAGCCCGCGTGCGGTGTACTCGGTGAACAGCTCGGCCGCACCCGCGGGCACCGTCCACTGTGCCTCGAAGCCGAGAACCTCACGCGCGTAAGAGAAGTCGACCCGGTAGGACCGTGGGTCCGCACCGCTCTCGCCGGTGATCAGCAGTCGTGAGCCGGGCACCGCGTCGACCACCGAGGCGGCGATCTCGGCGACGGTCAGGTTGTTTACCTCGGTGCCGATATTGAACGCCCGGCGCGAGACGTCGGCGGCGGGCGCGGTGAGGCAGGTGGCGAACGCGGCGGCGATGTCGGCGGCGTGTACCAGTGGACGCCACGGGGTGCCGTCGGAGAGCACCTTCACCTCGCCGGTGAGCACCGCGTAGCCGACCAGGTTGTTGAGCACGATATCGGCCCGCAGTCGGGGCGAGAAGCCGAAAGCCGTTGCGTTGCGCAGGAACACCGGGACGAAGTCGTCGTCGGCGAGGGCGGCCACATCGTCCTCGACGCGCACCTTGCTCTCGGCATACGGGGTGATCGGGCGCAGCGGGGCGTCCTCGGTGACGAGGTCGGCACCGGCCGCGCCGTAGACCGAGCAGGTCGACGCGTAGAGGAACCTGGAGACCCCGGCCTCTTTGGCGAGGCGGGCCAGGCGGACCGACGCGTGATGGTTGATGTCGTAGGTGATCTCCGGTGCCAGGGCGCCGAGGGGATCGTTCGACAACGCGGCAAGATGGATCACCGCGTCGAAACCGCGCAGCTGCTCGACGGTCACCTCGCGTAGGTCCACCGCCAAACCTTCTGGGTCGCCGGCGAATTCGCCGAGCAGGCAGTCGGCGAAGTAGCCGATGTCCAGGCCGGTGACCCGGTGGCCCGCCGCCCGCAGCACCGGCACCATCACGGTGCCGAGATAGCCCTGGTGCCCGGTGACCAGTACCCGCATGTTCACGTCTGTTCCCATCTGATGATCGCTTTGTCGAGCACGAACGCCTCGGCATACGGTGCGTGGCACTGCACGCCACGCAGCCGGGCCAGCCCGAGGAAGGCCTGTTCGTCGAACCAGTCGCGGCCCGTCTGCGACGGATAGTGCTTGTGCAGCAGTCGCGACTTCTCTTGTGCGAGTTCATGGCTCAACGGGTGGTACAGCGTGGGAGCCGGGGTGTCGGTCTCCCATTTGAGGATCTCGTAACCCAGGGTCAGGTGATCGCGGAACTCGGTCGGCACCAGTTCGGCGAGCAGGCGGTGGTCCTGGTGGGCGTCGCCACGATGCGGTGCGAACACCACCTCGGGTTCGCCGCCACGGCGAAAGGCCGCCAGTGCGTCCTTGATCCGGTCCCAGTGCGCCGGTGCGCGGCCGTCGGGCACATCGAGAACCCGCAGGTCGGGCTCGGTGCCCGAGCAGAACGCGGTCAGTGCCGCGCGCTCCTCGTCCTCGCGTGCGGTGCCACCGCCGGAGAGCACCAAGGCCCGCACCTCGACGTCGGGATCGGCCCCGGTGAGCGCGAGAAGTGTTGCCCCCATCCCGATCGCGATGTCGTCGCAGTGCGCGCCGAGCACCGCGATCCGGCGCGGTGGGCGGGTGAACAACCCGATCACGGCTGGTCCCACACCATCCACGGCCGGGTGCCGTTGCGGTAGGCGTCGTCGAGCTCGGCGCGTTCCTTGAAGGTGTCGGCGGGCTTCCAGAAGCCCATGTGCTGATACCCGAAGAGCCTGCCCTGCCCGGCGAGTGCGCCGCACGCGTCGGCCACCAGATCGCCGCCCGGCGGCAGGAGATCGAAGATTTCCTGGCTGAGTACGAAGTATCCGCCGTTCTCCCACAGGGGCATCTGCGCCACCGGCACGATGTCCTTCACCTCGCCGGTCGGTGAGATGTCCACGCAGTGGAACGAGGACTGCGGTGGCACCACCATCATCGACGCGGCCGCACCCGAGGCGCGGAAGCGCTCGATCATGGTGTCCAGTGGTGCGTCGGTGAGGACGTCGGCGTAGTTGGCCAGGAAATACTCGTCGCCGTCGAGGTGCTCGCGCACGCGGCGCAGGCGCTCACCGATCGCGGATTCGACGCCGGTGTCGACGAAGGTGATCGACCAGTCGCTGATGTCACTGCCGAGCAGCTCCACCGCACCGTTGCGGATCACGAAGTCGTTGGACGCCGACTCCTGGTAGGTGAGGAAGAAGTTCTTGATGTGTTCGGCGCCGTAGCCCAGACACAGGACGAACTCCTTGTGGCCGTAGTGCGCGTAGTAGCGCATCACGTGCCACAGCAGCGGGCGCGGGCCGACCAACTGCATCGGCTTGGGGACGACGTCGTCGGATCCGCCGCGCATGCGCATGCCGTATCCGCCGCAGAACAGTACGACCTTCATCGGTTCGTTCACTTTCCTTCGGAGTGTGCGCCGGCCGCGACCGGTTCGCTGATCGTGGTGCCGCGATGCAGCACCGGCAGCGGATAGATCAGTTCGCCACCCCACTCAGCGACCTGGCAGAGTTGGGCGGTGATCTCGGTTTCGAGATTCCACGGCAGGACCAGCACCACATCGGGCCGGTCGGCGTCGATGCGCTCCGGCGGATGGATCGGGATCCGGGTGCCGGGGGTGAATCGGCCGTGCTTGTAAGGGTTGCGGTCCACGGTGTACTCGAGCAGGTCGGGCCGGATACCGCAGTAGTTGAGCAGGGTGTTGCCCTTGCCCGGCGCGCCGTAGCCGACTACCCGCTTGCCCGCCGCGCGGCAGTCGAGCAGGAAACGCAGCAGCTCCTGGCGGACCGACTCCGCGCGGGCGCCGAGCGCGGCGTAACCGGCGGGCTCGTGCAGGCCCGCCGCCCGCTCGAGGTCGAGGACCTCGGCGACCCTGGCGCTCGGTTCGGCGACGGCGTCGGGGCGTGCCCACAGCCGGATCGAGCCGCCGTGGGTTGCCAGGAGTTCCACATCGACGACAGTCAGGCCGGCGATCGCCAGCGCGCGCTGCGCCGAATGGACGGTGTAGTACTGGAAATGCTCGTGATAGATGGTGTCGAACTGGCCGAGCTGGACCAGGTTCAGCGCGTGATGCACTTCGATGCTGCACCAGCCCTCGTCGCTGAGCAGGGTGCGCAGCGCGTGGGTGAACCCGCGCAGGTCGGGCACGTGGGCGTAGACGTTGTTGGCGACCACCAGGTCGGCCGGGCCGTGCTCGGCGCGTATCCGTGCGGCCGAATCCTGTTCCAGGAACGCTGTTTCCGTCGGCACGCCGACCTCGCGGGCGGCCAGACCGACGTTGACCGACGGCTCGATGCCGAGGCAGCGGATGCCACGGGCGACCGCGTGCCGCAGCAGATAGCCGTCGTTGCTGGCCACCTCGATGACGAACGAATCGGGGCCGAGGCCGAGTCGCTCGGCGGTGGTGGTGACGAACTGCTCGGCGTGCCGGACCCAGCTGTCGGAGAACGAGGAGAAATACGCGTACTCGGTGAAGGTGTCCTCGGGGGTGATCAGCGCCGGGATCTGCAGCAGCAGGCAGTCCTCGCACAGCCGCAGGTGCAGCGGATACGTCGACTCCGGCAGGTCGAGTTCCGCTACGGCCAGGAAACTCTCGCACGGCGGAGTGGCACCCAGGTCGAGCACGCTCGTGAGCCGTTCGGAATCACAGAGTCGACATTGCACGTGGAGCCCCCACCTTCTTGCACGTTCACCCAAGCTGTCACGGCTCATGCCGGTCATGCCGGAAGTCGGATCGACGGGCCGAGACGTTACAGCCGCGGGCGCTAGGGGGTGCCCCGAAACGTGCGGGGCAGAAAGAGATTCGTGGTATGTTTCGGAGTTCGACCAGGTTGATACGGCACCGGCAAACTGCTGGCGAGCTCGACCGTTCCCCATTCCTTTGTGATGCCGATCACTCCCGAAGGCGATTGTCCTGCATTCATACCGAAAGGCAATGGCGACTCGGTGATAGCTGCCCGATTGCGCTGTGCTGTGGCTAACCGCTGGAATCTGTTGCGGCGGTGAGTCTTCGGCGAGAATGCCTGCTTGGGGTCTGTAACAATCAGCGGGCGGGTATCGAATCGACGGGAAGTAGGACGGCCGCAACGGCCGCGTTCCGGTCTGCGGGGATCGGGAAACGATTCGTCTCCCGAAGGGGAGGTGTGGGTTCATGAGCTACGAGCTCACCGGTACTGGCGACGTCGATGTTGTCAACGGTGTCCAGGCGCTGCGCCGTACGCAGCGCGAGAGTTGGCAGACCGCGTTGGTCCAGCGGTTGGTCGTGACCGATGTGGTCGCGGTATTCGGGGCGGTCGCGGCCGCGCAGGTGATCCGCTTCGGCGGGCCTGCGGCGCCCCCGCTGGCCTGGCCGCTGCCGTATGAGGTCGGCTACTCCGTGGTGTCGCTGGCTTTGGCCGCCGGGTGGCTGGCGCTGCTGCACGGGTACGGCAGCCGGACGCCGCAGGTGGTCGGCACCGGCAGCGAGGAGTTCCGCAGGCTGGTGTCGGCGACGCTGCGGCTGTTCGGTGTGCTCGCGATCCTGGCGCTGCTGTTCCGGGTGGAGGTCGCGCGTGGCTATCTCGCCATCGCGTTGCCCGCCGGGCTGCTCGCACTGGTCGCTGGGCGCTTGGCGTGGCGGTGGCGGCTACGACGGTGGCGCGCGCAAGGCCGGTGTCACACCGCGGTGCTGGTCGTCGGTTCGCCGGAGGCCGCGCACGCGATGGCGTCGGCCTTCACCGGCGATCCCGGCTCGGGCTACCGCGTGGTCGGCGTATGCGTGCCATCGGGATCGATCGGCGCGCAGTTCGATACGACCGACGGGCCGTCGGTGCTCGGGGACGATCGCTCGGTACTCGAGGCGGTCCGCCGCGGTGGGGCCGATTCGGTGGCCGTGGCCGCGACCGATCATCTGGGCCCCGCCGAATTGCGGCGAATGGCATGGGCATTGGATCCACTGGGCGTCGATCTGATCGTGGCCCCCGGTGTCGTCGATATCGCGGGGGGTCGGTTGACCAACCGGATTGTCGCGGGAATGCCGATGCTGCACATCGACCCGCCGCGCTACGGACGCGCGAAGTCGAGTCGTAAAGCGTTGTTCGACTTGTGTTTTGCCGCGATTGTGTTGGTCCTCATCGCGCCGATGCTGGCCGCCATCGCGATCGCGGTGAGGATGACGAGTGCGGGACCGGTGTTCTACCTGTCGGAACGGATCGGTCGTGACGGAATTCCGTTCCGGATGATCAAGTTCCGCAGCATGCTCGTCGATGCCGACAGCGCGGTGGAGGCGCTCATCGACCGCCACGGTGGGAATCCGTTGTTCTTCAAGGTCAAAGACGATCCGCGGGTAACCGCTGTCGGCCGGTTCCTGCGCAAGTACAGCCTCGACGAGTTGCCCCAGTTCTTCAATGTGCTGCGCGGGGACATGAGTGTCGTCGGCCCGCGCCCGCAGGTGCAACGTGAGGTCGACAGCTATGACGGGGAAATGCGACGGCGGCTGCTGGTGAAGCCGGGCGTCACCGGGCTGTGGCAGGTCAGCGGGCGGTCGGATCTGTCGCCCGAGGATTCGGTGCGGCTCGACCTGTCCTATGTCGAGAACTGGTCGATGGTGCTGGATCTGGCGTTGATCGCGCGCACCATCGGGGTGGTCACCCGCGGCGACGGCGCGTACTGAAGCCGCGGTGGTGAGTCGAACTCACCACCCCGGCTTCAGTACACGCCCACCGTCAGCGCAGGTCGCGGCGGCGGAAGGCCATGAGTCCCACAAGGATTCCCGCTCCGGCGAAAACCGTCAGGTAGGCGATCGGTGCGATGTCGAACGCCGCGCCCGGCAGCTTCGGCGGGTGGACGAAGGGGACCAGATCGAGGATCCACTGGGAGAAGCTGCCCAGCGAGCCGAGCAGGAAAATCACGATCATCGCGCTCAGTACGCCCCAGGCAAGCGCCGCGTACTTCGGCAGGGCGCCGAACAGCAGCATCGCGATGGCGGTGATCACCCAGACCGCGGGCAGCTGCACCGCGACCGCGCCCAAGGATTCGCCGACTTTGCCGGGGAGGTCGCCATCTGTCGCACCCCAGACGATTCCGATGGCGAGGCTGGCGGCCAGCAGTGTCACGACGGGTCCGCCGATCGCGAACAGCAGGTGGCTCGACGCATAACGCACGCGCCCCACCGCGGCGGCCAGGACCGTCTCGGCGCGGCCCGAGTTCTCCTCCTCGTGCAGCCGCAGCACCGCCGAGACCGAGTAGGCGGCGGCCGCGGCGGCCAGCATGGTGACGGCGTAGGCGATGAACGACTTCTCCAGATCAGCCGACCCGCCCATTGAGGTGACCACGTCCTGCAGGGTGCCGCTGTCGTCGAGCATGCCGCCGATGCTGTTCACCGCGCCGCCGATGAGTAGGCCGTACAGGGCGAATCCGGTCGTCCAGGCGACGAGCGAACCCCGCTGCAATCGCCAGGCCAGACCCACCGGACCCGTCAGTGACGTGCCCGCGGTGGCCGGTCCGGGGCGCTCGGCCAGCAGGCCCGCACCGATATCGCGGGTCCGCAACAACCGATAGGCGAGCAGGGTCGCGCCGGTACCGAGGGCGGCCAACGGCACGAGCGCCCACCAGCGTTCGTCGGCGAACGGACGGACCTGCAAGCACCAGCCCAGCGGCGAAAACCACGACAGCACACCATTTCCCGCGTCACCGACCGCACGCACCGCGAACGCGGCGCCCAAGCTGCCGAGCGCGATGCCACGGGCGAGCCGGGCGCCGGTGCTGACCTGAGCGGCGACGGCCGCCACCGCACCCCAGACGACACCGGATGCGGCGAGCGCGGCACCGAAGGCGACCGAACCCGCGACAGGCAGATCGGTGGCCATCAGTGAAGCGGCGCAAGCGATTCCGGCGACCGCCGATGCGCCGAAGGTGAGCAGAAGTGCTCCGGTGAGGCCGGCGAACCGGCCGATGCTGGTAGCGCCGACCAGTTCCGCGCGCCCGGTCTCCTCCTCGACCCTGGTGTGACGGATCACCGTGAGTACCGCGGCGATCGCGATCATCGCGTACATCGCGCCGGCCTTCCACGTGCCGATGGAACCCAGTGCCGAGCTGAAAACCGGTCCGTACATGGCGATCAGCGCCGGGCTCGCGGCCGTGGTCGCCGCGAAGTGATCGAGCTGTTGCGGTGTGGTGTAGATGTCCCTGATCGAGACGATCTGCAGCGCGGGCATCAACCCGATCAGCAGCGACCACAGCGGGGCGACCACCCGGTCGCGGCGCAGGTACAGGCGCAGCATCTGGCCGGTGCCCGCGAATTCGCCTGCGGTGCGCGAGGTTCCGGTGAAACGGGGGAGAGCGGCGATAGTGGTCATGCCCGCACCTTCTCGGCGGTCTCGGTGTCGTCGACGTGGTAGTGGCGCAGGAACAGATCCTCCAGCGTCGGCGGCGCGCTGGTCAGGCTGCGAACGCCCGCGTCACCGAGTACCCGGATCAGGGCGCCGAGATGGTCGGCGTCGACCTGGCAGCGCAGCGTCGAGCCGTCCTGTTCGACATCGCCGACACCGGGCATCGCGCTGAGATCGCCGGGATCGCCGATCAGATCGGCGGTGATGGCGGTGCGGCTCAGGTGGCGAAGGTCGTCGAGTGAACCGGATTCGACCGTGCGGCCCGCCCGGATGATCGTTACCCGGTCGCACAGGTGCTCGACCTCGGACAGGATGTGGCTCGACAGCAGTACCGTCGCGCCGCGCGCCGCAGCGTCGCGCACACAGTCCTGGAAGACCTGTTCCATCAGCGGGTCGAGACCCGATGTCGGTTCGTCGAGGATCAACAGGTCCGCGTTCGCCGAAAACGCTGATACCAGTGCGACTTTCTGCCGGTTGCCCTTGGAATAGGTACGCGCCTTCTTGGTCGGGTCCAGCTCGAAGCGTTCGATCAGCTCGTCGCGCCGTGCCTCGTCCAGGCCGCCGCGCATGCGGGCGAGTAGATCGATCGTCTCGCCGCCCGACAGTGACGGCCACAGAGTGACATCGCCTGGGACGTAAGCGATCCGGCGATGCAGCTCGACCGCATCGGTCCACGGGTCACGGCCGAAGACCATGGCTTCGCCGCCGGTCGCGCGCAGGACGCCGAGCAGGATTCGGATGGTGGTGGACTTGCCTGCGCCGTTGGGACCGAGGAAACCGTGGATTTCGCCGGTACCGACATGTAGGTCGAGTCCGTCCAGCGCGGTGAAGCGGCCGAACGTCTTTCGCAGGTCCGCGACATCGATGACCCGGGCGGGGGTGGGTTTGGGCATCGTCTACTCCTCGAAAAGGGTGTCGAGCATGGTGGAATCGGTGAGCAATCCTTGGGTGTAGAGCTCGAGCGCCGGAAAGGTGATCTCGTCGGAGAGCTCACGAATCGCCTTGCGGTAGTCGAGTTTTCCTTCGCGTTGCATGCGCATCTGCAGATAGAGGTTCATGGCGCCGACATGGCAGAGCACGATGTAGCGGGCGCGCGCCGCGTGATTGCGACTCGGCTTGACCTTGCCCGCGTCGACGGCGGTCTGCATGTACTGCTCCGCGTCGGTGATCATGTGCTCGAGCAATGACTCCGAGAGCGCGCCGCCGGCCTGGAAGCTACGCAGCATGTAGGCCACCAGGGGGGCGTACATCTCGATCTCGGCCATCGCGGTGAGCATCCCCGCGGGACCCGGTGCCGCGATCGCACGCAGCTTCTCGTCGCGGATGATCTCGAGCACACGATCGTCGCAGACCGCGCGCAGGCCGTCCTTGGAACCGAAGTGATGGTTCACCAGGCCGGGCGAGACGCCGGCTGCGGCGGCGATCGCCCGAACTCCGACACCGAAGCCCTGCTCACCGAACAATTCGATCGCGGCATCGCGAATCCTGGCTGCGGTAGTGAGATCGACTGAACGCATGTTCAATATATTAAACGCGCGTTCAATCGGTTGGCAAGACTTTGGCCCGAACCGAGTTTCGGGCCTGGGTGACTGTTCGTCGGCGGGCTAGTGTCGAAGCCATGGCTACCGGCACATCGACGACGGCAGAACATCTGCGCGCAGCGCTGGACGGACCGTGGCGCACGGTCAGGGAGCAGGCGCGCACGCAGCTCGCCGGCGAGGAATTCACCGACGACCCCGAACTCGACATCCACGCGGCCAGGGCTCGCGTGCTCGACCAGATGCGCGTCATCGCGACCATGGGCTATCCCGAGCGCGGCTTCCGGTCCGAGAACGGCGGCACCGGCGACCCAGGCGGTGCGGTCACCGGGCTCGAGATGCTGGCCTACACCGACCTGTCGCTCTGGGTGAAATCCGGTGTGCAGTGGGGGTTGTTCGGTGGCGCGGTGGAGAACCTGGGCACCGAACGACACCGCGACTTCATCAAGCGCCTGATCTCGCTCGATCTGCTCGGCTGCTTCGCGATGACCGAGTCGGGGCACGGCAGCGATGTCGCCGATCTGGAGACCACGGCCACCTACGATCCGGCCACCCAGGAATTCGTCATCAACACCCCGACGCCGTCGGCGCGCAAGGACTACATCGGTGGCGCCGCGGTTCATGCCCGGATGGCCGCGGTGTTCGCCCAGCTGATCGTCGGCGGCGAGAGTCAGGGCGTGCACTGTCTGCTGGTGCCGATCCGCGACGACCGCGGCGCGGACCTGCCCGGCGTGACCACCTACGACGACGGCCTCAAGGGCGGGCTGCCGGGGGTCGACAACGGCCGGATCGTCTTCGACCAGGTGCGGATCCCGCGCGAGAACCTGCTCAACCGCTACGCCGACGTCTCCCCGGAGGGCGCCTACAGCTCCGAGATCGAGAACCCGAGCCGCCGCTTCTTCACGACCCTCGGCACGCTGGTGCGTGGCCGGGTCAGCGTCGGTGGCGCGGGCGCCGCGGGCGCGCGGGTGGCACTGAGTATCGCCGTGCGGTACGCGCTGGCGCGCCGCCAGTTCGCCGACCCCGACACCGGCGAGGAAACCCTGCTGCTGGACTACCGCAGCCATCAGCGCAGGCTGCTGCCATTGGTGGCGAAGTCGTTCGCGCTGGCCTTCGCCCAGAACGACCTCGTTCGCCGGATGGATCTGATCCAGCGCGGGCAAGACACCGAACCGAGCTCACAGCGAGCGCTGGAGAAACGTGCCGCAGGTCTGAAGGTCGCCCAGACCCGCCACGCCACCCGGGCTATTCAGGAATGCCGCGAAGCCTGCGGCGGCGCGGGCTATCTCACCGAGAACCGCCTGGTCACGCTGAAGGCAGACACCGACGTGTTCACCACCTTCGAAGGCGACAATGTCGTCTTGACCCAGCTCGTGGCGAAGGAACTGCTCACGGCGTACTCCGACGAGGTCCGCGACCTCGACGCGCTCGGCTGGGTGCGTTTTGCCGCCACCATGGCCGGTGACGTGGTGCGGAAACGCTCCGGTGTGCGTCAGCTGATCCAGACCCTGCGCGACCGCAACGACGAGACCGTCGACGAGGGCGACCTGTCCAAACGCGATGTCCAGCTGCAGTTGTTCGCCGACCGCGAGGACTACCTGCTGCGCACCGCCGCGCACCGGCTGCGCGCCCGCGCCGCCGACACCGGCCCGTTCGAGGCATTCAACAACGCCCAGGACCACATCCTGGCCGCCGGCGCCGCGCACATCGACCGCCTCGTGCTCGAGGAGTTCGTCGACGGCATCGCCGCCATCGAGGACCCGGACGCGAAAGCCCTCGCTGAAACAGTCTGCGACCTCTATGTCTACGCCTCGCTGGAGGAGAACCTGGCCTGGTACATCATGCACCGGTTCATGTCGGTGGAGCGGGCCAAGGGTGTGCGGCGCGGGGTCAACGAACTGGTCGACCGCCTGCGTCCCGACGCGCTGACCCTGGTGGAGGCGATGGGCGTGCCCGAGACGATGCTGCGCGCCGAGATGCTGCACGACGCCAGCGTTTTCGACCGCCGATAGCGTGCGCGCCGCGCCTTGCCCGTCCAGCGGCGGGCTAGGCGCGGTTTCGGGTACGTAGCGCATCGGAGATCCAGCACAGGCCGATCGCCATCGCGGCCGCCGCCGCTGCCCCGCCGAGGACATCGGTGGGATGGTGGTATCCCAATTCGGCCATGCCGGGAGTGATCGCGATCAGTGCGAGCACGGTCAGCGTCGCCACTACGATCCGTGCCCGGAGGTCGGTCACCAGGCACGCGAAAGTTGTTGCGACAGCGACCATATGGACGGTGTGTCCGCTCGGATAGGCAAGATGGTCGTCCAGCCGGCGATCCCACAGCGGTTTCAGCAACCAGGTGTTGACCGCCAACGCGATCTCGGGAACCACCAGCATGGTCACGGCCCGCCACCACTGCCGCCGTAGCGCGAACCAGGCACACGCGGCCAAGAGCAGCGTCACAACCACCGGCGCGTTGCTCGGCGCGACGAGCACCTGCGCGAGGCCGGGGGAGACGGTGTCCTCGGACACCACGGAGTCCAGCTCGCTCGCTCCGCCGTGCGCGGGGAACGTCAACGGAATCGCCGCGGTGAGTGCGGCACCGGCGCCGATCGCCGTCACCCGGACAACGGTGGCAGTGCGACGTCGTTCGATCACGGACGCGACGACTGCCGCCCGGCCCCGCTCAAGCCGGACCGTAGGTGAGCACCGCCGTGACCAGGAACCACAGCACCCACACGATGGCCACGATCATGCCGAGGGCGAGGGTGATCCGCAGGAACGCCCGGCCGAAATCGAGATCGCCGCCGACCCGCGGATACAGCTTCCACGGGCTGTACCACGGCGCGACCATGCCCCGGGACTGCGCTTGGCGTTCGAGCTCGGCCTGCTCCTCGGCGTAGGCCTCCGCGGCCGCCTGGGTGGGCCCGCCGTGCCACAGCGTCACATCGATGGGGCCGAGGAAGCCCTCGTTGAGCAGGTCCTGTGGTGCGGGCAGGAACGGCAGGATGCCGAGGCCGCGGAACGCGATGGCGATGTCGTTGGCCGTCCAGAGATTGTGTTCCTTCTCGGCCAGCAATTCGAAGTACATCTCGAGGCGGTGCGGGTCGTCGGTGACGATCACATCGAAGCTCGGGTCGCTCCAACCCTGGTGCACGTCGATCTGGGCGCCGGGCATCGGCACGATCAGGCCGAGGCCGTGCACCGCGCGCTGGCCGAGCCCGCGGGCGGCGAGATAGTCCTGCAGGGCGAAGGTGTGCTCACGTGACCGCTCCAGCGGCGTCGACTTCTCCGAACCCGCGAACTGGGCGAGCTCCCCGGAGACCATCCACGGGCCGTTGAGCGGGATCTCCAGCACGCCGTCCTGCGGGGCGGTGAACGTCTCCGCCTCGATGATCACGCAACTGGTGGGGGTCCAGACCACCGCGTCGAACTGGTGTAGCCGATCCTGGTGGAACAGGCTGCAGTTGATCGTGGCGACGCCGTGCGGGCTCGACGGGTCCTTCCATGTTCGCAACCAGTCGATCAGTGCCGCCTCGGCATCGCTGCCTGCCGCATTCTGCACGCGCACGAGCATGGAGACCGCCCTTCGTTGGTCGTTGGCGCGGCACTCGGCACACGCGAACTGTGCCGAGAACCGTTGGCGTACATCGTAGCTGGGTCAATCCTGTTCGGCGTCGAACGTGCCCGCGGCGACGGCGGCGACGAGGTCGGCGTGATCGGCCTCGGTGCGGTCGGCGTAACGCACCGCGAAGCGTGCCACCGATTCCTCGAACCGGTCGTCATCGTCGTCATCGGTTTCCAGATAGCCGGCGAGCGCGCGCGGATCCAGCGAGCGGGCATGCGCGCGCGCCAGCAGCGCACCGGCGAGTCGACCGTAGTCGTCGAGATCGTCGGCCGACAGCGTCGCCGGGTCGATACTGCCCTTGAGATTGCGGAACTGGCGCACGATGAACGGCAGCGATTCGTCGAGCTCGATGGTTGTCCAACCGAGCAGGATGTCGGTCTCGGACTGCACGGTCCGCGCGCCGACCACGATCCGCTCGCCCTCGTGGCGGGGCGCGGTCGATGGCAGGAACGGGCTGAGTGCGGACGGCCGCGCCTGCTTGACCTGCAGTACCACCGCCTCACCGTCGTTACCGTGCAACAGCGCCACATAACTGTGCAGGCCGACGCTGCCGGTGCCGACGATGCGAAACGCCACATCGGAGACCGCGAACCGGGCCAGCAGATTGCGCCGGGACTCCCGGATGGTGCTCGCGTAGCGTTCCAGGCCGTCGATCACCGCTTCCGACACCTGCGCGTCAACGGGAGTCAGCACGGGCGGGTCGCTGACGAAACGATGCTTGCGGATATCGGTCTCGTGATCGTCGAGGTGCTCGGTCCACTTCGCCACCACTTTGGCGCTGGTGTTCTTGCGTGCCTTCTTCGCGGCCTTCTTGAAGTCGTCGAGCAGGTCCTCGGCTTTGGCGCTGGCCAGGATCGACTCGTCGGGCAACGCGGTCCACGACTGCATGAACGGCATATCGGCCAATTCGTCGACGGTGTGCCGGTAGGAACGGGCGGCATCGCGTGCCGCGCGCAGGCAATCGTCGGCGTCGACGCCGCCTTCTCGTCCGGCCAGCACGAGGCTGGCCGCCAGGCGCTCCAGATCCCACTCCCACGGGCCCATGACCGTCTCGTCGAAATCATTGATATCCATCACGATTTCGCCACGTTGAGTGCCGTAGAGGCCGAAGTTGGCGGCATGAGCGTCACCACAGATCTGCGCGGCCAGACCGCTGTCAGGTCCGGCGGCGAGGTCGGCCGCCATCAGGCCCGCGGCGCCGCGGAAGAAGGTGAACGGCGAGGCGATCATCCGGCCGATCCGCAGCGGAATCAGCCGCTCGATCCGGCCACGGTTGCTGGTATCGATGAACTCGCGCACCGTCGGCCGCTCGGAACTCTCCGCGGCACGGTCGCGCTCGCTGACAGGCACCCGTTGCCTGGCAGCCCGGCCACGCTCGCGGGCGTCCTCGGCGGAGACGTAGGAGCGCAGATCAATACCACTGTCGGACACGACTGCCCAGGTTAGCCGGTCGCAGCATGGTGAGCAGTGCCACGCTCGATACGCAGCGGAGTTGACGGCGTTTCGGCGTGGCCGGATGGCGCGAGCAGGGGTCGGTGCGGTAAGCAGGGGCGTGGCAACCGAATCAGGAACGCCGGGCACGCACGACACCGAATCCGGTGGCGTGTTCAGCGACCGCATCCTGACCGTGCCGAACGCGCTGAGCGTTGTGCGGCTGATCGGCATTCCCGTCTTCCTGTGGCTGCTGCTGGTCCGCCACGCCGACGGCTGGGCGTTCGCGCTGCTGATCGCCAGTGGCTTCACCGATTTCCTCGACGGCAAGCTCGCCAGGCTGCTCGATCAGTCCTCGCGGCTGGGCGCGATACTCGACCCGCTCGTCGACCGGCTGTACCTGGTGACCACCCTGGTGGCCTTCGTCGCGCGCGGTCTGCTGCCCTGGTGGCTCGCGGTGATCTTGATCGCACGCGATCTGGTACTCACCGCGACCCTTTCGGTGTACAAGCGGCGAGAGCTGCCCGCACCGGAGGTGATCTACCTGGGGAAAGCGGCGACCTTCGCGCTGATGGCGGCGCTGCCGTGGATGCTGACCGGGGAGATGGACTGGGCGGGGGCGAGTTTCGGGTGGGCCTTCGGCTGGGCGCTTCTGATCTGGGGTACCGCACTCTACGTCTGGACCGGGGTGCTCTACGCCGGGCTGGCGGTCGCGGTCGCGCGATCGATACCGCCTGTGCCGCACCGCGGGAGCTAGTCGATACTGTTGCGTGCAACGTCGACGATGAAAGGACGTCCTGTGACCCGGACCCCTGAGGAACTGCGCTACACCGAAGAGCACGAATGGGTGCGGCGGACCAGCCCCACGGCGGTCCGTGTCGGCATCACCGATTACGCCCAGTCACAGCTGGGTGACGTCGTGTTCGTCCAACTGCCCGACGTCGACAAGGATGTGACCATCGGCGAGAGCATCGCCGAGGTCGAGTCGACCAAGAGCGTGTCCGACATCTACGCTCCGCTCAGCGGCAAAGTCGTTGCGGTGAACGAGGATCTGGTGCAGTCACCGGAGACGCTCAACACCGATCCCTACGACGCGGGCTGGTTGTTCGAGCTCGCGTTCGACGACGAGGCAACCCTGGATTCCGCCCTCGGTGAACTGCTGGATGCAGCGGGTTACCAAGGAGTTATCGGGGGCTGACGCAGCCTTCACAGTTCTCCCTGCACGGGCACGCCCCGGCAGGGTACGGTCAAAGCCAAGCGGATACGTCGGGGAATCGACGCCGGGAACTTTCCTGGCGATGTGATCGCGCCGGTCGTGTCGCCGAATACAGCACCTGCTTGCATGGATAATCAGGTTCGAGGAGGAGAGAAACGGTGAGCGAGAACAGGGACCCGGGTTACGGGGAAACCGCGGCCGAGACGACGTCGGTCTTCCGCGCGGACTTCCTCAACGAGGTCGACGCGTCGCGCTCCGCAGAGCCGACCGGCGAACAGCCGGTTCAGGGCGTCGAGGGCCTGCCGGCCGGCGCGGCCCTCCTGGTGGTCAAGCGTGGCCCGAACGCGGGCTCGCGTTTCCTGCTGGATCAGCCGACCACTTCGGCCGGCCGCCATCCCGACAGTGACATCTTTCTCGACGACGTCACCGTCAGCCGTCGGCATGCCGAGTTCCGTCAGGACGACGACTCGTTCCAGGTCGTCGATGTGGGCAGCCTCAACGGCACCTACGTCAACCGGGAGCCGGTGGACTCCTCGGAGCTGCAGAACGGCGACGAGGTCCAGATCGGCAAGTTCCGGCTGGTCTTCCTGACCGGTCCGCGCGCGCAGGCGAACGAATCGGCGTCGGGCGCGGGGTCGCGGTGACCCCAACGGTACTGGTGCCCGCGAAGGGCACAGTGCTGTGACAGGGGCGGCGCAGTGGGCGCGCGGAGGAATGTCGATCGGCTCCGTACTCGACCTGCTGCGACCAGATTTTCCTGACATCACCATCTCCAAGATCCGGTTCCTCGAATCCGAGGGCCTGATCCGGCCGGAACGGACGCCGTCGGGATACCGGCGGTTCTCGGTTTCCGACTACGAACGGCTGCGTTTCGTACTGACCGCCCAACGCGATCAGTACCTGCCGTTGAAGGTGATCAAGGAGCAGTTGGAAGCGATCGACAGTGGTGCGGCGACGATGGGCGTGCGTGAAGCGCGCGCCCGCGCGCACTCCCACCACGGGTCCGCGGAAGCCGGGCACGGTGTGTCCGGCTCCGCGGATGCCGACGATGAGCCGGCGAGCCCGGCCGTGCCGCGCCGCCTCGGTATCGTTCCCGGTGAGATCAGGCCCGAGGAACTGCGCGTCGATGTCGGCGTGCGGCTCACCAGGACGGATCTGCTCGCCAAGGCCGATATCGACGATCGTTTCCTCGACGATCTGCTGCGCGCGGGACTCATCGTCCCCGGCGCCGGCGGATTCTTCGAGTCCGATGCGGTGACGCTCGCACACGCCGCGAAAGCGATGGCCGAATTCGGCTTGGAAGCCCGTCATCTGCGTGCCTTCAAACTGGCCGCCGACCGTGAGGCAGCGCTGATCGCACAGATCGCCGCGCCCATCGCGAAGAGTCGCGATGCCGACGCGCGCGCACGCGCGGAAGAGACCGTCCGCGAACTCGCGGCACTATCGCTGAACCTGCACGCCGCACTGGTGAAAGCCGCGGTACGCACGGCCCTCGGCGGCTGACACACCCGGCCGGGTGATCAGGTATCGCCCCGGCTACACACCGATTTCGGCTCGAACGTCTTCCTTCCGCGCCCCAGAATTCGCCTAGACTCGTTGATACGGCGAGCTGTGCAGCTGTCGTGCCGGCCGGCGGCCGAGTATGGGAGGCAGGACTTACTCATGAGCGAGATGCGTGTTATCGGCATCCGTGTGGAGCAGCCACAGAACCAGCCCGTGCTGCTGCTGCGGGAGGCTTCGGGGGAGCGGTATCTGCCGATCTGGATCGGGCAGGCCGAGGCCACCGCGATCGTGCTCGAGCAGGAGGGGGTCACGCCGATCCGTCCGCTCACTCACGATCTGATCAAGATTCTGATCACGGAGCTGGGACACACACTCAAGGAAGTGCGGATCGTGGATCTGCAGGAGGGCACCTTCTACGCCGACCTGGTCTTCGACGGCGACCTGCGGGTCTCGGCGCGACCTTCCGACTCGGTGGCGATCGCCTTGCGCGTGGGGTGCCCGATCTACGCCGAGGAACCGGTCCTCGCCGAGGCGGGACTGGTGATGCCCGACGAGCGGGAGGACGAGGTGGAGAAGTTCAAGGAGTTCCTCGAGTCGGTTTCGCCCGACGACTTCAAGGCGACCGACAGCTGATCACGATCTTCTAAACCTTAAGTAGAGGTCCAGGGAATCGCGGCGTTTGGTGCTTGGTGCGACTGCACCGCAGGTCCGACAATGGCAGGAGTAACCTCGAAAGTCGGGCAACATCCGTCGTGACTCCGACCCGAGAACGTCGGCAGAAGGAGCGATCAGTGGAAGAACAAACGCAGGATGTCGTACAGCCTGGCTTGTTCCCGGACGACTCGGTTCCGGATGATCTGGTCGGCTACCGGGTGCCGAGCGCCTGCCAGGTCGCCGGTATCACCTACCGTCAGCTCGATTATTGGGCCCGTACCGGGCTGGTCGTGCCATCGATTCGTGGTGCGGCGGGGTCGGGCAGTCAGCGGCTGTACTCGTTCAAGGACATCCTTGTCCTCAAGATCGTGAAGCGGCTGCTGGACGCGGGCATCTCTTTACAGAACATCCGGATCGCCGTCGATCACCTGCGCAGTCGTGGCGTCGGCGATCTCGCCGGGATCACCCTGTTCTCCGACGGAACCTCGGTGTACGAGTGCTCCTCGCCCGAGGAAGTGGTCGATTTACTGCAGGGCGGCCAGGGCGTCTTCGGCATCGCCGTGGGTGGCGCGATGCGGGAACTGACCGGCGCGATCGCGGATTTCCCCGCCGAGCGGGCCACCGCGATCACCGACCGTCCCGAGGACGAACTGTCCTTCCGCCGCAAGGTTCGGGAGAACCGCAAGACCGGGTAGTCACGAGCGCTGACCGCATCACCTGCTCGAACCGGTGTGGTGCCGGATGAACGAGGGAACAAGAAGCCGCATCGGTCGGGACACGCGCCCGCGCGACGCAGGGGAAACAGCCGTCGGATTCACTAGTGTCCGGGGTCATGTTGCGAATCATCTGGAGAGTGAGTTTCATCGCCTCAGCGCTGGCCATTCTGTCGCAGCCGACCGCACATGCCGATAGCGTCAATCTGCCACCGCACGAGAAGACTTTCGAGTCGGATATGGGCAGTTTCACCGTCGGCACCCACGATGAGGTCATCAATCGAATCGCGCCGTTGAACAGCGTCCCCACCAGCCGGGAAGCGTTGGTCTCCACCGTCGCGTACGGACGGCTCGACGGGCAGGCCGAGGGCGTGCTCAAGACCGGATACTCCGTCGGCTGTGCGGCCAAAATCGGTGCCGTGACCCCCGGCATCGATCCCACTACCGAATTCGGGCTCGAGGGGCCGCAGCAGAACTACGCGACGGAGCAGGCGCAGCGGCAGGCGACGGAGCAGGCGCAGTCGGAGACCGTCGAGCGGTCGAGTTCCGGCGAGTCGGTGCAGTCCCAGACGCAGGAATCCGGGCAATCACAGGAGTTCGAATCGGCCCAGGTGCAGGAGTTCAACGGCATCCTCCCGTCCATCCTGTTGGACCCGGGTCTGTTCCTGGAATTGGAACTGCAACCCGGCGACATCACCAACGTCGATATCGGGGAGGGCAAGCCGCTCATCCCGGGCGAGACCGTGCGGATCGTGACCCGCGACTTCCACATCAAAGTCGACAACTGCGTGGGCCCGGTCACCATCCGCCAATACACCTACGTGCAAACCAGAACACCCCAAGTCGACGACAGCGGAGCCGTGTTCGGCGACCCCACCAGCCTGTAGTGCGTGTGGGTGACGAGCGCTACACCCTGAGCGGGGTCGCGGTGGTGCTGCGGGGGTTTGTCTGCCATTAGACTGGACGGGCGTCGCCGCCGTGCGGGAGAGTCCTCGGTTCGCGAGAATCGGGGCGCCGAAGGAGCAGCACCTCCCCGTCAATCTCTCAGGCAACAGGGACCGCACGGTGATTCGACGCCTCTGGAAAGCGGTGGCATCCGGCTGCCCGCCCACGGGGAAAGGGACACGGTCTTACCCATTTCGGGGGACCGGGTTTCCGAATCTCTCAGGCGCACAGACAGAGGGGGAGGGCTGGTACCCGTCGACCACGAGGTCGACCCGCCCGACCTGGAGCTGCCCGTGACCCGTTCGTTCGCCGACCGCCACATCGGACCCGATTCCGACGAACTCGCCCGGATCCTCGCGACCATCGGCGTCGAGTCCATCGACGCACTCGCGACCACGGCGCTGCCCGCCACGATCCTCGACGAGTCCGGCCTCGGCGCACTGCCCGCGCCCGCCTCCGAGCACGAGGTGCTCGAGGAACTGGCCGCGCTGGCGCACGCGAACACCGTCGCCACCTCGATGATCGGCCTCGGCTACTACGACACCCTCACCCCGCCGGTGCTGGTGCGCAATCTGCTCGAGAACCCCGCCTGGTACACCGCCTACACCCCGTACCAGCCCGAGATCAGCCAGGGCAGGCTCGAGGCGCTGCTCAACTTCCAGACCATGGTGTCGGATCTGACCGGCATGGACGTCGCGAACGCCTCCATGCTCGACGAGGCCACCGCCGCGGCCGAGGCGATGACGCTGCTGCGCCGCGCGGGCAAGTCGAAGTCGAACCGGCTCCTGATCGACGCCGACCTGTTCCCGCAGACCAAGACCATCATCGGCACCAGGGCCGAGCCGCTCGGCATCGAGATCGTCGAGGCCGACCTGCCCACCAGTGTGCTGCCCGAGGGCGAGTTCTTCGGCGTGATCGTGCAGACGCCGGGCGCGTCGGGCCGCATCGTCGACTGGACCTCGCTGTTCGCCGCCGCCCACGAGCGTGGCGCGCTGGTCGCCGCGGGCGCCGATCTGCTCGCCATGACGCTGGCCACCCCGCCTGGCGACCAGGGCGCCGATGTCTGCTTCGGCACCACCCAGCGCTTCGGTGTGCCGATGGGCTTCGGTGGCCCGCACGCGGGTTACCTCGCCGTGCGTACCGCCTTCGCTCGTCAGCTGCCCGGCCGCCTGGTCGGTGTGTCCGTCGATGCCGACGGCGCGCCCGCGTATCGGCTGGCGCTGCAGACGCGTGAGCAGCACATCCGTCGGGAGAAGGCCACCTCCAATATCTGTACCGCCCAGGTGCTGCTGGCCATCGTCGCCGCGATGTATGCGAGCTACCACGGTGCCAACGGGCTGCGCGCCATCGCACGCCGGGTGCACGAGCACGCCGCCGCTGTCGCGACCGGTCTCGGTGGCGCCCTCGTGCACGGCGCCTTCTTCGACACGGTGCTCGCTCACGTGCCCGGTGGTGCGGAAGCCGTTGTCGCCAAGGCGAAGTCGAAGGGCATCAACCTGCGCCTGGTCGACGCGGACCATGTCGCGATCGCCTGCGACGAGGCCACCACCGACGCGCATGTCGCCGCCGTGGTCGAATCCTTCGGCACCGCACTGACTCCCGACGCGGGCACGGGCACCGAGCTCACCACGGTCGAGACGCGCACCTCGGACTACCTGACCCACCCGGCGTTCACCCGCCACCACACCGAGACCGCCATGCTGCGCTACCTGCGCGCGCTCTCGGACAAGGACATCGCCTTGGACCGCAGCATGATTCCGCTCGGTTCATGCACGATGAAGCTCAACGCCACCGCGGAGATGGAGCCGATCACCTGGCCCGGATTCGCCCGCTTGCACCCCTTCGCGCCCACCGAGGACACCCCGGGTATCCGCAAGCTGATCGGCAACCTCGAGCAGTGGCTGGCCGAGATCACCGGCTACGACGCGGTGAGCCTGCAGCCCAACGCCGGTAGCCAGGGCGAGTACGCGGGCCTGCTCGCGATCCGCCGCTACCACCTCGATCGTGGCGACGACCACCGCGACACCTGCCTGATTCCCTCCAGCGCGCACGGCACCAACGCGGCCTCGGCGGCGATGGTCGGCATGCGCGTCGAGGTGGTGAAGTGCCGCGCGAACGGTGACGTCGACCTCGACGACCTGCGCGCCAAGATCGCCGACCACGCCGACCGGCTGGCCTGCATCATGATCACCTACCCGTCCACCCACGGCGTCTACGAGCACGAGGTCGCCGAGCTGTGCGCGCTCGTGCACGATGCGGGTGGCCAGGTGTACGTCGACGGCGCGAACCTCAATGCCCTTGTCGGCCTTGCCCGTCCGGGCAGGTTCGGCGGCGATGTGAGCCACCTGAATCTGCACAAGACCTTCTGTATCCCGCACGGCGGCGGCGGTCCCGGCGTGGGCCCGGTCGCGGTCGGCGCGCACCTGGCGCAGTACCTGCCCGGTGACCCGCTGGAAGCCGGTTCGCACGCGGTGTCGGCGGCCAACTACGGCTCCGCTTCGATCCTGCCGATCACCTGGGCCTACATTCGCATGATGGGCGCCGAGGGCCTGCGCGCGGCGACCCTGACCGCGATCGCATCGGCCAACTACATCGCCCGCCGCCTCGACGCCTTCTTCCCGGTGCTCTACACCGGCGAGAACGGCATGGTCGCCCACGAGTGCATCCTGGATCTGCGCGAGATCACCAAGCAGACCGGCGTCACCGTCGACGACGTGGCCAAGCGGCTGGCCGACTACGGTTTCCACGCGCCGACGATGAGTTTCCCGGTCGCGGGCACCTTGATGGTGGAACCCACCGAGAGCGAGAACCTCGAGGAGATCGACGAGTTCATCGCCGCCATGATCGCCATCCGTGGCGAGATCGACCAGGTGGCCGCCGGGGTGTGGCCGGTGACCGACAACCCGCTGCGCGGCGCACCGCACACCGCGGCCAGCCTGGTCGCCGAGTGGGAGCACCCCTACAGCCGTGAGACCGCGGTGTATCCGCGCGGGGTCGGCCATGCCCGCCCGAAGGTGTGGCCGTCGGTGCGGCGCATCGACGGTGCGTTCGGTGACCGCAATCTGGTGTGTTCGTGCCCGCCCCTGGATGCCTACGAGGACTGAACCGCATCCCGGTAGAGCGGTCGCCGCAACACACTCGATGGAGAAGTTGCGGCGACCGCGTCGATTTCCGGGGTGATCACCGATCAGCGCCGGGACGCGCGCCGATAGCCACGGACGGCGGGGATGGCGAATACCGCGATCGCGCCCACCGTCCACAGGGCGATTCCGGTCAGCGGCCCCCGCACCTCACCACCGAGGGCCAAACCGCGCATCGTCTCGATCGCATAGGTCATCGGCTGGTGTTCGACCAGCGGTTGAGCCCACTGCGGATACGCGGCCAGCGGTACGAATCCCGTGCAGAAGAACATCAGCAGCGAACTGATCAGGGTCACGCCCTCCACCACCAGGGTGGTTTCGGCGGTGTGTACCGCGATAGCCGTAACGAATGTGGCGTACGCCGCGCCGAACAACACCGGCACGAGCAGCCAAGCCACCGCGGCGGGAATACCCTGCTGGAAACGGAACCCGAGCGCGAGACCCGTGCCCGCGATCACGAGCGTGGTGACCGCGATCCGCACGATTTCCGCGGCGATCCGCGCCGATAGCCCCGATGCGCGATGTACCGGCAGGACCCAGAGTCGAGCCAGCCAGCCGTTGTCACGATCGCGGCCGAGTGAGACAGCACCGGCGGTGGCTCCTGACATCGCCGCGACAAGTGTCACCATCGGCACCGAACCGTAGAGGGCATTGTTTCCCGCGAAGGCCGAGATCTGTCGGCCCAGGACGGTATTGAGAATCACGAGTAGCAAAGCAGGGAAGACCAGCGCCTGTAAGACCATGATCGGATCGCGGGACCAGCGCAGCAACAACTGCCGAGTTTGGACGAGCGTCTGCACGATCAGAGCGTGGATCGAATTCTCCCGCCGCAACCGCGAATGCGACGGTGACGGAAATCGCCGCGCCGATGTCAGTGCGGGTTCGGACTCGATACTCAGTGACGCCATCACGGCCTTCTCGCTATCAGAAACGTCGCCACCGGCACGAAGACCACGATCAATCCGACAGCCCAGGCCAGCGGTGGACCCATCACCGACCACGTGACCGCGGCGACACCGGCGGTGGTATCGCCGGCGAGAACGCGTAGCGCGGACGCGAACTGCGAGATCGGCTGATTTCGCACGAAGGGCTGAATCCACTGCGGGAATTGTTGTGCCGGCGCGAACCCGACGGAGAGCATGCCGAGAATCAATTGCGGGAGCGTGAGCGCCTGTGTGGTTGCCTCCGGACTCTTCGAGATCGTCCCGAGCACATCGGCTCCGAGCGAGAGCGCCGCACCGACGAGCATCGCGAACAGACAGAAACCGATCGCCGGAACAGGACCGCGGTCGAAGCGGAACCCGATCACGTATCCGCACACGATCGCGGCGATCAACGCGACGCCGCAGCGGAGCATATTGGCCGACATTCGTGCTGCCAGCGGCGTCGCGACGCCGATCGGCATGGTGGCGAACCTGCGATTGATCCCCCCTGTCGCGTCGGAGGCCGCCCGGAACGCGGCAGCGATCGAGGTGAACGCGATCGCCTGCAACACGATCATCGGCATGAGAAATTGCGCGTAGCTACTGAGTCCGTGCCCGAAGACCGTCATCACCAAGTTCAGCGGGACATAGAACCCGAGGGTGAACACCACCGGCGTGATGATCGACAACGCGATCTCGCCGTTGCGCAACGAGGGTGCGATCAATCGACGCGTCAGTACCCACCATTGCCCGAGCGTGGACCGTTCGGGATTGGTCGTAGTCACGATTTCTCAGGCACGATCGAGAGATAACTGTCGACCACCGTGGCGATCTCGGGAAGCACTTGCGGGGTGGTCATCGCGTCGTGGTCGGTATCGACCACGACATTGCGCAGGAAGCCGGTGACGAAGGGCCGCCAATTGCCGACGCCCCGGTCGGGGTCGTCGGCATCCCGAAGGGCGGTGAAGTACAGCAGGTTTCCGTCGAAGACCGGCGGCAGATAACCGGCGACCAGCCGAGCCGATCGATTGTAGGAGTCGGCCAGCCGCTCGATATGGATCGGTTCGACGAGCTGTCCACCGATCGAATTGTTGATCAGCGCAGCGGCCTCGGTGGCTGACATCTGTGCCGGGATCGACTCGAAGCCGAGGGTCGCGCCGAACTCGTGGACGAACTCGCCGGGCGTGAGTGGCGCGCCCGGATCGGCATCACGCACCGCGAGATCGGCGTCGAGCACCGCGAGTAGGGCAACGGATTCACCCTGCTGTTGCAGCCGTGCTGCCACGGCATGGGCGATGAAGCCGCCGAATGACCATCCGAGCACGTTGTATGGTCCGTGCGGTTGGCGGGCCCGGATCTCGCGCACATAGCGGTCGGCGTACGCGTCGATCGACTCGGGTGGGTCCCCGTCGCCGGTCAGCTCGGGGGACTGCAGCCCATAGATCGGTCTGCCGGGCGTCATGAGCTGGGACAGACCGGCATAGGACCAGGCCAGCCCCGAGGCCGGGTGAATGCAGAACAGCGGTGGCAGCTCACCCTCGGTGCGGATCGGCAGCTGTACGGCCAGTGGCGTGCCGGCGGAATCGACCGAACCCATGCCGGGCATGGCCGCCGCGGTGACGATCCGCCGCGCCAGCTGTTCGACCGTGCGTTCGGTGAACATCCACAGCACCGCCACGTCGGTGTCGAGTTCGCGTCGAAGCTGGTCCACGACGCGGGTGGCGAGCAGGGAATTACCGCCCAGTTGGTAGAAATCATCGTCCAACCCGACCTTGGGGGTATCCAGGACCTGGGCGAACGCGTCGGCGACACTTCTCTCGATCGGTGTCATCGGCGCCCGGAACGGTGTCGGCAGAAGTATCGGTTCGGGCAGTGCCCTGCGGTCCAGTTTTCCGGTGAGTGTCCGTGGAATCGCGTCGAGCACCGTGATCGACGCGGGCAGCATATGGACGGGCAGCCGGGTGGACAGGAACTTGCGCAGCTCTCCCAGATCGGGAGCGCGATCATCGGCGAGGACGACGTAGGCTGCCAGCACGGTGGTGCCGGGCTGGGCCTCGTGGCCGATGGTCACCGCGAAATCGACCCCGGCATGAGCGGTGAGGGCGGCGTCGACCTCGCCGAGTTCGATCCGGACCCCACGGACCTTCACCTGGAGGTCCGAGCGTCCGACGTACTCGAGTTCGCCGGCCGTCGTCCAGCGGACGAGGTCACCGGTCCGGTACATCCGTGCACCGTTGTCGAACGGATTCGCGACGAACCGCGTGCCGGTCAGGGCCGGTCGCCGGTGGTATCCCCGGGCGAGGCTGGGCCCGGCCAAGTACAGCTCACCTGTCACGCCGAGCGGGACCCGCCGGAGCCAACTGTCGAGAACGTGCACTGTGGTGCCACGCACCTCGGTTCCGATCGATACGGACTCGCCCGCTGCGATCGCATCGGTGCCGGTCGCCCAGATCGTGGACTCGGTCGGCCCGTACAGGTTCAGCATCTCCCGGCCGACAGACCACCTGGTGATGAGTTCCGATCCGACCGCTTCGCCTGCCACTGCGAGGACTCGCACGCATTCCAGGTCGACCGGGTCCATGGTCGCCAAGGCGGTGGGGGTGATCACCATGTGCGAGACCTGATGGCTGCTGATCAGGTTGGCGAGTTCGTCGCCGCCGAACACGGTGGGCGGCGATACCACCAGCTGGGCGCTGGATCCGAATGCCATCAACAGCTCGAATACCGCGGCGTCGAAACTGGGTGAGGCGCAATGCAACACGCGTGCCGAGGAGGTGAGGCCGAGCCGTTCTTGTTGGGCCAGGACCAGGTTCGCCAGACCGCGATGGGTGACGGCGACGCCCTTGGGGAGTCCGGTGGAGCCGGAGGTGTAGATCAGATACGCGGGGTGGTCGACGTGGAGAGGGCGCACTCGCTCCTCGTCGGTGACCGGTGCCGCCGACATCGACGCTGACCCATCGACCGATGCCGGGTCGTCGAGGATCAACCACTTCACCGACTCCGGCAGCGTCTCGTGCGTCGAGCTGACGGTCAGGCCGACGGTGGCCCCCGAGTCGGCCACCATGTGCGCGATCCGATCCGCGGGATAGGTCGGATCGGTCGGCATGAAGGCCGCGCCGGCCTTGGCGATCGCCCATACGGCCAGCACCGATTCCAGCGAACGCCGGATACCCACCGCGACAACGTCTTCCGGACCGATCTGATGGTGAATCAGCAGCCGGGCCAGCCGATTGGACCGCTCGTCGAGATCGCGGTAGGAAAGCTCGATCCCACTCGCGGACAGCGCGATCCCGTCGGGATCGGCCTGCGCGGCGGATGCCAGCAGCGACGCCAATGTTCTCGGTTCGATTCGGTTCGGCTTCGTGGCGGTCATCGCGGCCAGCTCCGGCTCGGACAGCACATCGAGCCGCGCATTCGGTAGGTCGGGAGTTGCGGCGAAGGCTTCCAGAACCCGGACCAGTCGTTGGGAGATCCGTTCGAGCGCAGGGCGATCGAAGGTCGCGGTCAGGCCCTTCACCTCGAGCCGGAGCCGTTCTCCGGGGATCGCCAGCAGGATCAACGGGTAATGCGTGTCGTCGGTGGCGTGCAGGTCGCTCACCCGCATTCCGGCGATGTCGGTGGTGTGCAGCAACTCCCGCTGCTCGATCGGGTAGGACTCGAAGACCGTCATGGTGTCGAAGAGTGTGCCGAGTTCGGCCGCCTGCTGAATATCGGCCAGACCGAGATGCTGGTGATCCAGCACCGCGGCGTGCTGCGCCTGCACGCGGCTGAGCAGTCCGGACAATGATTCAGTGGGATCGAGTCGCACCCGGACCGGCACGGTGTTGATGAACAGTCCGATCATCGATTCGACCCCGGTTACCTCGCCGGGCCTCCCCGACACCGTGGTCCCGAAGACGACATCGCGGCGGCCGGTCGATATCGACAGCAGGATCGCCCAGGCCGATTGCACGATCGTGTTCACCGTGATTCCGCGCTCCCGCGACAGGTCATTGATCGCCGCGGTGGCAGACGCGGGCAACTCGACTGACACAGTGACGGTCGGAGGTGTGGTGAGCGACTGTGTGTGTGCGTCGGCCGCCGGTGCGATCAGGGTCGATTCTTCCAGTCCGGCAAGAGCTTTCGACCATGCTTGCTGGGCCGCTGTGTGGTCGCGGCGGGCGAGCCAGGACAGGAACTCACGATAGGGCGGCGCCGGGGGCAACGCCGAGCCATCCCCATCGATGGCGTAGAGCGTCAGTAACTCCCGAATCAGCAGCGGCATCGACCATCCGTCGAGGACGAAATGGTGGGCGGTGATCACCAAGCGGCAGTGGTCGTCGGCGACCGTGATCAATCGAAAGCGAACCAAGGGTGGCGTGCCCATGTCGAACGGTGTGGTGCGGTCGATCCCGGCCAGTTCGGTCATGCGCTGCGTGGTCGCGCCATCCGATCGGTCGAGGACGTCCTCGGCAAAGGGCAGGGTCGCGTGTTCGAGCACGATCTGGACGGGGTCGTCATCACGTTCGACGACTGCGGTGCGCAGGTTCGGATGCCGATCGATCAGTGCCTGTCCCGCACGCCGGATTCGATCCGCTTGTACGTGTCCGCGCAAGTCGAGAGACATCTGCACGGTGTAGAAATCGATGCCGTGCGCGGCTAGACGGGAATGGAACAGCAGCCCCGTTTGTAGTGGGGTCAGCGACCAGACATCGGTGAGGGTCGGGAACTGGTGCTCCCACGCATCGATGTCTGTCTGGCTGGCCCGAACCAGGTCCAGATCCGACGGTGTCAGTCCACCGGCGGCGGGGCTCTCTGCGTGGGTGGCGAGGGCGATCATCGCCCGTGTCCAGTACCCGGCCAATTCCTGCACCGCCGCCCTGGTGAGCAGGCCGGTCGGATACGACAAGGTCGCGGTCAGTCGCGGCCCGGCCGGGCTGTCCTCGGTGCGTGCGTCGACGGCGAGCACGGCACCGGCGGGCATGTCGTCGTTGTGGGTGGCGCCCAGCGCATCAGGTCCGGCGATCGGAAGCCACGGTCCCTGGGGAACCGCCGCGTCGACGCGGCCCAGATAGTTGAAGCTGATCTGCGGGGCCGGGAACTCACGCAGGCTCGCTGCGGTAGCGGGATCGAGGTATCGCAGGAGCCCGAATCCCATACCGTGGTCGGGTATCGCGCGCAACTGTTCCTTGACTCGTTTGATCGTGATACCAGCGGCCGGACCGGCCGCGAACGCGTCGTCGATGTCGATACCGGACAGGTCGAAACGCACCGGGAAAACACTGGTGAACCAGCCGACGGTCCGCGAAAGGTCCGCGCCGACCACGTCTTCCTCCCGGCCGTGCCCCTCCAGCCCGATCAGTACCGAATCGGCGCGATTGCCGCGCCAACGCTGCACCGCGAGCGCCAACGCGGCCAGCATCGGATCGTGGACGCCGGCGCGATAGGTCGCCGGGATGGCGGACAGGAGCGATTCGGTTATCTGCGCCGATACCTGTACCTGCACCTCCTCGACCGTGGCGGCCACGTCGACGGCGGGATCGAGCGCGCGGGTTCCGAGCAGCGGATCCGGGCCCTCGAGGATGCGGCGCCACAGGTCGAGCTCACCCGTCCGCGTTGCGGCGGCCTCGACCAGACCATGTGTCCAGCGACGCCACGAGGTGCCGACCGGTGGCAGCGACGGACGTTCTCCGGCACTGATCTGTCCCCATGCCGCAACGAGATCCGGTACCAGCGTGCGCCAGGAGACACCGTCCACGACGAGGTGGTGCACGACCAGCAACAGGCGCGGCTCGCCGCCCGCGTCGGCGGTCGGGTCGAACCAGACAGCCTGCATCATCAGCCCGGCTTCCGGGAAGAGCCGATCGGCCGCTGCCGACATTTCTTGTGCGACAACGACATCGAAGTCCGTGTCGGCGCCCACGACGACGCGGTGGATCAGCGCCGATGCGGCGACCGACCCGGGCGGGGCCACGTGCAAGGACCAGCCGGTCGAATCGTGGACCAGTCGCGCCCGAAGCGCGTCGTGATGGTCGAAGATGGCCTGCAGCGTCGCCGCGATCGACTGGTGGTCGATCCCAGCAGGCAGGGTGAGCATCATCGTTTGACCGAACCGGTCGAAATCTCCGTTCGAGGATTCGATCAGCCACCGTGCGATCGGGGGCAATGCGACGGTGCCGATCCCGCCACCGGGAAGCTCGTCGACGAAATCGCGGCTCTGGGCGCCGCCGCGAGCGGAGACGATCTCGGCCAGTGCGGCAGCGGTGGGATTCTCGAAGACATCACGGGGGGACAGATACAGGCCCTCGGCTTTCGCGCGCGAAACCAGCTGGATCGACATGATGCTGTCGCCGCCGAGCCCGAAGAACGAGTCATCCGCGCCCACCGTCTCGACACCGAGGGTCTGGGCGAAGAACCCACACAGCTGTCGCTCTATCTCGGTGGCCGGCTCGCGTGTGTGCGTCCGCGCCCGGTCGAACGACGGCGCGGGCAGCGCCCGGCGATCGAGTTTGCCCACCGGCGTTCGCGGAACAGATGTCAGGAATTCGACGGCGGCCGGCACCATATAGCTGGGCAGTGAGCTGCGCAGGGCCGCTGTCAGATCATCGGCGTTGTGCTCGGCACCCGGTGCGGCCTGCACATAGGAGACCAACACCGTTGCCCCGGTGGGTCCTTCGCAGCCGATCGTCACCGCGAATTCGATCCCAGGGATCGCGATCAGGGCGGCATCGATTTCCCCCAACTCGACACGGAAGCCCCGGATCTTGACCTGGAAATCGGTGCGTCCGACATACTCGAGCTCGCCGACCGTCGTCCAGCGGACGAGGTCGCCGGTCCGGTACATCCGTGCACCGTTGTCGAACGGATTCGCGACGAACCTCGTGCCGGTCAGGGCCGGTCGCCGGTGGTATCCGCGGGCGAGGCTGGGTCCGGCCAGGTACAGCTCACCTGTTACGCCGAGCGGGACCGGCCGGAGCCAGCTGTCGAGAACCTGAATTGTGGTGCCGCGCACCGCGGTTCCGATCGCGACCGAGTCGCCCGCTGAAAGCGGGTCGGTGCCGGTCGCCCAGATGGTGGACTCGGTCGGTCCGTACAGGTTCATCAGCTCCCGGCCGACCGACCATCGGGTGATGAGTTCCGCTCCGGCCTCTTCGCCTGCCACGGCGAGAACTCGGACACTGTCCAGGCCGACCGGGTCCATGGTCGCCAAGGCGGTGGGGGTGATCACCATGTGCGAGACCTCATCGTCGGCGATCAGGTCCGCGAGTTCGTCGCCGCCGAACACGGTGGGCGGCACCACCACCAGCCGGGCGGCTGATCCGAATGCCATCAACAGCTCGAACACCGCGGCATCGAAACTGGGTGAGGCGCAATGCAACACCCGTGCCGAGGAGGTGAGGCCGAGCCGTTCTTGTTGGGCCTTGACCAGATTCGCCAGCCCGCGATGGGTGACGGCGACGCCCTTGGGGACTCCGGTGGAGCCGGAGGTGTAGATCAGATACGCGGGGTGGTCGACGCAGAGCTCGGACAACCGGTCCGCGTCGGTGAGCGGCCGGTCGGAAGCGGTGGCGATGCTCTCCGTCGTCGATGTCGCGTCGATGTCGAGCCACTGCGGCCCAGCGGGCAGATGGTCACGAATGTCGGTGGTGGTCACGCCGATCGCGGCGCCGGAGTCGGTGAGCATGAGTTCGATCCGCTCGGCCGGGTGCTTCGGGTCGATCGGCAAGAAGGCGGCGCCAGTCTTGGCCACCGCCCACACCGCGGTGACCGATTCGACCGAGCGGTGCAAAGCCAGGGCGACGCAGGACTCCGGTCGCGCACCCGCGTCGATCAGTACCCGTGCCAGGCGGTTGGACTGCTCATCCAGCTCGCGGTAGGTCACCGAGATTCCCGCGTATCGCAACGCAGTCGCGTTCGGGTCGCGCGCCGCGGCGTCGGCCAGGATCTCGGCCAGTGTTCGAGCCGAGATCGACTCCCGGCCTGCCACGGTGGTCAACTCCTGGAGAACAGCGGAGTCACAAGGCTGCACGGTGGCCACCCGCGACTGTGGGGCGGCGGCGATCTGTTCGAGGTAACGCACGACCTGCGCCAGTAGCTGGTCGGCCTGGTCGTGGTCGATCGCCGCGTCACGGAACAGCAGCTCGAGCGTGAGGGATTCGCCCGGCACGACCATCAGGTTGACGGGGTACGGTGCTGCGTCGGAGCTGTCCACCGCGAGGACCTTCAGCCCCGCGGCATCGAGCGCCTGGCTCAGCACCGAGTGATCGACCGGATAGGACTCGACCACGATCAAGGTATCGAACAACTCGGGCATATCGACCGCGTGGTGGATGTCGGGGAGCCCGATATGGTGATAGTCGAGCAACCGACTCTGCTCGAGTTGGATGCGCGTGAGCAACTGCGACAATTCTTCGGCCGGGTCGAGTCGGATGCGTACCGGCAGTGTGTTGATGAACAGCCCGAGCATGTGCTCCACGTCGGCTACCTGCGGCGGCCGCCCGGACACGACGCAGCCGAATACCACGTCTGTGCGACCGGTGAGCGTGGCTACGACCATGGCCCAGCACGCCTGCACGGCAGTGTTCAGCGTGACCCCGTGCCTGCGGATCGTGGTGGTCAGCGCCGCCGTCGCGCGGGCACCGAGCTCCGAACGGACCACGCTCGCAGCGGTTTCCGATTTCCAGTGCTCGGTGGTCGTCACCCTCGTGGCGGAATCGAGGTCGGCCAGCGTCTCTTGCCACGCGGCGATGGCCGAGGCCGTATCACCTTCGGACAGCCACGCCAGGTAGTCACGGTAGGTGTGGGCGGGCGCGGGCTGTGCTGTTCGCGCACCGTCCATGTACAGGTCGATGAGTTCTCGCACCAACAGTGGGGTCGACCAGCCATCGAGCAGAATGTGGTGGCCGGTCACCACGAGTCGGTGGCGGTCGGTATCGGTCCGGATCAGCTGAAACCGCAGCAGCGGTGGGTCGGCAGTGTCGAACCGCCTGGCGCGGTCCTCGGCGAGTAGTCGTTCGACGATGTCGTCGCGCGCGTTCCGTTCGCTGAGATCCAGCTCGTGCCAGCAGATCTCGACGTCGCCGACGACGAGCTGCCGCGGCCCGGACTCGGTGTGCTGGAAGGCGACCCGCAGGCTGTCGTGGCGGTCGAGCAGGGTTTGCGCGGCGGCGCGCAGCCGGTCGCGATCCAGCGGCCCGGCGATCGTCAGCACGGATTGGTCGATGTATTCGTCGGCGGTGTCGGCGGCGTAGGCCTCGTGGAAAAGGATTCCGGTTTGCATCGGCGACAGTGGCCAAACATCCGACAAGGTGGGGTACTGCTGTTCCCATCGGTCGATCTCGGGTTGTGTGGTCGCCACCAGCGCGAAATCCGACGGCGTATGCCCGCCGATATCCGGTGAGCCGGTGACCGCGACCAAACCCCGCAGCGCCGACAGCCACAGCTCCGCCAGTGCGCGGATTTCCTGATCGCTGAACAGGGCGGCGGGATAGGACCAGGTCGCGGCCAACTCGGTCCCCGCCGCAGTGTGCCGCACGCTGGTGTCGACAGCGATTTCCTGGCGCGAGCGCGCCTGTGGGTCGCGGGCCCGTGTGCAGGTCACCGGCTGCCAGCCGTCGTGCTGCCAGGCCTCGGTATTGCCCAGATAGGTGAAACTCAGCTGCGGTGCAGCGATCTCGGCGAGCTCTCCGGAGAGGTAGCGCAGCATCGAATAGCCGACGCCGTCGCCGAGCTGGCGCAGCTGTTCCTTGACCGTCTTGAGTACACCGCCGGCGCTGGGACCACCGGCGAACGCGTCGTCGAGGTCGATCCCGGTGAGGTCGAGACCCGCTGGATACGCGGCATCGAAACCGCCTACCGTGCGGTCGAGTTCAGCACCGGCCACCGCGTTGCGGCCGCTGCCGTTCACCATGACTCGAAGGGAATCGCCTGAGCCGCCGCACTCATGACGCCAGCGGGTGACCGCCATGGCCAGCGCGGCTAGTAGCGCGTGCTCGACATCGGCGTGGAACCGGTCGATCACCGTCCCCAGTAGCGCCGCCGTCACCGGTACCGGGACGAATACCTGCATGGCACCGGTTTCGGCCGAGTCGAACCGCGGTACCTCGGCCCGAGCGGCGAGGGATGGATCGGGGGTGGATATCACCTGCTGCCACATCGCTACCTCGCCGAGTCGGCGAGGGGTCTGCGCTTCGGCAGCCAGCGCCGGTACCCAGGCAGGCAACGACGTCACGGGAGCCTGGAGTTCCGGAGCTTCGCCGACCATGATCGACGAGCATGCGGCAGCCAGGTCGGCCACGACGATCGGCCAGGACGTTGCGTCGATCGCGAGCTGGTGCACCACCAGCCACAGCAGGCCGGTCTGTTCGTCGTCGGTGGGGTCGATCCACACGGCCTGCACCAGATGTCCGGCGGCGGGGTCCAGCCGATCGAGGGCGTAGCCGAGTTCGCGGTCGGCCACGGCCATAGGCTCATCGGGCGTGGTGACGTGCCGGACCAGGTCGTCGGCCGGGACCGCACCTGTCGGCCGTATGTCGATGAACCAATCGCCGGTGAGGCCGGAATCCGGCCCTGACGTGCGTGGTATCGCGCGGAGCATGTCGTGGCGATCGAGGACAGCCTGCAGGGCTGCCGTGAGGACCGATCGATCGACTCCGTGCGGGACCGTCAGGAGCAGCGCCTGGGCGTCGCGAGTGATCCCACCTGCGCGATCGAGCATCTCGTAGGCGATCGGTGTGCGGGTGAGTCCCACGTCGCCGGGCAGCGTCGACAACGCAGACCCGAGGTCGGTGGCGGCAGCAGCCAGCCCGGCCACGGTCTTGTGTTCGAAGACATCCTGAGCGCTGAACTCGAGTCCGAAGGCCCGTGCGCGCGCCACCAGTTGCACTGAGCTGATGCTGTCGCCGCCGAGCGCGAAGAAGCTCTCATCGGTGCCGACCGTGGCGACGCCGAGCAGCTCGGCGTACAACCGGGCGATGATGTGCTCGCGCGGCGTGGACGCTGCCCGGCCCGAACCGGCAGGAGCGGTGAGGTCTGGCTGCGGTAGAGCCTTCCGGTCGACTTTTCCGGTCGGGCTCATGGGTATCGCATCGAGGACTGTGATCGCCGAAGGCACCATGGTGGGCGGGAGAAGTTCCGCGGCGAATGCCTGCAGTGCCGTGGGATCGATGTCGGCGTCCGCGCTCGGCAGCACATAGGACACGAGAATCGTCGCGCCCGACGGTGTCGGCGTGCCGACGGTGACGGCGAAGTCGACGGCATCGTGGCTGGTCAGCACGGAATCGATCTCGCTGAGTTCGATCCGGACGCCGCGGATCTTGACCTGGAAGTCACTGCGGCCCAGATACTCCAGCGACAGTTCCCGCGCCGATCCCTCGGTTGCCCGGTCGTCGAGCCCGGACCAGCGCACCAGATCTCCGGTGCGGTACATCCGGGCACCCGAACCGAATGGATCGGCGACGAAACGGTCCGCGGTCAAGCCTGGCTGTCCCTGGTAGCCCCTGGCCACACCCGGGCCGGCCAGGTAGAGCTCGCCGACCGCCCCGACCGGGACGGGCACAAGCCTGCGATCGAGCACCACTGCCGACACTCCGCGGGCCGGGCCGCCGATCGTGATCGGCTGGTCGGCCCGCATCGACGCGCTGAAGGTGGCCGAGACCGTGGTCTCGGTGGGTCCGTAACTGTTGACGATCCGGACATGGGGTGCCCATCGGGATACCAGCTCCGGCGGGCAGACATCGCCGCCGACGACAACACAGGCGAGTTCTTCCAGCCCGGCCGGATCGACCGTTGCCAGCACCGCGGGCGTCACGTGCAGCCGATTGACCCGCTGTTCCCGTAGGAGGGCGGTGAGCTGTTCTCCCGCATAGGCATCCGGCGCTGCCACCACCACGGTCGCTGCCGACACGAAAGCTATCAGCAGCTCCTCGATCGAGGCGTCGAAGCTCGGTGAGGCGACCTGGGCAACCCGCGATCGGGTGGACAACGGCTCATCGCCGATCGCGCTGTGCACCAGGTTGATCAGACCGCGATGACCGACGATCACACCCTTGGGCTTGCCGGTCGACCCCGATGTGTAGATCAGGTAGGCGCTGTTGTCGACATGGAGCGGAGCGAGCCGGTCGGCATCGGTGATCGAGGACGCCGGTGTGGTCGCGTACCGGTGGTCGAGGGCCGGATCGTCGATCACCAGCCAGTCCATCTCGTCGGGCAAGGTGTCGCGCGCCGCGGTGACCGTGAGCCCGATTCGAGCGCCGCTGTCGGCGATCATGTGGCCGATCCGCTGGGTCGGGTACCGCGGGTCGATGGGAACGAACGCCGCACCGGTCTTGGCTACCGCCCAGATCGCCGTCACCGAATCGGCCGATCGCGGCATCGCCACCGCGACCGAGGTTTCCGGGCCGGCACCGGCACTGATCAGCATTCGGGCCAGCCGGTTCGACTGTTCATCGAGCTGGCGGTAGGTCATCCGCCGGTCGCCGGCGATCACGGCCACCCCGCCCGGGTTCGACCTGGGTCCCGCCGCCAGCAGGTCCGGCAGGAGCACCGGCTGCGATCCGGAAGGCCCGCGGGCGGGCACGATCGCGGCGTGTTCACCGGGTGACAACAGCGGCACCGACGATGCCGGGGTGTCGAGACCAGCGGTGACGAACTCGTGCAGGAACTCGATGAAACGGTGGTAGTGCCGACCGAGTTCGGCCTCGGTGTACAGGTTCGGGTTCGCCTGAAAGTCCAGGTGTGTGGTTTCCGTACCCCGGGCCGGATACAGGTTCACGAACAGATCCTCGATCAGCCCGGAGGTGAGCACATGCAAGTCGCCGACGACGCCGCCGAGATCGATGACCCGGTCCGAGGGCATGATGTTCACCGAGGGTCCGAACGACGCGGCGCGGTCGCTGCTGAAACCGAGATCCCGGAAGATATCCTCCTGGCGATACCGTTGCCGACGCAGCGCTCCGGTCAGTTCATGCTGAGCTGACCGTATCAACGCTCCGACGGTGGGATCGGTCCCGATGCCGAGCCGCAACGGCACGACGTTGGCGATCATGCCGCCGGACCGGCGCAGCGAGGCGTTGGTTCGTGCCGATACCGGCAGACTCAGGCTGACCGTATCCTCGCCGGTCATCCGCGCGAGATAGACACCGAACGCCGCGACGACCACGGGCGCTACCTGCGAATTCGCTGCTGCCGCGATGGCGTCCATGGCGGCCGCGGTCGCCGCGGTGAGGGCACCGCCGACTCGGACGGGATGCGAGTCCGCGTCGGCGGTGCGGCCGGACAGGCTCACCGGTGCCGGCGCGTCGGCAAGGTGGTCTCGCCAATACTCACGATCCGCGGCGAACCGCTCGGAGTCGCGGTATTCGGCATCTGCTCGCACGATCTCGCGCAGGTCGTCGGCGTTGCACGGAGGGGGCGGCTCGCCTGCCTTCCCGGCCGAGTACAGCGCAGCGACCCGCTGCATTATCGTCATCGCCGCGTATCCGTCCAAGGCGATGTGGTGGATCCGCGAATAGAAGTAGTAATGAGCCGTTCCGACCCGCAGGAGCGCCGAGTGCACCAGCCGGCCACTCACCATGTCCAGCGGGGCGGTGTACTCGCGAGTCATCCAGTCCCGCGCCGCCCGGATCGGGTCCTGGCAGTCACGGAAGTCGATCTGGGGCATCGTCTCGTCAAGGGTGTCGTCGATCATCTGGTACGGCACGCCGTTGGTCTCGGCCAACCGCAGAAACCCCGACCCGAACTCCCGTGCCGCGCGGCGGCTGCACACCGTCAACAGCTCGCCATCCACATCACCGACAAACTCCACATAGTGGGCGATCGAGATGGGTATTTCCTTACCGGCGATGTGCTGGGCAAACCAGATACCCCGCTGGGCCGCCGACAATCCGAACGCCGAGGTCGGCACGGTGGGAGTTTCGCGCCATTCTTCGGTTTTGTACGGTTGTTCGCTCACACGTATCCCCTGACTCGCGTTCGTGCCCGGTCAAAGCGCAGAACTCCTGTCAGCCTCAATCTGGTATCGATATGCACCAGACCGCAAGCCGGGCTGATCCGTGTCGATTGATTGCGCTATGTCACCCGGTGATTTCATCAGTGAACAGCCAAAAATGCGCTGAGCAGAATAGAGAAGGGAAGGGCTGGAGCTGTTCCCTGCTGAGGATTAAACATCTATTTCCGGCCGATACTAGCCAAGACGGGAAGGCGCGTCGACCCCGAAAATCGACGGCCACCCGAGCGCCCGGCACCCAGCTTCACATGGCTCGCCCAGATGGGTTGGGAGGGCTCATCTCATGACGGGGTGAAGTCTGTTAGTTCGACGAAACATCCATCGGACCTGCATAAATGTGCGGTGCGTAGGTTCGCCGACTACGACCGGCTGGACTCGGAGCGGCACTGCTCAGCGCTGTCGCCGTTGCCCCGAGCCTGTCGGGGTCAACTCGCCCAGCCGTCGAACTGGACCGAACCGTCATTTTATTTGTCACAGAATATCGGCAATCGAATATCAATTCGAATGCGCCGGGTTCAGCGTCGAAAATCACGGTACCGCGTGGGTACGGAAATGCGGCCTGCGCGGGCGGTTCGGTGGCTGGGATACAACGGGGGGTAGAGAAATGGGGCTGCGGTGCCGTATCCTCCACCATCAGCCATGGATCGACCGTATCGCGCCGCCCTGGTTCTTTGTCGTACCCTTTTCGCCCGCGCGGCCGCCCATTCCTCGGTCTGTGCGGCTAACCTGCGTTCCTCGTAGCGGCTAATTTGTTCTCTCCGGCGGGTGATGCCGGTTTGTGGGTAACGATTTCGCCAAGTGTCATCGACTTCAGGTATCGACTGGGATTATTGCGAGTGCGGCCGCGACATCTGCGGATCGGCGCGCCTGCTCGGCGGTGACCGGTTCGTGAGTGATGAACAGCCGGTGGAACAGCGGTGCGACGGCGAGCCGGATGATCTCGGCCGCGTCGATGTCCGGCTCGACCTCACCGCGCACGATCGCCCGCCGCACGATCGCCGCCGCTTCGTCGTGGCGGGCGGCGTAGAAGTCGCGCAGCGCGGCGGCGGCATCGGGATGCTGCATGCCCGCTGCGACAAAGGCTGTCGCCACGGCGCCGGCGTCGGGATCGGCGAAGCCCGAGCGAACCAGCTCGGTGAGCGCACGGAGATCGCCGGTGAGGGCGCCGGTATCCGGGATCGGCCACGACTGTTCCGCGGCGCGTTCGAGCGCGTCGGCGACGAGGCCCTCCGGGCCGCGCCAGCGCCGGTAGACGGTGGTCTTGTGGACCCCGGCCCGCTGGGCGACCGCATCCACGGTGAGGCCCTGATAGCCGTGCTCGGCGAGTTCGGCCGTGGTCGCGTCGAGAACAGCTTCCCTGACCCGGGCGCTACGTCCGCCAGGGCGTCGTTGCGGTTCCAAAAACTACTCCTGTTGCGTTAGCTGTCGCGGGTTTGTATGGTTAAAGCTACACGGGTAGTGATTGGAGCAATGTTTGACCACTCAACTGACCTTGCGCGGAGTATCGAAGTCCTATGCGGACCATCCCGTGCTCGACGCCATCTCAGCCGCGATCCGGCCCGGCGAAACAGTCGGTGCGGCAATCGAACTGGCGCTGGCCGAACTGCGCGACCTCGACAGTGGCATGCACGCCGCCGCACAGGCGCAGGACATGAACCGCTACGGCGAATTACTCGCCCGTTTCGAGGCGCGCGACGGCTACGCCGCCGACGCCAGGGTGGACGCGTCGATGCACGGACTCGGCGTGGCGGGCATCGGCCGGGACCGCCCGCTCGAGAGCCTGTCCGGCGGGGAACGCGCCCGGCTCGGGTTGGCATGTCTGCTCGCGGCCTCGCCGGAAGTGTTACTACTCGACGAACCGACCAACCACCTCGACGAAACCGCGCTGACCTGGCTGGAGAATCGCCTGCGCACCCATCAGGGCACGGTCGTGCTGGTCTCGCACGACCGGATCTTCCTCGACCGGGTGGTCACCGCGATCATCGAGGTCGCCGACGGTGCGCTGACCCGATTCGGTGGCGGCTACACCGGATTCCTGACCGAGAAGGCGGCCACGCGCATTCGCTGGGAACAGGCATACGCGCAGTGGCGCAGTGAGATCGGGCGCTTGGAGGAGTTTGCGACGAGCACTGCCAAGCAGGTCGCGCCGGGGCGCGCGATGACCGACAACAACAAAATGGCCTACGACCGCAATGCCGGGCGGGTGCAGAGTTCGGTCGCGTCGCGGGTGCGCAATACCGCCGAGCGGTTGCGCCGACTGCGCGAGGACCCGGTGCCGCGACCGCCCGAGCCGCTGCGGTTCCGCGGCCGATTCACGGCGGTGTCGCACGATCGGGCATTGCGCCGTCGTTTCCGGGGAATACAGAAGGGAATTGACGACGTTGCCTGAGATCGTGCGAGTGATCGACGTGCCGGGCGCGCCCTACGGGATCACTGTCGGGCCCGATGGGGCGCTGTGGTTCACGCTGGTCGCGCAGAGCGTGATCGGACGATTCGGGGATGGGCGCGTACAAACCCATCCGCTCGAACAATCCGACGGACAACCCACTGTGATCGTTGCCGATTCCGGTAATGCATTGTGGTTCACCGAGTTCCGGGGCGGCAGGCTCGGGCGCATCACCATCGACGGTGCGGTGACGAGCATGTCTGTGGACGGTCCCTACGGTGCGTGCGTCGGGCCGGACGGGGCGCTGTGGTTTACCGAGTTGCAGGCGGGTCGGGTCGGGCGGCTGGCCGCGGACGGCACCATCACCCGCGTCGAGGTCGACGGCATGCCCTCGATGATCACACCGGGGCCCGATGGTGCGCTGTGGCTCACCGTGAACCAGGGCAACGCGATCGCGCGCATCGGCAAGGACCTCGCGGCCCGAGTCCACCCGCTCCCGACGCCTGCGGCGGGTCCAGTGGGCATCACCGCAGGCCCCGATGACGCACTGTGGTTCACCGAGATCGGCGCCGGTGCCATCGGCCGCATCGACCTCGACGGCACCGTCACCGAATTCGCCCTCCCGGACACCGACGCTCGCCCGCACGCGATCGTGGCAGGCCCCGACGGTGCGCTGTGGTTCACCGAGTGGGCGAGCTGCCGTCTCGGCCGGATCACCACCGACGGCGAGATCACCCACCTCGACCTACCGGGCGCCGAACCGCACGGACTCACCGTCGACCTTGTCGGCGACCTCTGGGTGGCGATGGAATCCGGTGCGCTGGTGCAGGTTTCGCTGTCATGATGCCGATGTCGCACGCATGGCCATCCGAGCCTAGGGAGTGGTGAGTGCCTTGACTACCGCGGTGCCGAAGCCGAGGTCGTTGCTCGTCGGCATCCGTGTGTAGGTGCCGCCCGTTCGGTCGGCGAGGGTCTGCAGTGTTTGGGTGCCCTCGCCACCGACCACGACGACGTCGATGCGGATGGGCTTGCTCGCATCGGTAGCCGCGGTGATCTCGCTGACCAGCGTGGTGCCGGTCAACGTCGAATCGTCGTCGGGGCCGTCGGTGATCAGCAGGATCGAGTTCGTGCGCCCGGGGGAGTATCCGGCCACCGCGGCGCGGTAGGCGGCGAGCAGGGTCGGATACGCCTGGTCCGCGGTGAGCTGGCTCGGTTTCACGGAGGTGACCGCCGTGCCGACCGCGTTGCGTTGGGAGTTGGTGAGCAGGTCGGTGGCCACCTGCACCTTGTACGGGGTGGTGCCGTCGATGTTCTTACCGAACGTCCAGAGGCCGAGCCCGAAATCGGGCGGCATCACCTGCAGTGTCGAGGCGACGGCGGCGATCGCGTTCGACAGCCGGGTGGTCGATCCCTCCGCGGTGCCCATCGACGACGACACATCGAGCAGGACCGTGGCGTTCACGCCGAGGACCGGGTTGGCCAGCGTCGACTGCACCTTCTCCAGCGCCGCGCGCGGAGGATTCGCCGGTGCCGAGCCGATGGCGGGCCCGAAGCCCTCGGTGGCGAGTGCGCCCGCCTGCTCCGGTGCGCGCAGGAAGTCGATGAACCGCGACGCGATCAGATTCTGGGTCTTGTCGACCCATGGACCCGACAGCAGCGCCGCCGGATAGTCGGCCAGCGGCGCGGAGCCGACCGGGCGAAACGCGGTGAGGCCACCGGTGCCGAGTTGCTGCTGGGTCGCGGCGACCGCGTGCACTGTGTCGTCGGTCGGGTTCGCGGTGATCTCCGACATGGCGGTGATCAGGTCGGCCGGTGCCTGCGCGCCCGCGGCCAGTCCGGAGATCGCGGCGACGACCTGACCGGATCCGGCGGCCTGCTCGGTCAGCGGTTCGGTGCCGGAGACCGCGGCGCCGATCGACGCCGCGGCGGCGGTCGTCGCGTCACCCACGGGCAGGGCCATCTGCAACCCACCCCACCCGCTCAGACCGACTTCGTCGAGCGAGCCCTGCTGCAGTCTCGGCAGGTCGGCCCACGTGATCTGGTGTTGCTCGAGCGCCTGGCGCAGGGCATCGGGCACGGCCAGCACGATCGGGCTGGTGGCGATGGAGGCGGGCGTGCCCTCGATCAGACCGGGCACCCGAACCAGTTCGACAGTGCGGCTCGAATCGGCGATCCACAGGCCCGGCTTCGGACCGAGCGTCGGATCCCATGTCGCCATCTCGGCCAGGCCGCCTGCCAGGGCACTCGACGGGTGTGCCGACACCTTCACCTGGGCGCAGTGGTCGCGCACCCGGGGTTTGGTCGCGTTGAAGCGCTCGGCCGCGGTCCGCACCGGACCGGCGATCGCCGGGTCCACCGCGACATCGAGGGCCGCGGCCCCTTCGACGCACTCGGCAGCCGCCGCCACATCGGAGTTCTCGGCACGATCGCTGAGCTGGAACCATGCGAACACGGCGACGATCACCAGGACCAGTGCCGATACCGCGATAACCGGACCCTTGCTGATACTTCGAGATCTGGTCCCGTTGCGATGCGTACCCACGCGGCAAGTTTAAGGACATCGCGTCGTTCCGCAGCACAGTGCATGCCTCGACGCATCGCCGCAGGTCACAGCCACGTGGCTGGGCCCGAGTGCGGCCGGATGTCGGTGCCGGCACCCGGCCGAAGGGCGATCACGCTCGAATCACGCGGCCGCGGTCGTATTCGCGACCGCCCCACACCCCCGACTGACCCGTCTGCGCCGCGTACTCGGTGCACCCCGCGAGCAACGGGCAACCGGCGCAGATCCGGCGGGCGTAGTCGAAGTCCTGCGACGGGTACGGAAACCACGCCTCGTGGTTGGGGTCACCGCGGCAGGCGGCGCGATGCCACTGCCCCGAATCGGACAGGGTCAGCAGTTCGGTCAGTGCGAATTCGGTGGTGGTCACGGCGCGTACTCCTTCCAGATCCGGCGCTGCTTACGGGCGAGCGGGTCGGGAGCCTTGGGCTCCCACAGCAGCCGCATCCCCGCCTCTTCCGGGGTGCGGTCGGCCTTTCCTGCATTGCACGGTGCGCAACAGGCGACGAGATTGCTCCAGGTATTGGGTCCGCCCCGGCTGCGGGGGCGGATGTGGTCGACGGTGTGCGCCCAATCAGCGCAGTAGCCGCACCGGTGCTTGTCGCGGCGCAACACTCCGGACAGCGTGGCCCGGCTGTCATCACCGATCGGCGCCACGTGTGCCAGGTAGACATAGCGCACCAACCGGATCGTCTCCGGCAACCCGATCACCAGGTGTTGCGACCGGATCGGGAAGGGTGGCACCCGCTCGATCACGGTCTCCGCGGCGCCGCTGATCAGCAATGTCACGGCCCGATCGGCGGTGATCTCGTCGAGGGCCTCGTAGCTGGCATTCAGCACGAGCACCCTGGTGTGTATCCAGGTGTCGGCAGCGGGCACCGTCGGGTCGACGGCATGACGAATCATCATGGGAATCACCATGTTTCGAGAGAAGTGAAAATCAGGAGCAGAAGGGGCTCGGGCCGGTCAGGCCACAACCAGGAGACGGCCGGAGCCATCGATATCCAGGCGTATCGCGCTATGGACCGAATTTGCGCGGCGATAGGTCTTATCCGATTCTCGCTGTGGCGCTTGCTGTTTCACGGCCGTCTCCTCCTCTCGATGCTGCTTGTCGGTTCTCGCCCGATGCGAATCACCTGCGTGAAATCATGGTGACATACCGTGCCCGAAATGTCGGCTGATTTATTTTCGGCCGACGGCCGCGCATCCGGAGCTGGGCCGACCCCCACACGGCGAAACCGGCCAGGGCGTAGAGGGCACCTGTCAGGCAAGACGCCCACCATCCCCACGAGGTGTACGCCCAGGCCGTCGTGACCGCGCCGAGGGCCGAACCCAGCGAGTAGAAGGCCATGTAGGCGCCGATGACGCTGCCGGCGCGGTCGGGGTGTGCGGTGGTCAGCAGATGCTGGCTACTCACATGCACGGCTTGGACGGCGAAGTCGAGCACCACGACGCCGACGACGAGCAGCGCCAGCGTCGGCCCGGTCTGTGCGATGAGCAGCCAAGACGCGGCGAGCATCAGTAGCGACCACCCGCTGATCAGTTGGGCGTGACCGGCATCGGCCCACCTGCCCGCCCGGCCCGCGCCGAGGGCTCCCGCGAGTCCCGCCAATCCGAACAGTCCGATCTCGGTGGTGCCGAAGGACCAGGGTCGCGCACCGAGCGGGAGCGCGAGGCCGCTCCACAGCGATCCGAAGGAGGCGAAGAGGAAGAAGGTGATCAAGCCCCGGCTCAGGAACAGTCGATCCGAGGTCACGAGGCGTCCCATCGACCGCAGAATCTGTGTGTATCGATCACCGGATGTCCTGATGTCCGGGGCCAAGCACCCTCGGGTGACGACGGCGAGCCCCGCGCACAGCACGGCGAGCAGGACATAGACCGCGCGCCAGCCGAGCGTGTCACCCAGCAACCCCGCGACGACCCGGACCCCGAGGATGCCGATCACGACACCTGACGTGACAGCGCCGATATTGCGGCCGCGTACACCGGGCGCGGAGACGGCGGCGACGTAGGCGACTGTCACCTGTGTGACGACCGCGAACACCCCGGCGAGCGCAAGTCCGGCCACCGCGATAGCGCCGTTCGGCGCGGCGGCCGTGATCGCGGCCCCGACCGAAGTGAGCGCAAGCAGTCCACCGATGAGCCGACGTCGGTTCACGAGATCGCCGAGGGGCACCAGCAGAATCAGCCCGGCGAAGTATCCGATCTGCCCGGCGGCGATCAGGACACCCAACGACTCCGGCGACAACCCCAATTCGGGGCCCGCCACCGCCAGTACCGGCTGGATCGCGTACATCGTGGATACCGCCGCGGCGCACACCGTCGCCAGCACCAACCGCTGTGCTCGCGTGACTCCTGTCGCCATCAGACCTCCAAAGAGTAGCAAAATGAAACCAATTCACGGTAAGCAATAATGGTTTCGAATTGCAACTCATAAGGAGGTGGCCCCATGGCACCAGCGTCCGGCGCCGACCGCGAATGGACCGACCCCACCTGCCCGGTCGCACGTACCGTCGACCTGGTGGGTGACCGGTGGAGCCTGCTCATCGTGCGTGACGCCATGGCCGGACCTGCGTCGTTCACCGTATTCCGGCAGCGGCTCGGGATCGCGCGCAACATCCTCGCCGACCGCCTACGCCGACTCGTCGAGGACGGCATCCTCACCACCAGCGCAACCCCGGGTGGCAAACGGCACGTCTATGAGCTGACCGGCGCCGGCCGGGATCTGTTCACCACCATCGTCGCACTGCGGCAGTGGGGAGAAAATCATGCCTTCACTGCCGACGAGCCCCGCTCGACGCTCGTGGACCGCGACGGACGACCCCTCGCCGCCCTAGATCCTCGCGGTCAGGACGGAGCGTTGGTCACTGCCGCGACCACCGACGTGCGGCGAGTGGACTGAGACCTCGATCGGTAGGCGACGAGGTGGCGAGCTTCTGCGCGGACAGGGGTCGGCTGATTTATTCTCGGTCGGCGGCGACGAGTTCGGCGCAGCGTTCACCGACCAGCATGACGGTGATGTTCGGGTTCACCGTGGTGTGCGCGGGGAACACCGAGGCGTCGGCGACTCGCAGACCGTCGACGCCCTTGACCCGCAGCCGCGGGTCGAGCGGGCTCATCGGGTCGTCGACCGCGCCCATGCGGACCGTGCCCACCGGGTGGTAGACGGTGTTGTGGGTCCGGCGGATGTAGTCGGCCAGTTCGGCATCGGTCTGTACTTGCGGCCCCGGATACAACTCGCGCTTCACCCAGTCCGACAGCGGTGCCGCCGCGGCGATCTCGCGCGCCTTACGCAGGCCGGCGATCATCACCCGCAGGTCGTGGCCCTCGGGGTCGGTGAAGTAGCGCGGGTCGACGCGCGGCTTGTCGCGAAAGTCGCGCGAACGCAGCCGCACGGTGCCGCGGGAACGAGCGTGGGTGACGTTGGGGGTAAGGCAGAAGGTGTTCTCGGCGGTCGGGTATCCCTGCCGCAGCGTATGCATGTCGAACGGCACACTGCCGTAGTGCATCATCAGGTCCGGCCGGTCGAGTTCGTCGACGGTCGTGGTGAAGATGCCTGCTTCCCACCACTGCGTGGAGTGGCGCACCATCGGCCGCGTTGTCTCGAAACCGATCACCCCCTCCGGGTGGTCTTGCAGATGCGCGCCGACCCCGGGCGAGTCGGTGATGATCTCGATTCCGTTCTCGCGCAAGTGATCCGCGGGGCCGATGCCGGAAAGCATGAGCAGCTTCGGTGAGTCGATGGCACCGGCGCTCACGATCACCTCGCGGTGCGCGGTGATCCGGGTGGTGCGCCCGAACGCGTTGTCGGTCAGGTCGACCCCGACGGCGCGTCCACCGTCGATCACGATCTTCTTCACCCACGCGCCGGTGCGGATGGTGAGGCCGGACCGGTCCAGATTAGGGTGCAGATAGCTGACCGACGACGACGAGCGCGTGCCGTCCGGAAGGCTGTTGATCTGAAAGAAGTTGGCGCCGTTGATAACTGTGTTTCCGGCATTGAACTCGGCGCGAGGGATGCCGACGGCCTCGCAGGCGTCGAGCACGGCCACACCGCACGGATCGTTCGGCGGCACCGTCATGATGTGCACCGGACCCCGGCGGCCGTGGTGCTCGCCGGGGCCGTCGTTGGTCTCGATCCGCGAATACAGCCGATACACCGAATCGGCGCCCCAGCCGGTGGCGCCGTGGTCGCGTTCCCAGGAGTCCAGATCCTCGCGCGGCGCCCAGAACGCGATGCAGCTGTTGTGCGAGGAGCAGCCGCCGAGCACCTTGGCACGGGCGTGGCGCATCAACGAATTGCCGTTCTCCTGCGGCTCGATGGGGTAATCCCAGTCGTAGCCCGATTCGAGGAGTTCCATCCAGCGGTCGAGCCGCAGGATCGCCGGGTCGTCGACATCGGACGGTCCCGCCTCGAGCAGGCAGACCGTCACCGACGGATCCTCCGACAACCGGGCGGCGACGGCCGCGCCCGCGGAGCCCCCGCCGACGATCACGTAGTCGTATGCGCTCACCGTTGTTCCTCCCGGTCGGCGAACCAGCCGGTGACACCCGGCCGGAGATTCTCATAGACGTGCTTGGCTTCGCGATACTCGTGCAGCCCGGAGGGCCCGAGCTCGCGGCCGACGCCCGATCGGCCGAAACCACCCCACTCGGCCTGCGGCAGATACGGCCCGAAGTCGTTGACCCACACCGTGCCGTGGCGCAGCCGGGCGGCGACGCGGCGCGCGCGTGCGGCGTCACCGGACCACACCGCGCCCGCGAGACCGTACTCGGTGTCGTTGGCGATGGTGACGGCCTCGTCCTCGGTGGTGAAGGTCTCCACGGTGACAGTGGGCCCGAACGCTTCGTCGTGCACACACGCCATCGCGCGGGTGGCGCCGTCGATGACCGTCGGCAGGTAGAACCAGCCGTTGTCGAGATTCCCGGAGCCCTCGTCGCCGGTGGCGAACGCACCACCGGTGCGGATGACGGCACCCTCGGCGCGGGCCTGTTCGACATAGGCGTTCACCTTGTCGCGATGGGCCGCCGAGATCAGCGGCCCGGCCTCGGTGCCCTCGGCGAAGGGCAACCCGAGCCGGATCTGCTCGGCACGGCGCACCAACTCGTCGACGAAACGGTCGTGTGCCGATTCCTCGATCACCAGGCGCGCACCCGCCGAACACACCTGGCCGGAGTGCAGGAACGCCGCGTTCAGTGCGTTGTCCACGCTCGCGGCCAGCCGGTCGTCGGTGTCGCAGGCGTCGGCGAACACGACATTCGGGTTCTTGCCACCCAGTTCGAGTGCCACTTTCTTGACCGTGGCGGCCGCCTCACGAGCGATGATCTTGCCGGTGGCCAGCCCGCCGGTGAACGAGACCAGGTCGACATCGGGATGCTCCGACAGCGGCGCACCCGCGGTGGCGCCCGCTCCGAGCACCAGATTGCACACTCCGGGAGGCACACCGAGGTCGTCGAGCACCGACATCAGCAGAATCGCGGTGTGGGGGGTCAGCTCGGCCGGTTTGAGCACGAAGGTATTGCCTGCCGCCAACGCCGGGGCGACTTTCCAGGCCGCCTGCAACAGCGGGTAGTTCCACGGCGTGATCAACCCGCAGACGCCGACCGGTTCATAGACGATGCGGGAGTCGATGTCGGGGGAGCCCGCGTCGACGACACGGCCGGCGTCGTCGGCGGCGAGCTTGCCGAAATACCGGAAGCAGTGGGCGATGTCGGACATGTCGATGTCGGACTCGTAGGGTCGCTTGCCGGTGTCGAGGGTTTCCGCGCGTGCGAACTCGGCTCGCCTGGCGTCGATCGCGTCGGCGACGCGCAGTAGCAGGTCACCCCGTTCGGCGGCGCTGGTTCGGGGCCACGGCCCGTCGTCGAAGGCTCGGCGGGCCGCGGCGATCGCGGCTACGGTGTCGTCTCGGTCTGCCTCGGCGACGACGCCGACAAGGGAATTGTCTGCCGGACAACGGATATCGCGAGTATTCCCGGAAACAGACGGTCGCCAGGAGCCGTCGATATAGAGGGTGTCGCTCATGATGGATCCCTTCACAGATCGCTCTCGGTGTCGCCGGCTTCGGGCTCGTGGTGATCTGTCGCCGTCCGGCGCAGGTGCAGATAGCCGAGGTGGCGTTCGTACTGGTCGAGAATGTCGCCGATGACCTGTTCGCGGCTGTAGCCGTTGAGTGAGTAGCCCTGCGATCCCTCGGCCAGGTAGACCTCGCAGCGGAAGTACCGATCGCCGGACCGCTGCGCGAGCACGGCATAGGTCGGGGTCGGTGCGGACACCGGCCACACGCCGTATTCGAACCGGGGTTCGTTGGCCTGATCGACCACCAGGCGTGGCGACGGCAGCCCCTCGCCGGCCTGGGAATCGTCGATGGTCGCCGTCATGCCCATCCGGTCGAATTCCGCCGCGACATCGTGCATCGCTGGAACGACGGTGCCGGTGATGAGCTTGCGGCTCGCCGCTGCCCCCGGATAGTGGATGGTCGCCAGCAGCCTGCGTCGCCAACTGCTCGGTTCGGCCGGGCCACGGCCGGACGCGAAGGCCTTGGGCAGGGAGGTGCGGTAGCTGTCGAGCTTGTAGGACTCGTTGCGCACGGCGCGCAGCATCGCGATGCCGATCAGCGCCAGCACGAACGAGAAGGGCAACCCCATGATGATGGTGGCGTTCTGCAGGGTCTTGATGGATCCGCCCGCACCGGCGAACAACATCGACAGAGTCAGCAGACCGATCGCGGCTGACCAGAAGATGCGGGTGCTGCGCGCGCAATCAGCCATCGGGTCAGGCAGTTTCGAGGTGAAATTGCCCATGACCAGCGATCCAGAGTCGGCGCTCGTCACGTAGAAGAGCAGCCCGGTGATGGTCGCGATCCCGAGCAGCAGGGTCGCGCCGGGATACTGCTCGAGCAGGGAGTAGAAGCCGAGTTCGGCTCTGGCCGCGGTCTGCTCGGCAAAGGTCTTGTCGTCTCTGGCGACCTCGAGCGCGCTGTTGCCGAAGACCGAGATCCACAGCAGGGTGAAGCTGAACGGCACGACGAGGACACCGAAGATGAACTGGCGCAGCGTGCGTCCGCGTGAGATGCGCGCGAGGAACAGGCCGACGAACGGTGCCCACGCGACCCACCACGCCCAGAAGAACAGCGTCCAGCTGTCCAGCCAGCTCGACGGCGCGTTCGCCGTCTCCGGATTGCGTTCCCACGCGAAGGTGTCGAGAGTCCGGCCGGGCAGGGTCGAGAGATAGTCGCCCGCGTTCTGCGCCAGGCCGTTGAGCAGGAAGTCCGTGTTGCCCGCCACCAGGATGTAGACCAGCAGGGCAATCGCCATGATGACATTGAGCTCCGACAATCGCCGGATGCCCTTGTCGACGCCGGTGGTGGCCGAGATCGTGGTGATGGCGACCGACAGGGCGATCAGCCCGATCTGGGCGGCCTTGCCCTGGGAGATGCCGAACAGTTCGTGCAGGCCGTAGTTGAGCTGGACGATGCCGATGCCCAGCGAAGTGGCGATGCCGAAGATGGTGCCGAGTACCGCGGCTACATCGATCGCGTCGCCCCAGCGGCCGTGTACCCGCTTGCCGAAGATCGGATAGAGCGCGGCACGGATCGTCAGCGGCAGATTGTGCCGGAAGGCGAAGTAGGCCAGCGCGCCACCCATCAGCGCGTACATCGCCCAGCCGGTGATGCCGTAGTGGAAGATCGTCCAGGCGACCGCGTCGCGGGCGGTCTCGTTGGTTTCGGGCGGGCCGAGCGGAGGGTGCAGGTAGTTGTAGACGGGCTCGGCGACCGAGAAGAACATCAAGTCGATGCCGATCCCCGCTGCGAACAGCATCGATGTCCAGGAGAACAGGCTGTACTCCGGCCGTGATTCCTCCGGCCCCAGCCGGTAGTTGCCGTACCGGCTGGCGCCGAGGAAGACGACGAGGCCGAGAATGGCGGTGGCGAGCGCGAAGTACCACCAGCCGAACCAGGTGGAGATGAAGGTCTTGACCTCGCCGACGACGGTCTCGGCGCTCGCCGGTGCGGCCAGCGCCCAGATCCCGAAGGCGAGCACGGCGCCGGCCGCCAGCAGGAACACCGGCTTGTTGACCGAGCGCCGGTCGGCAACGGGGTGTACCGGGACCACGTCGTGCGCGGTCTCGGTAGGTGTTGGTTCAGTGCCGTTGTCCCCGGGTTTGCTGACACCGCCCATGCGAGGCAGGTTAGTTCGTGCTCACCCGCGGATCGGGGACCTTCAGTGGTTGCCGACCTCGTGTTCCAGCCTGCGCGCCACCAGATCGCGGGCTTGTTCGCGCAGGGCGGGCCGGTAGCCACTCGGATACACCGGATCCCCCGGCGCGTAGTTCTTGAGCACTTCCTTGGCGAGGGTGATCTTGTGGACCTCGGTCGGGCCGTCGGCGATGGCCATGACCTCGGCGTAGGTGGTCATGTCGAGGAAGGGGAGGTCGGTGCTCACGCCCATCGCGCCGTGCAGATGCAGTGCGCGGCGGGCGATGTCGTTCATGACGGTCGGCATGGCGATCTTGATGGCGGCGATGTCCTTGCGGACGGCGCGGTAGTCCGCGGCCTGGTCGATCCGCCAGGCGGTGCGCAGGACCAGCAGGCGGAACTGCTCCATCTGGATCCAGCTGTCGGCGATGCGTTCCTGGGTCATCTGGAAGCCGCCGACTACACCCTTGCGGGCCGGGCGCGACACCGCGCGCTCGCACATCATGTCGAAGGCTTTACGTACCAGCGCGACCGTGCGCATCGCGTGGTGCACCCGGCCGCCGCCGAGACGGGTCTGCGCGACGATGAACCCCGCGCCTTCCGCGCCGAGCAGATGATCGGCGGGCACCCGGACATCGGTGAATCGCAGGTGCGCTTCGTGTTCGCTGAACCCGGGCACGGTGAAGTTGCGCACCAGTTCCAGGCCCGGCGCATCGGCGGGCACGATGAACATCGACAACCGCTGGTGCGGTTCGGCTTCGGCGTCGGTCACCACCATCACGATGTGGAAGGTGGCGAACTCGGCGGCGGAGTTGAACCATTTCTCGCCGTTGATCACCCACTCGTCACCGTCGCGCACCGCGGTGGTGCGGAACGCGGTCGGATCCGAGCCGCCGGTGGGTTCGGTCATCGCGTAGCAGGAGCCGATCTCGCCGTCGAGCAACGGCTGCAGGTATTTCGCCTTCTGTTCCTCGGTGCCGAAGTGCGCCAGAATCTCAGCGTTGCCGGAATCCGGTGCCTGACAACCGAAGACGAGCGGCGCCCACATCGAGGTGCCGAGCACTTCGTTGAGCAGCGCCAGCTTCAGCTGGCCGAAACCGGGACCGCCGAGTTCGGGGCCGAGATGGCAGGCCCACAGGCCCTGATCCTTGACCTGCTGTTGCAGTGGCCGCATCAGCGCCCGGATCTCGGGGTCGGTCCGGTCATAGGGATTGGGGTAGAGCAGATCCAGGGGTTCGACCTCGGTGCGGACGAACTCCGCCACCCAGTCGAGCTTGCGCTGGTAGTCCGGATCGGTCTCGAAATCCCAAGCCATGGTCAGCCTTTCGTGGTGTCGCCCGTGGCGCGGAGCCCGGACAGGACGGTGTCGGTGAGGATGTCGGCGATCTCGGCGGGGGAGTGGGTGCCGCGCTCGCGGTACCAGTAGCCGAGGGAATTGAGCATGCCGAGCATGCCGTTGGTGACGATGTGGTCGGCGGTGCGCAGTTGCCCGGCCGCGTGGCCCGCGTCGATGACGTCTTGCCAGTGATGCTGCAGCCGATCGCGTAGCTGCTGCAGGACGACCGCGTGTTCGTGGGTCAGTGCGCCGGCATCACGCAGGTGCACGGCCACCGCGCGCCGATGCGTGACGATCAGTTCGACATGGCTGCGAATCAGCCGGCGCAGGGTCTCGACGGGGTCGGCGTCGACCTCGACGATGCGTTCGGCATCGGCGAGCAGCAGCCGGGTGTAGTCGCGCAGGATCGCCCACAGCAGGTCTTCCTTCGACCCGATGTGGTAGTACAGCGCACCCCGCTGGACGTCGGCTCTCGCGCCGATCTCGGCGACGCCGGTGGCGTGGAAACCGCGTTCGGCGAACAGCTCGAGCGCCGCGTGGTGGATCCGCTCACGCGTGTCCGCGCGCTCGGTGGCGCGGGGACGGCCGCGACGACGCACAGGGGATGACGGTTCGGTTGTCACGGCGCCTCCGTTCGGTCCGCCTCGCGACTTAATGTTCCGATCAGTACATTAATTGTCCGCGCACCTACAATCAAGGGGCGATCCGCCGCGCCCATGTCGTCGACCTCGGCGGCTCGGCGTGGCGGAATGGACGGAGCCCGCAGGGCGTTCGAACCCACGCGAGGTGTCACCGCTACCCACGGGTAACATGACATCGACTATTCCCACCCGGTTTTCACCAAAGTGAGGCATCAGATGACAGAGCGGATTCAGGTCGGCGGGCTCCAGGTGGCGAGCGTTCTCCACGATTTCATCGAGAACGAGGCGCTCCCCGGTACCGGCGTAGATTCCGCCGCGTTCTGGGCCGGTGCCGAGCAGATCATCAACGACCTCGCCCCGCGTAACCGCGCTCTGCTCGCTGAGCGCGACGAGTTCCAGGGCAAGCTCGATGCTTGGCACGGCGAGAACCAGGGCACCGGCTACGACAAGGCCGCCTACAAGCAGTTCCTGACCGAGATCGGTTACCTGCGGCCCGAGCCGGCGCCGTTCCAGATCGGCACCGGCAACGTCGACGCCGAGATCGCCACCACCGCGGGCCCGCAGCTCGTGGTGCCGGTGATGAACGCGCGCTTCGCGATCAACGCCGCCAACGCGCGCTGGGGTTCGCTCTACGACGCGCTCTACGGCACCGACGCCATCCCCGAGGCCAACGGCGCCGAGAAGGGCAGCGGCTACAACCGCGTGCGCGGCGACAAGGTCATCGAGTGGGGCCGTAACTTCCTCGACGACGCCGTGACCCTGATCACCGGCTCGCACCTCGGTTCGGCCTACTACAAGATCGTCGACGGCGAGCTCGAGATCGGCCTGGAAGACGGCACCGACATCGGCCTGGCCGACCCGTCGCAGCTGCTGGGCTACCTCGGTGACCCCGAGGCCCCGACCTCGATCCTGCTCAAGCACAACGGTCTGCACATCGAGATCCAGGTCGACGCCACCTCGCCGATCGGCTCCACCGACACCGCCGGTGTCAAGGACATCGTCCTGGAGTCCGCGCTCACCACGATCATGGACTTCGAGGACTCGGTCGCCGCGGTCGACGCCGACGACAAGGTCGTCTGTTACCGCAACTGGCTCGGCCTGATGAAGGGCGACCTGGCCGAGGAAGTCTCCAAGGGCGGCAAGACCTTCACCCGCACCATGAACCCCGACCGCGTGTTCACCGCGCTCGACGGCTCCGAGCTGGTGCTGCACGGTCGTTCGCTGCTGTTCGTGCGCAACGTGGGCCACCTGATGACCTCCGACGCGATCATCGACGCCCACGGCAACGAGGTGCCCGAGGGCATCCTCGACGGCCTGATCACCTCGCTGATCGCCGTGCACTCGCTCAACGGCACCGCCTCGCGCGCCAACACCCGCACCGGCTCGGTCTACATCGTGAAGCCGAAGATGCACGGCCCCGACGAGGCCGCGTTCACCAACGAGCTGTTCGGCCGGATCGAGGACGTCCTCGGCCTGACCCGCAACACCCTCAAGGTCGGCATCATGGACGAGGAACGCCGCACCACGGTCAACCTCGCCGGCTCGATCGAGGCCGCCAAGGACCGCGTGGTGTTCATCAACACCGGCTTCCTCGACCGCACCGGCGACGAGATCCACACCTCCATGGAGGCCGGGCCGATGGTCCGCAAGGCCGAGATGAAGGCCCAGACCTGGATCACCTCCTACGAGGACTGGAACGTCGACACCGGCCTGGCCAAGGGTCTGCCCGGCAAGGCGCAGATCGGCAAGGGCATGTGGGCCATGCCCGACCTGATGGCAGGCATGCTCGAGCAGAAGATCGTGCACCCGAAGTCCGGCGCCAACACCGCCTGGGTGCCCTCGCCGACCGCCGCGACCCTGCACGCCACCCACTACCACCTGGTGGACGTGTTCAAGCAGCAGTCGCAGATCGCCAAGGGCGGCCCGCGTGCCACCGTGGACCAGATCCTCGAGATCCCCCTGGCTCAGTCCACCGACTGGACCGAGGAGGAGAAGCGTCAGGAGCTGGACAACAACTCCCAGGGCATCCTGGGCTACGTGGTCCGCTGGATCGATCACGGTGTCGGCTGCTCCAAGGTGCCCGACATCAACGACATCGGCCTGATGGAAGACCGTGCCACCCTGCGCATCTCGAGCCAGCTGGTCGCCAACTGGCTGCGCCACGGCATCGTCTCCGAAGCCGACGTGATCGCCAGCCTCGAGCGGATGGCCCCGGTCGTCGACCGCCAGAACGCGAACGACAAGACCTACCGCCCGCTGGCCCCGAACTTCGACGACAACATCGCGTTCCAGGCCGCCAAGGAACTGGTCCTGGAAGGCACCACGCAGCCCAACGGCTACACCGAGCCGATCCTGCACCGCCGCCGCCGCGAGTTCAAGGCCGCGCAGAAGTAGTGCTTGAAAAGTAGCTCGTAGCAGCTCTTTTCGTTGGAGGCCCCGCGTCGGAGACATCCGAGGCGGGGCCTCTGCCGTCCCCGGAGATCACCGTGGATACCGGCTCGTCAGGGAACCGCGGGGTTCACGGGTGGGCGGATACTCCCGATGGGGTGCCTGTGTGCCGGTCAGTCTGCGACGATCATCCGAACGACGGTGGCACGGAAGAGGTCTCTGATCTGTTCCAGATCTGCGAAATCCGGCAACGTCGGTGGCAGCAAGATGTACGAGTGCGATAGCCGGGTGATCAGATCGGTGCAGACCTCCGGCGAGGCCGTCAGGCGGTAACCGGCCTCGGTCAGCTTCTTCAATTCACCGACCATGAACGCTCGACCGAAGGCGAGAATCGGCTCGGCCTGCGTCGTCAGTTGCGGCAGGACGGTCTCGGGATCCGTTTCGACGAGACGCCGCAGCACGACGTTGTGTGGAGCGACCTCGCAGAACCGGACGAAGGTCTCCACCAGCCGGTCGACCGGATCGTCGACGGCGTCGAGCCGTACCGCGAGGTCGCTGAGGAAGCGCGCGACCTCGCGGGCCATCAGGGTGTCGAACAGTTCTGCCCGACCTGGAAACCGCCGGAACACGGTCGCTTTCGACACCCCGGACTCGCGGACGACGTCGGCGATCGTCGTCCGCCGTAGCCCGTGGCGTGTCAACAGCGCGAAGGCGGCGTCGAGGATGCGGTCGACGTACGGGTCGGCCGGTGCCGTCATAGCTTCGGGACCCGGCCCCGCAACCGCTGGGCCAGGCCGGGGAGCCGCGCGGCTTGCATGATCGCCTTGAACTGCCAACTGTCGTCGCGGGGCGCGATGCCCGCTGTCTGTGCCATATCCATGAAGTCCCACAGTGTTTCGCCGAAATACATCAGGCCGTCAGGGGTGAAATGATAGCGGTCGACCGCGCACGCCTGCACGAAGGTGCCCATACCTTGCAACGCCGGCGCCGTGTCGTCGTAGGGATAGAGCCGCAGCGTGCCGTCGAAGAAGCCGCTGCCCATGTACCGGACGACCAGGCGGGTTTCGCCGTCGGGCGTGACGTCGATGTACATCTGATCGGGGAACGGGTCGTATCGCCAGTTCGAGATCGCATCGAAGAACGACATGTTGTATTCGACGAACTCGTCGAGACCGACCATCGTCCGCCCGAACGTCGTCGGATCCACATACCGCAGATCGTGGGTGTAGATCTCGTGGTTGCGGCTCATGTCCTGGGTCAGCCAACTCCACGTGTACTTCGCCGCCCATTCGTAGAGCCACGCGACGTCGATGCCGTGACCGGCGAGGAACTCGATGCGGCGTTCGAGCTCGATGAACCAGTTGCGGTGCATCCGGCTCAGTTCGTCTTCGGGGACGACGCGGGTGCGCGCACCACGATTCGACGGCAGGAACTCCGGTAGCGGCTGCCGCAATCGGGGCTTGTCCAATTCCTGAAGAACGAGGTCGAAGTCGAACATCGGCAATCCTTCGGTTGATACCAAGAGAGTAGATTGGTCTCAGAGTATCTCAGCGCGTGGGGGAGCGCGTGGTTTCGGGCGCTACCTTCTGGAACGACTCACTGACCTCAGCGGGCGTCCTCGACCCAGGCGGGCCCGGAGACGACTCGGCCCCCGCACCGAACTTCGGTGCGGGGGCCGAGAGCAATTGCGTATCAGGGCATTACGCAGGGCGAGTCGTACTCGATCTTCTCCAGCGTTGGCGCCTTGTAGTTGGCCTCCACGGTGGCGGGCCGGAACCTCGGCTTCGCGCGGCACCGGGCACCTGAGTGCCGGAATTCCGGGGGCATCGCCGTAGCGGTCAGTGTGTGATGATCGGCACGAGGTGCGTTCGGGCGAAGTCGCGGAGTTCTTGGTCGGTGCTCAGTGGAAGCACGCCGGACGGCGCCAGAATCATCGAGTGCACCACCCGGCAGAGGACTTCCGTGCGAGCGCTGAGGTTCGGGGGTTCGACGAGCTGTCCGGCGGCGATCGCCTCGAGCAGGATGGATTCGGTGGTCGCGATCGACAACGCGATGGTGGTAGCGCTGTCGTTGGTGAGGCGGGGTAGCACTCGTTCGGGTTCGAGCAGCAGCAGGCGGTTGACCAGCGGGTGTTCGCGCCAGCGGCGGACGACGGTCACCAGGATGTCGGCTACCAGGTCGTCGAGGTTGTCATGCTGTTTCGGCAGGCTGGTCAGGTCCGTCAGCACGCGCGTGACCTCGCGGGCGAAGACGGCGCCGACCACGTCGTCGCGCGACCCGATCCGCCGATAGACCGTGGCCCGGTCGACCCTGGCCTGGCGGGCGATGTCCTCGATCGTCGTCTTCTTGACCCCGACGTGCCCGAACTGGACCAGTGCCGCGTCGAGGATGCGGGACTCCACGGAGTCGGAATCGTCGGATTCGGGAGCACTTGTCGAGGTCACGTGGGCCGTGGTCATGCCGTCAACGGTAGCAACCAGGCGGTTGATGCAACAGAGCGACGCTTTTTGTTGCCGCAACATTGCAATTGAATATGTTGCATCGTATCGTTGTGACATGGCTCATGCAGTTGACGCAACGAGGCGTCATCACCGCGAGGAAGCGCACGCGATCAACGCGCGGGACGTGCACTTCGACTTCGGTGATGTGCCGATGCACTACATCCCGGGCGAGGTCTTCGCGACCCATGTCATCAATGTCATGCACCTGGTGCTGCCGGAAGGCGAGCGCGCGATGGCGCAAGCGCTGGCCGAGTCGCTGCCCTACATCGATGACCGGCGGCTGCGCGAGGAGGTGCAGGGTTTCGTCGGTCAGGAGACGATGCACGCCAGCAGTCACGCCGGTGCGCGCGATCATCTGCAGTCGATCGGCCTCGATGTCGAGGCGATGGTCAAGACCTTCGCCTGGTTCGTCGATCGCATCCTCGGTGACCACGGCCTGACCGGTCGGGCGAAGGAGGAATGGCTCAAGGAGCGCCTGGCGCTGTTCGCCGGGATGGAGCACTACACCGCGGTCATCGGCCAGTGGTTGCTGGAGAACGACAAGTTCGAGGACCTCGGGATGGATCCGACCATGCTGGATCTGATCCGCTGGCACGGCGCCGAGGAAGTCGAGCACCGCAGCGTGGTCTATGACGCCTACATGTACGTCGACGGCAGCTATGCGCGCAAGGCGCGCACGGCGGTGGCCGCCAGTGCGACGCTGTTGGCTACCTTCCTGGTGTCGTCGGCCTATCTGTATGCCAAAGATCCCGCCCCGCGGAAGGGTGCGTTCTGGCCGATGCAGCTGGTTCGGGCGACCGCCCGTGGCGTCGTGCCGAACTTCGGTATTTTCATCAGCGAGATCCCGCGGTACCTGCGGCCGGGCTTCCATCCGTCCCAGCTGGGGCCGATGGATCGCGCGCTGCGCTACCTGGCTCATTCACCCGCGGCCCGCGCGGCCGAGCAGTGACGGCGGCGGTGAGTTCGCAGGCGCACACGCCACCCGTCATGCTGCGTGCGCTGGGCGCGCTGGCCGACGGCTACCTGCAGCTGTTCGTAGCCGGTCGGGCCGCGCCGTTGATTTCCAAGCCGAATCCGGTGCGCCACAGTGGATTCGAGATCCCGCTGATGGTCGCGCAGGTCCAATCCGTTGCCGAGGACGTGGTCGGTCTGACCTTGACCTCGCCTGCCGGTGAACTCCTCCCGCCCTGGCGGCCGGGTTCGCACCTCGACGTCGTGCTGCCCTCGGGCAAGCAGCGTCAGTACTCCCTGTGTGGTGACCCCGAAGACCGTCGCCGGTACCGGATCGCGGTGCGTCGCATCGCCGACGGCGAAGGGGGATCCGTCGAGGTACACGAGCAGCTGGCGGTGGGGGACACGATTCGTATTCGTGGTCCCCGCAACGCCTTCGACTTCATCACCGCGCCCTCCTACCTCTTCGTGGCCGGCGGCATCGGGATCACCCCCATCCTGCCCATGGTCGTGGCAGCGGCCCGGGCCGGAGCACGCTGGCAGCTGATCTACCTCGGGCGGTCGCGCGCGACCATGCCGTTCCTGGCGGAATTGGCCGCCATGCCGGGCGGCCGGATCGACATCCGTCCCGATGACGAGTTCGGCACGCCCGATATCGCCGAACTGCTCACCCGCGCCGAACCCGGCGCGTCGGTGTACGTCTGCGGCCCGCCACCTGTGCTGGCGGCGGCCCAGCGTCACGCCTTCCGGATCAACCCGACGGGATCGCTGCACACCGAACGCTTCTCGGCGCTGCCGGTGGTCGACGGCAAAGAATTCGACGTGACTCTGGCGCGTTCCGGGACGACCGTGCGCGTCGGTGCCGAGGAAACCGCGCTCGCGGCCATCGCCCGGGTGCACCCGGATGTCGTGTACTCGTGCCGGCAGGGGTTCTGCGGTACGTGCAAGGTCGCGGTGCTGGCCGGTGCGGTAGAGCATCGCGACCGCAAGCTCCTGGACTCCGAGCGCAGCAGCCAGATGCTGACCTGCGTGTCCCGCGCCGCGGGCGAATCACTCGTGCTCGACCTCTGAACAGAGCAACCACTCCTCGAAAGGACGACGTCCATGGGGCGCACCTTCCCGCTGACCGAATCGAACGATGCCTTCCTGGCGAACGCATCCCGACGGTATGTCCATATCGTGAACATTCCCGCGGCACCCGAACAGGTGTGGGCGGCGCTGAGTGCCGATGACGCGCTCGTGTCGTGGTCGCGCGTGGTCACCGGCATGCGGTGGTGCTCACCGCGGCCGCACGGTGTCGGCTCCACCCGCATCGTCACCCTTGCCGGTGCGGTGGCGCTGACCGAACGCTTCTACCGCTGGGACGAGGGAAAGCGGATGACGTTCACCGTCGACGCGGCATCCATTCCAGGTCTGCGCCGCTTCGCCGAGGACATCGTCGTCGAACCCACCGGTGCGGGCACTCGCTTGACGTGGACGTTCGCGCTGGAGGGCGACGCAGCGCTGCGGCCGCTGCTGTGGGCGGGCGGACCACTCAATAGACAGGTCACCGGGTCGATCGCCCGGGGTATCACCCGCCGGGTGCTCGACCTCGCGCAAAAGGAGTCCCGCTGATGGCGGCACCGACGAAAACCCAGCCCGCGCAGCGCGAGTCGAGCTTCGAGGTGATCTCGCCCGCGACCGGTGCCGTGGTCGGCAGCTATCCGGTGCACACCGCGGCCGAGGTCGAGGCCACGGTCGCCGCCGCCCGCCCGGCGGCGGACTGGTGGGCCGGCATCGGCTTCGCCGAGCGGGCGCGACGGCTCGACGCCTGGCGCGGCGAGATCGTCCGCGGGCGAGACGAACTCGCGCAGATCATCCATGACGAGATGGGCAAGCCGCTCTCCGACGCCCGGCTCGAGATCGTCATGGCGCTCGAACACCTCGCGTGGGCCGCGGGCAATGCGCGCCGGGTACTCGGACCGCGCTCGGTGCGGCCCGGGCTGCTGACTGTCAATCAGGAGTGCACTCTGGAGTACCGCCCGTTCGGGGTGGTCGGGGTGATCGGGCCGTGGAACTACCCGGTATTCACCCCGTTGAGCTCGGTGTCCTTCGCGCTCGCGGCAGGCAACGCGGTGGTGTTCAAGCCGAGCGAGTACACCCCAGGGGTAGGGCACTGGCTCGCTGAGCGGCTCGCCGCGGTGGTTCCGGAACAGCCGGTGTTCCAGGTGATCACGGGCCTGGGGGAGACCGGTGCGGCGCTGTGCCGGTCCGGTGTCGGCAAGATCGGTTTCACCGGGTCCACCGCCACCGGCAAGCGGGTCATGGCCGCCTGTGCGGAGACCTTGACGCCGGTGCTGATGGAGCTCGGTGGCAAGGACGCGCTCATCGTCGACGCCGACGCCGACCTGGACGCCGCCGCCGACGCCGCGGTGTGGGGCGGAATGTCGAACGCGGGCCAGACCTGCCTCGGCGTGGAGCGCGTCTACGTGCACACCGACGTCTACGACGAGTTCCTGACGAAACTCGTTGCTTGCGCACAGGATCTGCACGCGGGAGCCGATACGGCCAAGGTCGGGCCGATCACCATGCCCAAGCAGATCGCGATCATCCGTCACCACATCGAGGACGCGCTGTCGCGCGGAGCGCGGGCGCTGCTGGGGGGCGCCGGCGCGATCGAGGGGCAGTACGTGCAGCCGACCATTCTGGTCGATGTTCCCGAGGATGCCGCGGCCGTCACCGAGGAGACCTTCGGCCCGACCCTCACGGTGGCGCGGGTGCGGGATATGGACGAGGCCGTGGAACGTGCCAACGCCGGCGCGTACGGCCTGGGCGGCACGGTCTTCTCCCGCCGCAACGGCAGGCAGATCGCCGATCGCCTTCGCGCGGGCGGCACCTCGATCAATGCCTATATCGCACATGCCACGATCGCGCGACTGCCGTTGGGCGGCGTCGGTGATTCCGGCTTCGGCCGGGTGCACGGTCCCGATGGCCTGAAGGAATTCACCTATGCCAAATCCACCACCCGGCAACGATTCCCGTTGCCGTTGGCGCTGACCACGTTCACCCGCGGCGACACCACTGACGCCATCGTCGATCGGCTGGTCACCCTGCTACATGGAAGGAATCGGTAAAGAAGATGACAGCAACCGAACACCGTCACATCGTCGTGATCGGTGCCGGATTCGGCGGTATCGGCCTCGCGATCAAATTGCGCGAGGACGGATTCGACGATCTCGTGATCCTCGAGCGCGCCGCCGACCTGGGCGGGACCTGGCAGGCCAACACATACCCGGGCTCCGCGTGTGACGTGCCGTCGCATCTGTACAGCTACTCCTTCGCACCCAATCCCGACTGGTCGCGGACCTACGGACAACAAGCCGAGATCCTCGACTACATCCGGGACGTGGCGACGAAGTTCGATGTCGTCGGGCACATCCGGCTCAACACCGAACTGCTCGATGCTCGCTGGGACGAGGCCGATTCGCGGTGGCATCTCGACACCTCGGGTGGCAAGCTCACCGCGGATTACCTGATCTCGGCGACCGGCATCTTCGCCGAGGCGAAGTACCCGGACCTTCCTGGCCTCGGCACCTTCCAGGGCAAGGCTTTCCATTCGCTGCACTGGGATCACGAGCACGACCTCACCGGGGAGCGGGTGGCGGTGATCGGCACCGGTGCCTCCGCGGTGCAGTTCGTGCCGGAAATTCAGCCGAAGGTGGCCGCGCTCACGGTGTTCCAGCGTTCCGCGCCGTGGATCGTGCCGCGGATGGATCGCCACACCTCCGGCGTCGAGCGGTTCGTGCTGCGCAAGGTGCCCCTCGCGGGCAAGGCGATCCGGAGTGCCTGGTACGCGGCGATCGAATCGTTCGGCCTGGTCGGTTTCGTCGACAATCGGTTCCGCCACCCCTACGAAATGCTGGGCCGGTGGCAGCTGCGGCGCCAGGTGCGCGATCCCGAGTTGCGCGAGAAGCTGACGCCGGACTACATGCTCGGTTGCAAGCGGGCGATCTTTTCCGACGCGTACCTTCCTGCCCTCGATCAGGACAACGTCGAGGTGGTGGCCGACGGGATCGCCGAGGTACGCCCGCATTCCGTCCTCACCCGAGCCGGAGTCGAGATCCCGGTCGACACGATCATCTACGGCACCGGCTTCAAGTCGGCACCCTCGGCCTACGATCGCATTGTCGGCGCCGACGCGGTGTCCGTCGGTGAGATCATGCGCAAGCACCGCCGAACCTACCTCGGTACCGCCATCGCGGGCTTCCCGAACTTCTTCCTGACCCTCGGCCCGTTCGGTGCGGTGGGTAACCAGTCGGCGATCTTCATGATCGAATCGCAGGTCGCCTACATCGTCGATGCGCTGAAGACCTTGCGCGACAAGGGTGCTCACCGGGTGGAAGTGCGTCAGCAGACGCAGGACGAGTTCATCGAGGAGATGCATCGGCGTAGCGCGAACACGGTCTGGCTCACCGGCGGTTGTGACAGCTACTACACCACACCGGACGGGCTCAACGCCGGCCTCTACCCGAGCTGGAGTTTCGAGTACCGAGCGCGCACCAGCGCGTTCGATTCCGAGTCGTACGAGGTGAGCGCGTAGTGGACATCGCAGCATTCAACCCACTCGGCCTGCTCTCGCGCCGTTCCTATGACCTTCGGGACAAGACCGTGCTGATCACCGGCGCCGGGCAGGGCATCGGACTGGAGCTGGCCGGGATCGCCCACGCCCGCGGCGCGTTCGTCGCCATCGTGGATGTGGACGAAGCCGCTGCCGAGGCAGCCGCGGGAGCACTCGGTGCGCGTGCGCTGGCGATTACGGCCGACGTCCGCGACCGTGCGGCGATGGCCGCGCTCACCCAGCGGGTCGTCGACACCTTCGGTCACCTCGACGTCGTCGTCGCCAATGCCGGGGTCACCCCGGCACCGGCGACCGTGCGTTCGATGGACCCGCGCGATTTCGATCGCGTGATGGCCGTCAACCTCGACGGCTGTTTCAACACCGTGCATCCGGCGCTCGATCACATCGTCGCAGCGCACGGGCATGTGGTGGTCGTGTCGTCGTGTGCGTCGTTCGCGCCGGGTATGGCCGGATCGCCGTACATGATGAGCAAGGCCGCGGTCGAGCAGTTCGGTCGCGCGCTGCGGGTGGAACTGAGTGCGGTAGGCGCGAGCGCCGGCGTGGCGTACTTCGGCGTCGTCGACACCGGGCTGACCCACGCGACGCTCGACGACGACGACATCGGCCGCGAACTCGGCGAGATGCTGCCCTGGCCACTGAATGTCAGGATCAGCGCGGCCCACGCCGCGACCGTCATCGCCGACGGCATCGAGCGGCGCGCAGCCCGGACCATCGCGCCCAGCGGATGGGAGCCGTACGCGCTGCTGCGCGGCGCGGTGAACGTGGTGCTCGACGCCCAGCTCGCAGGCAGTGGGAAAGTCAGGGATCTGCTCGCGCGCGTCGAGGACCGGGCCGTCGGCCGGTGACCGCGCCCGAACGAGGATCGTTGCGTACCCGCGCTGCCAGGCTGGTCGCGCAACGAACGGTACGTCCACTGGCCGCCGCGATCCCCGTCAACACCACGACTGTGCCGTTCGCCCGGTTGGCGATCGATGCGGCGATGCGCGTCGTCGGGCCGAGTCCGACCGGAACGGTGGTGGATCGCATCGATGACGGAGCAGTACGCGGCGAGCTGGTCACCGGGCCGAAGGTGACCCGCACCGACGCGGTCGTGCTGTACGTTCACGGCGGCGGCTTCGTCGCCGGGTCGGCAGCGGCGTATCGCGGTGTGGCGTCTCGGCTCTCGACGGCGGCCAGGATGCCGGTGTTCGTCGTGGACTACCGCCTGGCCCCCGAGTACCCGAGCCCCTGCGCCCAGCAGGATGTGGCGCAGGCCTACCGGTGGTTGCTCCGGCGCGGAGTCGATCCGGACCGGATCGTGCTCGCCGGCGATTCGGCGGGCGGCTTCCTCAGTGCCGACTTCGCCATCACCAACGCGGGCCAGGGGCTGCCCAACCCGGCTGGGTTGGTGCTGTTCTCCCCGATAGCCGATCTCAGCCTGGAGATCGCGCAGAGCGGGGGTGCGAACCGCGACGGCGTGATCTCATTCCCCTTGTCGGTCAAAGCGGTCGCCCAGTTCACCAGTGAACGTCTCGAACTGTGCCCCGAGCGGGGAATGCGACTGCCGCCGACCTTGATCCAGACCGGCAGCGCGGAGTACTTCGCCGCCGACGCGGTCGAACTGGCCGATCGTTTCCGTGCCGCGAACGTCGCCTGTGAACTTCAGGTCTGGCCCGATCAGATGCATGTTTTCCAAGTCATGCCCGCGCTGGCACCGGAGGCGCGCTTCGCCTTCGATGCGGCGGGCCGATTCATCACTTCGATCATCGACTCCGAAACCGCCGCTGCGGTCTGAACAACGGAAGACTCACACATGTCGACACCACGTTTCGAAACCCTCTGTGCCGCATTCCAGCACAACGCGACCATCGATCCCGACGCGATCGCGTTGCGTACTCCCGGTGACGCCACGACCATGACCTGGCGCGACTACGCGGCCGGTGTTCGTGCCACCGCGGCCGGCCTGGCCGCACTCGGGGTCCGCCGCGGCGACACCGTCGCGCTGATGATGAGCAATCGCATCGAGTTCTACCCACTCGAAGTGGGTGCGCAACACGTGGGCGCGACGTCGTTCTCCGTCTACAACACTCTCGCCGCCGACCAGCTCGCGCATGTGCTGGGCAATGCCGGCGCCCGGGTGGTCATCTGTGAGGCGCAGTACGTGCAGCGGCTGCGCGACAGCGGCGTGGCGCTCGACCACATCGTCTGCATCGACGACGCCGTCGAAGGAACCGTTCCGGTGGCGGACATGATCGCGGCGGGCAGCCCCGACTTCGATTTCGATGCCTCGTGGCGAGCGGTCACGGCCGACGATGTGGCGACCCTGATCTACACCTCGGGTACCACCGGCAACCCGAAGGGTGTCGAGACGACGCACGCGAACCTGATGTTCCAGGCCTACGGGCTCGGCGATGTGCTGGGCTTCGAGTTCGGCGATTCGATCACCTCGTTCATGCCGAGCGCGCACATCGCCGACCGGCTGACCGCGCTCTACCTCCAGGAGGTATTCGGCATCCAGGTCACCTCGGTGTCGGACCCCAAGCAGATCGCCGGCGCGCTGGCCGACCTGCGGCCGACCATCTGGGGTGCGGTGCCGCGAGTGTGGGAGAAGCTCAAGGCCGCCATCGAATTCGTGGTCGCCAACGAACCGGACCAGACCCGCAAGCAGGGCATGCAGTGGGCACTGTCGGTGGCTGCCAAGCGCAGCGAGTACCAGCTGGCCGGGCAGCCGGTGCCCGACGAGGTCGCCGCCGAATGGGCCAAGGCCGACGAGTTGGTGCTGTCCAAGTTGCGGGCCAAGCTCGGCTTCGACCGCGTCCGCTTCGCCCTCTCCGGTGCCGCGCCGATTCCGCCGCAGACGCTCGGGTTCTTCGCCGGGCTCGGCGTGCCGATCTCGGAGATCTGGGGGATGTCCGAACTGTCGTGCATCTGTACGGTGAGTCACCCGCGCGACACCCGCCTCGGGACGGTCGGGCGGCTGCTGGCGGGCATGGAATCCCGCATCGCTGACGACGGTGAGCTCTTCGTCCGCGGCCCGCTGGTAATGCAGGGTTATCGCGGCGAGCCGGAGAAGACCGCCGAAGCCATCGACGCCGACGGCTGGCTGAGCACCGGCGACGTGGTGACCGTCGACGAGGACGGCTACTACCGGGTGGTCGACCGGAAGAAGGAGCTGATCATCAACGCGTCGGGCAAGAACATGTCCCCGACCACGATCGAGCACGCGATCAAAGCATCGACGCCGCTGATCGGTGCCATGGCCACTCTCGGCGACGGGCAGCCGTTCAACACCGCGCTGATCGTCCTCGACGCCGAGAGTGCCGAACCGTATGCGGCTCAGCACAATCTGCCCGATGCCTCGGCCGCGGCGCTGGCCGTGAACTCCGAGGTGATCAAACAGATCGCCGCGGGTGTGGCCGCGGGGAACGAGAAGCTCTCACGGGTCGAGCAGGTCAAGCGATTCCGGATCCTCCCGGTGTTCTGGGAGGCCGGTGGTGACGAGGTGACGCTGACCATGAAGCTCAAGCGGAAGGTGATCGCCGAGAAGTACGCGGCCGAGATCGCCGAACTCTACGCGGACGACCCCGTTGCCGAGGTCATCGAACCTGCCTGATCGGTAGGCAGTGACGTAGCAGTCCTTGTGGCGGGGCCTCGGGTGTTTGGCCGCCCCCAACTAATCCGACACCCCACCCGCGAGGCCCGGGCTCCCCATAGAGTGCGCGGTTAACCTACGAACGGGCACCCCCCCGATCCCGGGTATATTCACGCCGACGAGT